>JACPQZ010000044.1 GCA_016190205.1 Candidatus Omnitrophota bacterium | reverse complement strand
GTGGTTCCTAAATCGATTCCGATTACCTTACCCATGTAAGTCTCTCCTTCAGTTATGATGACGAGTTTCGTTCTCCGTTCTTCGTGCTTCGTCCTTCGTTCGTCGCTTCCCGCTTCCCGCTTCCCGCTTCCCGATCCGCGCCCGCTCCTCCTCTACCCGCCGACACCTTAACGAGCGCCGGCCTCAAGAGCCGGTCGAACAGAAACCAGCCACGCTGGACCTCCTCAAGGATGATATGCTCCGGCACGGTATCACTCGGGACCTGGGCGACCGACTCATGCTGGCGGGCGTCGAACGGCTTGCCGATTGTGTCCACGGGCTTCAAGCCGCTTTGCAGGAGGACGTCCTCCAGCTGTTTGCGAATGAGGCGCACGCCTTCTAAAATGGCAGGACCGCCGTGATGACTGCCCGTCTGGGGCTCGGGTTTTGGGTCCTGGGTTTCGAGTTCCGATCCCCTGAACCCCAGACCCGATACCCGATCCGCAGCGGAACTGAACTGCGCGAGGGCCCTGTCAAAACTATCCACGACGGGCAGAATGCGGCCCAAAAGTTCCTCATTGGAATACATCAAAAACTCTGACTTCTCACGCGCGAGCCGCTTGCGCGCGTTTTCATATTCGGCCTGGAGCCTCTTGAGACGATCCAGGTACTCACCAGCCTCTTTTTCCTTGGCGAGCAGGCGCTCATGCTCGAGCTTGTCCAGTTCGATCTTGTTTACGTCCTTCGTCCTTCGTCCCTCGTCTCTCTTCTCTCTTCCCTCCTCCTTCATCTTTCCTTTCTCTTCTTTCATTCTCCCTGTCCCCGCCCTCAACGGCGCGCCTCCGTCAAAACCCCTCCCACCAGGTTTCCCATATACCGGCAGGCCCCGATCGCGCGGGGGTAGAGCATTCGCCGCGGCCCCAGGACTCCCAGCACACCCACCGGACGCCCGCGCACGGAGTACCTCACAGAGACCAGACTGAGTTCCGACAGGGGGTCTTGAAAATCCTCGCCCCCAATGTGAACGCGAACGCCGTCACGCCCGATATCCTCCCGGAGCACGCGCAGGAGCTCTCTCTTGTCCTCCAAGGCGCGTACGATCGCGCGCATCCTCGCCGCATCTTGAAACTCCGGTTGGTCGAGGAGTGCCCCGTATCCGCCTAATATGACGCGTTCCGGGGTAAAACCGGGACAGGACCCCGCCCAAATCGACCGCGCCAGCTCCCGCAATCTCAAAAGCATGACGTTTGCTTCTTCCACCTGGCGTTCCAGGTAGGAGCCGAGCTCCGCGAGCGACATGTCATGCGCCTCGTTGTTCAAAAACTCCGTCACATGCTGTATCACATCGTTGTCCAGGTCCTCCCCGACATCCAGCAGGCGGCTGTAGATCTCGCCTGAATCCATGAGCCAGCTTGCCAGCACGCGGCGGGAAGCCACCTTGGTGCACTGCACCTGTTTGAGATGGTCCTCCTGCCAGCCGGGAAAGAGCATAAAACCTGTCTGCCCCGTCATGAGCGACAAAAGACGCGGGATAACAGATAAGACCTCCTCCAACTGGCCCACCCCCCTTTCCATCTCAAGCGCGATATCGATCTGAACCTGGGGCGGGACTCCCTCCTCCCCAATCAGATGATCCACGTAAAAGCGGTAGCCCTTGTCGGTGGGGACGCGGCCCGCGGAGGTATGCGGCTGGCGTAAAAGTCCCAGCTCTTCCAATTCGCCCATGTCATTGCGGACAGTGGCAGGAGAAAACCTTTGATTAAAACGGGAGCTTACAGAGGTCGAGCCCACAGGCGTCGCCGTCTCGATATAAGAACGAACGACGAACTCCAAAATCTGCTCTCTTCTTTCTTTTAACTTATGTTGATGCATAATGTTTGGGCAATCTTAGCACTCGTAATTCTGGAGTGCTAAAATAAGATAGCTTATTTTCTGGTGGGTGTCAAGGGATTTACTGAATGAGGTGCTCAATCTCCGAACGGGAGATGACGTACGGTTTTTCGTCCGCAAGGTGAACCCGAATCCACGTCACAAGGTCATAATCGTAGCCGTCCAGGATCCACTGGGCCAGTTTGACCGTCTGCATCAGGGCGCCATCCTGGGCCCCCCCTGCGGGTACTTCGCCGAAGCGTTTTCCTGTCACGTCGATCTCAAATACACTCTCGTCTTTCGACGTCTCCTTCCAGTACTCATTCACGAAGGCACAGCGCACGAAGCTGACGTCCCATTCCTTCTTAAGTTCCGGGTCCTGCTCGAATAGATTATGCATGCGCCGGCCTGCCTGTTCCGACACAAAGGCATCGAGATCCATTTCCTCGCGGAACGGGCGCTGGTCCCAGGCGCCTACATCCTGCCACTTGGAATAGATGGAGGGAAAGGCCGCTCGAACCACGTTCCCCCCCTCGCCAACCAGGGTAACGGCCCCGGCGCTTTGGATGACCTTGGGATACACATTGCCGACCACCTCAAACAGCCACTCGTGCACAAACCCGGACGGAAACGTGAGATCTTCCGCACGGACCCCCGGCTTCAGGGTATAGTGCTCTTCGAGTTTGACCCAGATGAGTCCGATATCTCCCGAAACCCGCACCCCCTTTAAATCCAGGACCTCGTATTGAACGGTCTCTTTGAGTTCGAGTTCCAAAAGATTGAGGAAGAAGGGGGGCGACAGGGACTGACCGATATTGCGCGTGAGGTACGTATTGAGGGCGGTGAGCGACCGCCCCTTTTCGAGTTCGGAGATGAGTCCGTTCACCGCGCGCGTGCCCACGACCACCGGATCGATCCTGCGCCTTAAAACCGAGCGCTCCTGATACTCGCTCCGGGCGATCTGCATGGCATACGCCTTCTTCATATCCTGGATATAGCGCACGAGGATGAGCTCGCCGCCTTCGCTGTCGGCTTCTCTTTCCTGGGCCCGCACAAAGAGAAAATCGGGTTCCGCGTCGGTGCTTAAGATAACGCGGCTTAAACCCTCGACCGTGTTTTCCAGCCGCTCCGCAGCCCCTTCCTCCAGGCGGTATTCGGGTGTAAAGAGCTTCTCAACAGGGACATCCACCCCGACCGTGCCCCCCATGAGCCACGAATGCACCTTGACCTGGTATTCATTCAGGCACAGGCTTTCGATCGAGTGAGTGAGTTGGGAAGCTGGGTAAGTCGGCGCACAGCCCGCGGCGAGTAACGAAAGTGCGAGACTTAAGAAGAAGTTACGGAGAATGGTCTTCCTGCTGTTCCTTAGAAGCTGCCCCGTGCCGCGCCTCGCCCGGCGCAGGGTGTCCATATTTTTTAAAGATGTCAATAATCTCGTCGTATTCCAATTCATCGCGTTTTAAGAGCTGCTGGGCGCACTCCTCCCACACACTGCGCTCTTTATTGAGGAGCGACTCGACCTCTTTCACACACCCATGAATAATCTGCTGGGTTTCCTCGTTGAGCTTCTCCTTGACCCGTTCCGAGAGCTGCACATCGGGTATGGCGTTATAATCGCCGATATAACCGTTCACTCCCATGCCCCAGCGCCATACCATGGCATGGGCCAGCGACATGGCCTGCTGAAAATCTGCGCTCACGCCCACCGTCGTCACTCCGAACTTGAGCTTTTCGCCCATGTAGCCCCCAAGGGCCACTTTAATATTAGCCAGGTAGTGCTCCCTGTCAGGGGCGTGGAGCTCCTCGCGCGGCATATGATAGACCACTCCCAGGGATTCGCGGCGGGAGATAATGGATGCCTTGAAGACATCATCCGTAGGATGCAGAAGATAGAGCACCACGAGATGCCCCGCCTCATGATAGGCGGTCATCGTCCGCTCCCGGTCGCTGATCGTGCGTTTGCGCTTGTGACCGAGGTCTATGCGTTCCATGGCCTCGGTGATATCTTTAAGCTCGATGATATCCCGGTTGTTTCGAGTAGCGATCAGGGCAGACTCCTTCACGGTATTTTCAATCTCCGCGGGGCTCTTCATGACCGTTTTGCGGGCGAGACGGCTGATATCGAGCGACTTGTCAAACTGCACCTTGCTTAAGTAATGCCGGAAAAGCTGTTCCCGTCCCTCCTGATTGGGACGATCGATGTAGATCTTGCGGTCGAAGCGGCCGGGCCGAAGTAAGGCGGAATCCAGGGTCTCTTCAGGGGCGTTGGTGGCGCCGATCACAATCACATCCGCTTCCTTGGAAGTCAGCCCGTCCATCTCCACGAGGAGCTGGTTCTGGGTGGTGTTCGCCTCGCCCGTCCCAAACATGTTGAAGGTCCGGTTGCGCCCCACCGCGTCCAACTCATCGATAAAGATGATGCAGGCCCCGTATCCATGCGCCAGGCTGCGGCCTTGCTTGAAAAGCTTTCGCACCTTGCTGGAGCCGACCCCGATGAAAATTTCATTAAACTCGGAGGCCGAGGTCGGCAAAAAGGGTATTCCGGCTTCCGTAGCAATTGCCTTGGCGAGGTACGTCTTGCCGCAGCCCGGGGGGCCGGCCATCAAAAGGCCGCGAATAATCTTGCCCCCGATCTTCTTAAGACGCGTCCGGTCCTTGATGAGCTGAACGATTTCCCACGCCTCGGCCTTGGCCTCGTCGATTCCAATGACTTCATCCCATTTGACGCGGATATGGCCGCCCTTGACCTTTTTGGTATTGATCTGGGCGAGCCCCCCCCTCAACATCATAGAGTACATAAACACAAAAACTACCGCGTTTACAACCCCCATGAGGATCCAAACGGGGATCTGTACAAGCTGGAGATTGCGGTAAAATGATTCGAGCTGCATGAGCCCAAAGACGGCAAGATAGATGAGCCCCACGAGTCCAAAAGTTACTGCCAGCTTAACCCAGTGCATCATAAAGTACATCTTAAGCAAACGCGGACGTATCATTATTTGTTACCTATGGTTAAACAGTTTATTGTAGTATAGCACTATATAGCTCCCATAGCATATGGGTGTAGTAATTATACCACACGCGGAGAGACGCGCGCAGGAAACGCATTTTTATTTAGGAGCCTGCTATTGATGAGGCGCACAAGCTCCTCCAAACCGTCTCCGCTCAAGGCAGAAATGGGCTGCACGGCGTCATAATCGTTAAAACGGGATCGGGCACCCCACAGCACGTTTTTATCCGGAATGCAGTCTATTTTGTTAAGGGCCAGGATGAGAGGTTTCTGATCCAGTCCGAGCTCTTTGAGCACTGAACGGACCGCGCGCGCTTGCTTGACGTGCAAGGGATGGCTTATATCCAACACCTCCACCAAAAGATGGGCCTCGTTGAGCTCCTCAAGAGTGGCCTTAAAGGCCTCAACGAGATGATGCGGCAGTTCATGCAAGAACCCCACGGTATCGGTCAAGAGCGCGTGCCTTCCGCCGGGAAGGTCCAGGCGCCGAGTGGTAGGATCCAGGGTCGCGAACATCTGATCCCTGACCAAGACACGCGCATCCGTCAGGCGATTAAGAAGAGTGGATTTACCCGCGTTCGTGTAGCCCACAAGGCTCACCACCGGGATCTGGCTCCTGTTGCGCGCCTTCCGCATCACCGCGCGGCTTTTGCGCACCCCGGCCAAATCCCGCTTTAGGCGGGCGATACGGTCCCGCACCCTGCGCCGGTCCACCTCGAGTTTCTGCTCCCCCGGTCCGCGAGTCCCGATGCCGCCCCCCAGTCGAGAGAGAAGTACCCCCCGGCCCGTAAGCCGGGGCAGGAGATACTCGAGCTGCGCCAGCTCCACCTGAATCTTCCCCTCGCTGGACCGCGCGCGCTGGGCGAAGATGTCCAATATAAGCTGAGTGCGGTCAATGACCTTCATGCCGATGAGCTCCTCGAGGTTCATGACCTGCGCCGGTGAAAGATCGTTTCCGAAAATAGCGACGTCCGCTCTTAGGCGCTCCATCTCGCTCCCGATTTCCTGGGCCTTGCCCTTGCCGATGTAAAGAGCCGGCGTGGGTTCGGGACGGCGGCACTCCATTTCCCGAACAACTTTAAGGCCCGCCGAGCGCACGAGCTCTTCGAGTTCACTCATGGATTCGCGAATGTTCCAGGCACTGTCCCTGCCAATCTCTACCGATACCAGGAGTGCTTTTTCCATAAACTGATTTTAAAATCCCCAACCTTGGAGGACGGCGCGGGCGGCTTCATTGCCGGAACCCAAACGTTTAGCTCCGTCGTCCGTCACCCACTGAACACCGCTCTCCCCGCGGAACCAGGTGAGCTGCTTTTTGACGAGGTGCCGCGTGGCGAGCTTCATCCGCTCACACGCCTCGTCGAGAGTCCACTCGCCGTTTAGAAATCCGCGCACCTCTTTTAGACCGATGCACTGCGAGAGGGTGAGCCCCACGCCGCGCTCGACGAGGAGTCGCACTTCTTCCACCAGTCCCGCGCGGAACATCTCCTCCACCCTTGCTTCTGCCCTCTCGTATAGCTCTCCGCGGGGACGCATAAGCCCTGTCACGTGAAGGGAATACGCACTGCTCAATCCAGTACGCCGGGCCTTTAAAACCGTGAGCGGGACGCTCGTCTTATGATATACCTCAAGGGCCCGGATGAGGCGCCGTCTGTCTTGGACAGCAATTCCTTGAGCGGCCTTGAGATCCACCGCGGCAAGCTCCTGCCAGAGCTCCTGGCCGCCCTTTCGCGCACTCGAATACTGGAGCCGTCCGCGCAACGGGTCGTCCTTACCCGGACCCTTGAAGATTCCGTAAATGAGGGTTCGGATGTACAGGCCGCTTCCTCCTACAACCAGCGGCCTCTTTCCTCTTTTAAGAATGTCCCGGATGGCCGCAAGGGCCTTCTCGCGGAATTCAGCCACATTCCATTCCTCGTCGGGTTCAAGAATATCCACAAGGTGATGCCGGACGCGGGATCTTTCCTCGGAAGTGGGCTTGGCCGTAACAATGTCAGCCCCCCGGTAGACCTGCATGGAATCGGCGGAAATGATTTCCGCATTCAAGCGCGGCGCTATTAAGAGCGCGGCCTCGGTTTTGCCGGCGGCAGTGGGACCGATTAAGAAATAGACGGATGAAAGCATGTCCTAAGTAACCAGATACCAGTTTCCAGAAACCAGAAGAGACCAGATACCAGATACCAGAAACCAGACGAAACAGACGATCGGACATCGAACCTCGAACTGCGGACTTCGAAGGTCGATGTTCGAAGTTCGAAGTACGGACCTGGTATCTGGTTTCTGGTATCTATCTGGTAACTGGTTACTGGTTTCTGGTTTCTTGCTATTATGGAAATATTTTTGTCAAATATCCTTGGCGCCGGAGGCGGGAGGCGAGGCGCTCTGCGTCGGTCCGTGCGTCAAAGCGCCCTACACGGACGCGGTAGAGCGTGCGGGAGCCGCGCGCGACCGTTGACAGCTCGGGATCTACACCGAGCGCCCTGAGCTCCTCGATGAGCTTGTTGGCGTTGTTTGCCTGCGAAAAAGATCCCACCTGCACGGTAAAATAAAGTTCGTTCTCCTGAAGGAGCTTGCGCGCCTTAAGCGCCTCGGCGCTCTGCGGATTGACCCGCGTGACCTCTTCAAAATAGCGGCGGGCCTCGCTAAATTCTCCGCGGGTTGCATGCGCGCGGGCGAGGCGGTCCAGATAAAGAACCCGGTAGGGAGTGGAAGGGTGCTCGAGCAAACCCTGCTTCCAAATATTGATGGCCTGGCCATTCTCTCCCTCCAGCGCATAACACTGCCCGAGATCCAGATAGACCTGGTCCCGGCGCCCGCTCTTGGGGTAAAAATCCTTTAGGTGCAGTAGATCCTCGCGCGCGAGACGGGTCTCGCCGTTCGAAAGACGCGCCAAGGCGCGCAGGTGGAGCACCTCATCCGCGCGGCGATCGCGCGCATCGCGCTCCAGATAAAGATTGGCTTCTTCGACAACCCGTTTAAAATCCCCGGCCAGATACGCCTGATGCACGCGCGCGTAGAGGGCGCGGGCGCCCTTGCTTCCTTTCTCTTTTCGCTCCGCGCGTTCCTCGCGTCCGCCGACGGAGCTTTTGTAGGAAAAGGCCTTATCCGGAGCACCCAGCGCAAGCCAGGTGAGCGCGAGGAAAAACCCAACAAGAGCGACTTTACTGCGGGGTACCAAGTAGATGGTCTACCCTCCCCTCGGTAATGCGCACATTCACGAACCGACCCAGGTACGAACCCTCACCTCTAAAAACCACCTTGCGAAAATCGCGGGCGCGGCCCACCCAGGTCTGCGGACCTTTGCGCGCATGGCGCTCGACCAGAATCTCGACCTCACTGCCCTCCTGGGCGCGGTGTTTTCTCAAGGAAATTTCCTGGACAAGCGCCAGGATCTCCTGGTGCCGCCTCTTTTTGATTTCTTCTTCGACATCATCTCTCATCCAGTAAGCCGCCGTGCCCTTGCGCGGAGAATATTTAAAAAGGAAGGCGGAGTCAAATTCAAGCTCCCGCACAAGATCAAGGGTCATGGCAAACTCTTCTTCGGTTTCTGTCGGAAAACCCACGATCAAGTCCGTCGTAATGCTGATGCCCGGAACCGCGCTCCGGAATTCATCCACCAGACTGCGGTAGTCATCCACGGTATAGCCCCGGTTCATGAGTTTTAAGATCCGGTCTGATCCCGTCTGAACGGGGAGATGAAGGTGCTCGCACACTCGCTCTGCCTCGGCCATGACCTGGGCGAGCCGGGACGTTGCATTATTGGGATGCGACGTAAGGAACCTGATCCTGGATATGGCCGAACGCTGATTGAGCTGATGCAGCAGCTCGGCAAAATCTTCCTCACCCCCCAAATCCTGCCCGTAGGCATTGACATTCTGTCCGAGGAGGGTGACCTCTTTAAACCCGCGGTCGGCGAGCCCCTTCACCTCGTCCAGGATGTCCCTCGCCGGTCGGCTGCGCTCGCGCCCCCGCGTGAAGGGAACTACGCAGTAGGCGCACATCTGGTCGCACCCGGCCATGATCTCGACCCAGGCCTTGACCTGACTCCCCCTCTGCGTGGTCTGAAACACGGCGGGGTCAGGAGCGCGCCCGTGGTCAATCTCGACCGCGAGCGTCTGTCGCTCTCCCTGCCGGATGCCCTCGATCAGCTCGGCAATGCGATGTTCCTCACCCGTTCCCACCACGAGATCCACATGCGGGGCGCGTTTAAAAACCAACTCCTTCACGTTCTGCGCCATGCAGCCCGTGATGCCGAGGATCTTTTCCGGATGCTCTTTTTTGAGGGCTCGCAAGAAACCCAGCTCGCTCCAGACCTTGTCTTCCGCGTGCTCCCTCACTGAACAAGTATTATAGAGAATAACGTCGGCCTCCTCCGGCCGCCCAACGCAGCGATACCCCTCTTTGGCCAACAGGCCCAGCATGACCTCGCTGTCGAGTTTGTTCATCTGACATCCATAAGTCTGCAAATAAACCTTCGGGGTCAGGTCTTGCATTATCACATCAGGCCCTTTTTCCACTTTCCTCCACCGCCTCTTCCCCGGCCCTCACCCACCGGCTTACCGTGGTGTAATGCACTCCAAAGTGACGGGCAATCTCCTGCATCTTATAACGATGGTCCCTGTAAGCCTTCAGTGCGATCTGCGTGCGCTCACCCTGGGCGGAAAAAAGTTCTTTTAAGGGCGGACGCAGGGGCTGCTGCTGCTCAAAAGGCACCTCATCCAGACGGTCTTCCTTTTTAACTTCCGTTAGGAACTCCTCGGAGCCCAGGTAGATCTGCCCGCGCAGCCTCTCCCAGGGAGATGCCGCCCCGAGACCCTCCCTAACGAACGAGTGGTAAAGCTGTTGAGCGGCGCGCCTTTCCCCTTCAAACTGGGCCAAGACCCAATCGGTCGTAAGCCACGGGGGCTTTGGCGCTTTCCCGACCGTGGCCCCGAAGCTTGACCAGGTCCATTTCAATGGGTCAGTGACCAGATGGGCGCGTACCGGGTTGAGCACCACGTAACGACAGAGCTCCAGGAGATGGGCTTCCTTCTCGACCAGTATGGCTTTATACCGTCCCTGAAACAGGTGGCCCACGCGCTCATGCCGGCGGTTGAAACGCTGGGTGTAGACCCCGTTGAGTTGGCGCATGCCTGCCGCGAGGCTGGCATCCAGGGTCTCGATGAGCAGGTGATAATGATTGCCCATCAGGCAATAGGCATGACACAACCAGCGATGGCGGTCTACGACCTGGGTGAGTACATCGAGAAACGTCTGCCGGTCGGCGGGGTCACGATAGACCGGCTGGCGGGCGTTTCCCCGGCTTGTGACGTGATAAACCGCACCGGGGAATTCCACTCGGAGGGGACGCGACATGGGGGAATTCTAACAGAGGGAATGTGATAATGCAAGACCTGACCCCCATTCAAATGTTTTTTCACACTCAATAAAAGTAGGTTTATTTTTTATTGATCGGGAATTTCGGGCTCGACGAGCTTGGCAAGCTGCTCCAGCGACTCTTGCCAGCCGAGATAGCAGGCTTCCGGAGGAATCGCCGCGGGGATCCCTTCCTGCACGATATTCACCTCCGTGCCGACCATGACTTTGGTGAACGTGTAGGTGGTCCGAATTTCCCCGGGCAGATTGGGATCGTCGAACGCGTCGGTTGCGACGATGCGCTCGCCGGGCTTCAGCTCGAGGTACTTGCCGCCGAAGGCCTGGGTTGTGCCGGTGGAGAAGTTCGTGAAAGACATCTTGAAGGTGCCACCGACTTTGGCGTCGATGTGGTGCACCGTGCAGGTGTAGCCGTACGGCGAAAGCCACTTACAATTCGCCGCCGGGTCGAGCACCGCCTTATAGATGCGCTCCGGCGGCGCCTTGAGCACCCGGTGAAACCGGACGGTGCCTGTGGCTGCCGTCTTTTTCGCGTTCGTTTCTGCTGTTTTGGTTGTCATAGCCGACCTCTTTTTTATTTTACCCTTTTCAAGATGACATGCAACGCATCCGCACCCGAGATATGTTCCGTAGAGCGGTACCTGGTACAAATGTGCCGGGCTCAAGCGAAACCTGGCACATTTGGAAATTATTTCAACAACCCATCATATTCCGCATGCGTTCCGATCCAAAACCACACCAGGTTGCCTTCGTGCTCAACAGCCAATGCCCGATGTTTTATGCTGACTCTGGCAGACCAATATCTCCCGACTTTCTTGAGATGGAGTGAGGGATGGTGGGGCGTCTTTTTCAGCAACTCGAACTTCTGATCGGCTATCTTCTGAAGATTTTTAGGCAGCTTGTCGTACTGTTTCCAAAAAGAGGTGCTGGCAAAATGCCTCATAATTCTTTGCAATGGCCATTATTGAAATCATCAATGGCCCGGTCGGCAAGCTTGTCGAGCTTGCCCGATGAGCTATCCTCTTTGAACTGCTTATCCCACGCCTTCGCATCAAAGTTGTAGAACCACGCTCGGAAAGCTACCAGCTTTTGTTGGGGCAACTTGGTTACTGCCCTCTCAATATCCCGAATGGTCACGGTTTTTACTCCTACGCTGTTGATTCTGGAATAATTATATCATACCGGCAAAGAGCAGCACCCCAGGTTGGCTTATTGCGTGCGCGTGTACTGAATCTCCATCCCTTTGTACTCTTTACCATCTGGAGTCCAGGAATAGCTTTCGTAGGTCGCTTGGTTTTCGTCGACGATCGTCCAGGTGTCGCGGAACTTGTGGTGCGTCTCGCCCGTTACCGGGCAGCTAAAGTCGCCTGACTGGGTGAGCTTCTTCGCCGCCGCGTCGTACTGACCCGTGGCGGTGATGAGCGCGGTGTTCATGCTGTCGATCCATACAGTTTGATACTCTTTCCGCATATTATCGTAGCCCGTGAAGCCCAAGCCCTCAAAGGGCGGAAAGCCCTCCATCGCGCCGTGCGTTTCCTGTTTGAGGAACCGGCCGCCGAAAATGAGACTATGGGCCGCCGTGCCTGACATGGTCTTGGGTTCCGCCTCAGGCGCCATCCACATGGTCGCCGTGTAGCTCCAGTTGCCGACGAGCGGCTCGAGCGCTTTGTGGGCCTCGCCCGGACTCCCCTTTTCCATCGCAACCCTCATGGCTTCTTCCATTGTTGGCACGGGAACCTGTGCCGTCTTCACCTCTTCCCCTTGTGCCAGGCCCACGCCCAGTATGAGAAATCCTGATACCACACCCTCAATGATTCGACGCATATTCTACTCCTTATAGATTTGTAACAGAGTTCACATCTAAACAATGCAAACGACTTTGGGAAAGACCCGGCTTGACTTCGTTATTGTGGCGATTCCCGGGGAATGATCACAAGGTTATGTTTTTCCCTGTGGCGGATGACGGTGACGGATGTCTCAAGTCCGATTTGGCTTCCCGTCAAGAGCTGGTGGAGCTCATCGATGCCGGGGACAGGCTGCTCATCGTAGGCGACGAGAATATCGCCTTCACGTAAGCCCGCGCGCTCGGCCGGACTTCCGGGCTCAACCGTAATCACCAGGATACCGCTCGAAACGGCCAGGTCATGGGAGCGGACCAGCTGCTGGGGAAGCTCGACATTCTGCCCTCCGATGCCGATAAACGCTCTTCGAATCCTGCCTTCTTTGATCAAAAGGGAGGCAACATATTTGGCCGTCTGGCTCGGAATCGCAAAACAAATTCCCTGTGCCGGCAGAATGATGGCGGTATTTACGCCGATCACTTCCCCGAGCGATGAAACTAAAGGCCCGCCGGAATTTCCGGGATTTAAGGCCGCGTCCGTTTGAATAATATTGTCTATCAACCTGCCGTTTTGTGACCGGATCGAACGGCCGAGTGCGCTGATCACGCCCGCGGTCACCGTGCATTGGAAGCCGTACGGGTTGCCGATCGCAATCACAAGCTGGCCGACCTTGAGAATTTTGGAATCGCCCAGAGACGAATAGGGAAACCCAGAGCCGTTAATCCGGAGCACGGCCAAATCGGTTTCGGGATCGTCCCCGATCAAATCGGCCAGGAAGGTCCGCCCGTCTCCAAGTTTCACTTCGACACCCGCCGCGTCATGGACCACGTGGCTATTCGTTAAGATGAACCCGTCGGGCGTGAAAATGAATCCTGATCCCCCGCCGAGCCGGGTAGTCCCGCGGCGACTCTTCACCAGGGCAGCAATTTTTATCACAGAAGGATACACCATCTCCGTAGCATGAATCACTGCCTCCGAATACGCATCGAGCAACTGCCCATCCCGAAGGGTCCGGTCGCGGGCGCCCGCGGGTTCAGGGCGAAACGGCTCTTGACCGCTTGAAACAAAATAAGGAACGCCCTTCATGTTGAACTCCCTTTTGCGAAGAGTTTCATCTGCGATCCATTACATACCAACTGGTCGGTATTATACGTATAAAAGCGCAGGTGTTCAAGAAGAATTAAAAACTTCCCCATGTCGCTAATCCCATCTTCTGCACGTGAGTAAACGTCTTAATACGCACCTCTGCTTTCAATGCCTGGCTCTGTGACCGGTACCGCTTCTTGTAAACCAGTCTAACGGGGCGCCGGCCTCGCAGGTATTTCGCGCCATGCCCGGAATTATGCAATTCGAGACGGCGCTCGAGGTTGTTCGTCGAGCCCGTATAATACGTCCCATCCTTGCATTTGACCATGTACACGTAAAATGGTTTATACCGCCCGATTTTCACGATTGGGGTCTGGTCTTGCATGATCACATCATGCCCCTTTTCCACTTGACCTGTCCTCTGGGTGCCCGGCACGCTCAACTTGATAGACTACTCAACTCCGGGAAATAAGAGCAGCCCAAGGACTCCCGCGGCAAGGATGATAGCTGGCTCGGGCGCCTTTTTCACTTTAACGAGCGCTGTGAGTGTGGCTAGTGCAATCAATGCCGTCGGAATATCAATAATGGCCCGTTGAGTCAGCACAACACATGCCCCGATAATCGCTCCGGTGGCCGCCGCCGTCACGCCGGTGATGAAGGCATTGAGCCTTCTATCAGCGGCATGTTGTTTGAACCAACCGCTTGGGATAACCACAAAGAGATACACCGGAAGAAAAACGCCAAGCGCCGCGAGACAGGCACCGATTGGCCCACGGACAAGATAGCCGATAAAGGCTACAGTAATGACAACCGGCCCCGGTGTGATCATCGCGACTGCAACGGCATCCATAAATTGTCGCTCCCCAAGCCAGTGATATTCTTTGACGACTCCGCCGTAGAGAAATGGTACGATAGCCAGACCGCTGCCGAATACCATCGCCCCTGCCTTCGCAAAAAACGCTAAGAGCCTGGCATGGGTTGCTGGCACCATCTCTCCCAGAGCCGCCTCAGCCGAACGAGTGAAGCCGTGGAAGCCCACATATGAGGCCGCTGTTGCGGTCAACCATTTGCTGACAGGGACGTTGAGCGCCAGATAGATGAACCCTGCCAGGAAAAACAGCCAGGCGATTTCTGTCTGTGTCGCTGCAGTAACCGCGGCTGAAATGAGACAGATACCCCATAACGCCTTGTCCTTGCCGAGTGTCAGATTCACGAGCTTGTAGGCTGAGCGAATGATGATGCCGATGACCGCCGCTCCAACACCGTAGAACACAGCTTGCATCCAGGGTAAGCCACCATACCGGACATAGAGCCAAGAGATGGCTAGCACCATGAGGAACGACGGCAGGATAAAGGCCACCGACACCGCCGTGGCTCCGAAGGTTCCCGCTCGGACATAACCGAGATACATCGCCAACTGCGCGGCCAATGGACCAGGCGCTAATTGCGCCAGAGCTAAACCGTCCACGTAGTCTTGTTTCGCAATCCATCGGCGCTTTTCGACCAAATCTTGCTGCATATAGCCAGCCAGCGCAATCGGCCCTCCAAAACCGCAGGCCCCCAGGTAGAGAAAATAGCCCAGGAATTCGGTCAGGCTACACGGAACGGGTTCGGATTGCGGCAAGGATGCTGGCTGCATACGTCATTCCCGCATGAGTAAGTAAACAACTGGGCTCTCACCCGCACTTACGAACATTTAGCGTCCTGCTGCGTAAAATGCCGGTGAATCTTTTTACGGCTGGCGGGACTAAACTCATGTCCGTAAAACCTCAAGAATACTTCCCATTGAAGGCGCGCGGGGGCCACTGTGGGATTCATGCGCGAGATCGAAAGTTTGACCAGTCTCTTGGACAGGTCAAACATGGAACACCCCATCAACAGTCGCTCGACGGGGGTCTTCTGACGGAGCATATCTTCCATCTTTGCTGCAATCGCAGGCGGTGTATCGGTCATTGCCTCGCCATCTGATAAATGTCTTCAAGTCCCAGTGAAGAAACCCAGTGCTCAATGTAAGAAACGTCAAGGTCGGAGACCATTCGCAGTAGGTTTTCTACATCTTTAATCTGCATTTCTGAAGAGCTCTCCTTGGCCCAAAAGAGTTTGGAGAGGATGAGATCTTCCGGACTTACGATCCACATGGGCACGCCCTCAAGTTCGATTTTGCGGCGCCTTCCAAATTCGAGCTCCCGAAAGGCCGAGTCCTTCCGGACGATGAAATCAACCTTGAGCACATAAGCATTGTGAATGATGTTAAACATTCCTCTTACAGCGATTGCTTCTTCGACTGCTCCGCGCTCTATGTAAAAATCTTTCTCGAAAAGCGATACCAGGCGATTCACATCTTCATTCATGATTTCAACCACGACGTCGATGTCTCTTGTCATACGAGGCACGGAGTAAAAATTAGCCGCGATGGAGCCCGTGATCATATAAGGAATCTTACTCGTCTGAAGGCGACCGGTGACTGTTTTCAGAACATCCAGTTCTTCACTCATGGGATGTAATCACTATGACCCACTCCTTTACCTCTCGGCCTCGTCCCCTTCCGGCAACCTTTTGCGGGCCACGCCAGTTTGGACGGCGGCGCGCGCCACGGCCTTAGACACCGCGTCGACGACCCGCTTGTCAAAGATGCTGGGAATAACGTATTCTTCGCTCAACTGCTCCGGCGCAATGAGATCGGCAATGGCCTGGGCCGCGGCCACCTTCATGGCCTCGTTGATTTTGCTCGCCCTGACGTTCAGGGCGCCGCGGAAGATGCCGGGAAAGGCCAGGGCATTATTGATCTGATTCGGAAAATCAGAGCGGCCCGTCGCAAAGACACGGCAGACCTTGAGGGCCTTGATAGGTTCCACCTCGGGATCGGGATTGGCCATGGCAAAGACGATCCGGTCCTGGCTCATCTGTTCCAGATCGCTCGCCGTCAGTAGATTTGCTGCAGAAACCCCGATGAAAACATCCGCCCCTTTGATCGCCTCCTTGAGGCTCATCACGGGATTATCCCTGTGGATACAGGACATGAAATCCCTGCGGGCCGCCGCAAGCCCCGCCCCTTGAGCCGTAAGCACAATCCCTTTGCGGTTCGCAGCCACCAGATTCTCAACACCCGCGGCGATCAGGATACGGCTGCAGGCCACTCCTGCCGCTCCAATCCCGCTCACCACCACGCGGATTTTTCTAATATCTTTTTTGACGAGCTTGAGCGCGTTGGTCAAGGCCGCCAGGGTGACCACGGCGGTCCCGTGCTGATCGTCGTGCATCACAGGAATATCCAAAAGCTCCTTGAGGCGCTCTTCGACCTCAAAACAGCGGGGTGCGCTGATGTCTTCCAGATTGATGCCGCCAAAGACAGGGGCAATCACCTGCACAGTCCGAATAATCTCCTCCACATCCTGAGTGGCTAGACAAATGGGCCAGGCGTCTATCCCGGCAAACTCCTTGAAGATCATGGCCTTTCCTTCCATGACAGGGAGAGCTGCCAGAGGGCCCAGGTTGCCAATCCCCAAAATAGCGGAACCGTCGCTCACGACCGCCACGCTATTGCTTTTGACCGTAAGGACGTAGGCCTTGGAAGGCTCTTCCGCGATTGCTTGAGAGACCCGCGCCACCCCTGGGGTATAGGCCATCGAAAGCTGATTACGCGTCTTGAGCGGCACCTTACCCTGCACCTGAATCTTCCCGCCCAAATGCAGCAGGAAGATGCGGTCGGATGCCGAGACGAGTTTTATCCGCTCGAGCCCGCCCAAACGGGCCAGCACCTTTTTGCCGTGTTCCTCATTAGACACATCGAACGTGATGTCGCGCACCATCTTGTCGCGGGTGGCCTCCACAAGGTCTACAGCGCCCAAGTTTGCCTTCTCCTCCGCAAGCAGCGACACCACCGAGGCAAATACCCCCGGTTTGTTTTCAAGCACAAGACGTGCTGTTAACCTGTAGTTTGAATAAGGGGCCTGATCATGCATTGAGTAATCCTCCAGCCGAGCTCTTACGCGTTTTAACTCCGGTGCCCGATGAAGATATTATAACAGAGACGGCGCGCTAGACACGGACCCGCTAAGGGTATGCAAATTTATTAAGATCAACTTTGCCGTCAGCGGCCATGGTACGCAGGACTTCAAGAGAGCCCAGGTCACTCCAGTCAAGGTCACATGTGAGCACCATGACGTTGCGGGACTTCTCAAAGACACCATGATCAATCGAGCTCTCTTCTGCCGTATCAAAGTACTGGTCTAGGGCACGTTGTGAAGGTAAGCCCGTTTGTCCTATCACAGTCTCCAGCTGTTTATAAAGTCGGGGTAGATGCTCTTGGACCTCGCCCAGCATGACACGGGTCTTCCAAAAAAAAGGCCCGCAATTCCACAAATAACGGCGCTCCCGAACGTAGCGGGCCGCCGTTTTTTCATCCGGCTTTTCCACGAAGGCCTCGACCCCATACAGCCCGATCGATCCCGGCACCGCGGTACCAGGTACCGCGGTGCCGGTTTTGAGTCGGACGTACCCGTATTCCGTTGCGGGCCGCGTGGGACTTGTTCCGCCCACCACGAGCTTGCCCGTGCGCCCTGCGCCCTCCCGCCCTTCGCTGACCGCTTGCGCGAATCGCACCTCATTTCCGATATAGTGATCCGAGGCAAATACAGAGAGCACGGATTCGCGGTCTCTTTGAAACACGAGCCACGACACAAGGGCCATGCACGGCGCCGTATTCTTTTTCTGACTCTCTAGGATCACAAGATTCGGCTCAAGCTCTGGGAGCTGTTCAAACACCAGGGCAGAGTATCTCTTATTTGTGGCGACATAAATTTGGCTGGAATCAAAGTGCTTCCGGACCCGGCGCCACGTATGCTGAATGAGCGATGCGCCTCCGTAGAACGTGAGGAATTGCTTAGGTCTTTCCGGCGTGGATAAGGGACTCAAACGCTCACCTGCTCCCCCCGCGAGAATAAGAGCAAAATGCCTCATCACATTCCCCCGCTCCGCAAACGGGCCAAATTCTCACGGGCCGGAAGGTAGTCGGGATCAAGGGTTACGGCCCGCTCCCACTCCGCCTCGGCCCTGACCACGTCGCCCTGTTTGAAAAAAAGAGTCCCGAGATTATTGTGTGCGGACACGCCATAAGGCTCAGCGTGGATGGCGTTCTCATAGGACTTGAGGGCAAGCTCCCACTCGCCCCTTTTGCTCATCAGGTAGCCAATGTTATTGTGAGGTTCGGCGGCCCCTGCATTCCAGCGCAGGGCCTCCCCAAATGCCGCGAGCGCGTCCTCATCTTTGCCCATGTGTACGAGCGCAATCCCCAGGTTATTGTGGGCCAGGACGTAATCGGGTTTGAGACGAAGGGCCTCTTGAAAACTCTGGGCTGCCCCCTCGGAATCACCGCGCGCCTGTTGCGCAAGACCTAAGTGGACATGCGCCCGGGCGCTCTGTGGTGACTGCCGCACAGTGAGGGAATAAAGGGTACGGGGATCCCTCCAGTCAACATTACGTCTTACTGTTACGGCAGCGTATGAAACCACGAGGGCGAAGACGAGTGCGCCGCACGCGATCTTGCGCCCGCGAGAGCCCCGATATGATAATGCAAGACCTGACCCCAGAAGGACGAGAGCCCCGATATGATAATGTGACCCCAGAAGGAGAAAAAATCCGGCGGAGGGGAGATAGAGAAAATGTTCCGGCGTAAAGAGCGCGCCCTGGACGGTGACGGGGATGATTTGTAGTACAGGGGCCAGAAATATAAAAAACCAGCACATGGCAAAGGGCACGAGGCGCGAGCGGCGGCCGAAATAAATGCTGCCCCCGACAAGCAAAAGGAAAAGGGTAAAGAGAGAGACGTCCAGCAAACGGAGCGGCGCGGCTAGAGGTGTGGTGCGGTCCAAAACAAGCCCGGCGGGGACTCCCAAAAGCCCCCACCACATAAACACCACCTGGGCCATGGTCACGAGGCGCGGCAAAAGGCCCGGCAGAACCGCAGAGAGATTCGCTGTGGCGACTCCCAAAACACCCCTCCAAAGAAAATAGGCCGCGAGGATCGCCATAAAAGGCGCGATCCGGCGCAGAAGCCCGGCGCCACGCGCCTTCAACCAAACGGCATCAAGGAAAACAACTGCCAAAGGAAACACGACCGCCGACTCCTTCGACAATAGGCCCAGCAAAAAAAATATGATGGATGCCAAATAATATTCCCTTCCCCGCCCCCTGCGGAACTCAACATACAAGATCAGGCCGGCAAGCATGAAAAATGCGGCCAAGAGTCCGCAGCGGCCGGAAATGTAGGTCACTTCCTCTGTTTGAATGGGATGAACGAGAAAAAGGAGGCTTGTGATGAATGCCCAGGATGGACGCCCGAAGAGCCGGCTGACCAGAAGGTAAATCAGAAAGGAGTTCGCGACATGGAGGACACTATTCGTGAGGTGGTAACCCAAAGGGTTGAGGCCCCACACGGGGTACTCGAGCGCGTGCGAAAAAATGGCAAGCGGCCTCCAGTACACGCCCTGTCCTTCATAGGAAGATATGAAAATTTGCGGGATGAACCGCCAGTTCTTGACGAGGGGGTTTTGAACGATCAGGGTGGAGTCGTCGCCGAGGAAGGCACCTGACAGGGCGTTTGAATACACGGCGGCGCCCAAGAGACCCAAAAGTAGAAGCACCCAACTGCGGCGCACCGCTAATCTTGCTCCGGGCGTACCCGAGGAACCCGCCGCTCTTCCTCCCGCGGCACAAGCCGGATGATGATCTCGCTTCCCTTGTCATCCACCCGTATCTTTTCGTCTTCTATCTTAAGAATCTTACGGCCTGCCACGATCTCGCCTTCGGCCACGATCCGGTTGTTGACAATCGCCAGGCGCTCCTCGCCGTCTAAGATGATTCCCTCAAGCACGAGCCCGCCGGGAGAGATTACCTTAATAGGACTGGCTTCGTCCGCCGACGGAACGCGAAAGGGGTCTACCCTCCCCACGCGGGCCAGGACGGCTTCGATTTCAGGAGTGATCTCTCTGGGCGGAGGGATGGGCTTCGTCAGCCCTGCCCGCTCCGCTTCCACAGCCTGCGTCTCGGGCGGACGCGGGGGCGCCGCTTTCCCGCGGGTTCTACTCATATTACCCAGGAGAATGAAAATCAGGATAAGCACGGCGGCGCCGAGCCTGATCATAGGCCCCTTGTTAGGCCCCAGGTTCACTGCGCCACGCCTGCCATGTTCCCCTCCTGCGAGACGATAAACTTTAACGCAAGCGCGAGGGAGAGGACGTCCTCTTCGTC
>JACPQZ010000042.1 GCA_016190205.1 Candidatus Omnitrophota bacterium | reverse complement strand
CGTCCGCGCCCTCCTCGAGATCCTGACGGATCTCGCGCATGGCCTCATCGCCGTTTGCCGGATCCATCTGGTAGCCCCTGCGGTCTCCAAATTGGGGCGCGCTTTGAGCCGCTTCCCGGAAGGGGGCATAGAACGACGAGGCGTACTTGGTGGCGTAACTTACGATGGGGATATGCGTGAAGCCCTCAGCGTCGAGCGCCTGCCGGATGGCGCCCACGCGGCCGTCCATCATATCAGAGGGGCTCACGGCATCCGCTCCGGCGCGGGCCTGCGACACCGCCACCTTGGCCAAAACCTTAAGCGAGAGATCGTTGTCCACCTCTCCGCCGCGCACCACGCCGCAGTGGCCGTGACTCATATATTCGCAGAGGCAGGTATCCACCATGACGACCAGCTCCGGGAGCTCGCGCTTAATCTTACGGACCGACTGCTGCACTACCCCGTTTTCATCCCATGCCCCCGACGCCTCCTCATCCTTTCGGTCAGGGATGCCGAAGAGACAAACGGCCCCTATACCTAAAGTCACCAGCTCTCCGGCCTCTTCCACGATCGTATCGGGAGAAAAATGGTACTGGCCTTCCAGGGAGGGGATGGCTTCGCGGATACCCCTCCCCTGCCGCACAAATAGCGGCATGACCAGGTGCTCTACGCCGAGCTCCGTCTCACGTACGAGCCTTCTTAAGCCTTCCGTCCGGCGCATTCTTCGTGATCGATACTTTGGAAAGTGCATACGTATTATCCCTATGATGCGTTACGCGTCAGTCGTGAGTGCTGTGTGATGAGTGATGAGTGCGCGGTCATTTAACCTCTGAATAAGACGCATCAGCATACGGCTTTCGTGCTCCAGATGTGATCCTAACTCCTCAAGATCAGCATGTGGTGCAAAACTGCGCCGCATGGCAACGATCCTTTGAGTTTCAAGTTCCGCGCAAGACCCCCGCGCGATGTATAGGAACTGCTTGTACTCTTTAGTATATTGACGAACAAATCCTTCAGCAATATTGGAGGGGATCGACAGAGCGCTTCGCTGCATCTGTGCGGCTAGGACGTACTTCTCACCGTCCGGGAAGCTATTCGCTATCGCGTAAACCATGTTCACTATTTCTATTCCCTTTTTCCAAACTTCTAATTCTTTATAGCTTTTAACTTTCATTAAGCCCTCGTCTCCCAACCTCACCACACATCACTCACCACACACCCCTAACTAGTTAAAATATCGTTCAATTGCCTGAACAAGTCCATGAACGGTCGAGGGATTCGCCTCGATGTCCACGTTTAATCCCAAGCGGTTCAGGGTCTCGCTGGTCACGGGGCCGATGCTTGCAGTCACGGCCCTCTGCGCGATTTTCTGCGCCTTTCCGGGCCCCAGTATCCGAACGAAATTCTCCGCCGTGGAGGAACTCGTGAATGTGACGAGATCCACTCCCCCGTTGGCCGAAACGGCCCGCAGGGCCCGCGCCGCGCGCGGGTCCACCGCGGTGTGGTAGGCCTCGACCACTTCCACCTTTGCCCCCATCCGACGAAGCCCCTGGACCATTGTCGGCCGGGCGTCGCGGGCCCGCGGGAGCAGAACATGTTTTCCCTTTAAAGATAACCTTTTGTCGCGGAAGGCCTGCAAAAGCCCCTCGGCCACGTACTGCTTGGGTGAAAGGTGCACTTTGAGTCTGTACCCCCGCGCCGCGGCGCGTGTCGCGGGTCCAATCACCGCCACGCGCAGCTTTGCAGGAAGACTCTGCCCCGGCCGAACCTTCTTCCAGCGGCGGAAAAACGCCTCGACCCCGTTTGCGCTGGTAAAAACGAGCCAGTCAAACCGGCTGATCGCGTAGATCGCACGGTCCAGCGCCTTGTAACTTGAAGCGGGTTCGATGCGGATGGTTGCGGCCGTAACGACGCGCGCCCCCCTCGCCCTTAATAGCCGCGCGAGCGCACCGGCCTGACCGCGGGGCCGCGTCACCAAAATCCTTTTGCCTTTTAGCCCGGGCGGATGCCACCACCGCCCCAGACGCCTTTGGCGGGCCACCCGGCCCACGATGAGAAGCGAGGGAGCCTTAAAACGCAGTCGCTCGGCCAGTTGGGCCACGCGTCCAAGGGTTGAAAAAAGAGACCGTTGCCTGGATGTGGTGCCCCAGTAGAGCAATGCGCAAGGCGCGCTGCTCTTTAAACCGGCCCGCATCAGGTGACGAGTCAGGTCGGCCAGGCGGCTTAGGCCCATAAAAATGACGAGGGTATCGGCTCCCCTCGCAAGCCGTTTCCAACGCATTGGGGTTAAATTTCTCTTGAAAGACGCCTCGTGGGCCGTCGTGAGCATCACACTGGAACTTAAGCGCCTGTCTGTGAGGGAAATTCCCGCGTATGCGGGGACCGCCCAGGCGCTCGAGACGCCGGGGACGATCTCATAAGGCACACGGGCCCGGCGCAGGGCGCTTGCTTCTTCCGCCCCGCGGCCGAAGAGCAAGGGATCCCCGCCCTTAAGCCGCACGACCGCGCGGCCCCTGCGCGCTTCGCGAATGAGCAGGCGGTGGATCTCGCCCTGTTTGGCGGAGGGCTGGCCCATCCGCTTACCCATAAAAATGCGCCGCGCCCCCGCCCGGGCGTGGTCTAAAAGGCTGGTATCCACAAGGGCGTCATAGACCACGGCATCCGCCCTTTGCAAAAGCTCAAGGCCCTTTACCGTAATAAGCCCCGGATCGCCGGGGCCTGCCCCGACCAGGAAAACCTTTCCTTTCTTAAACCGCCTTCGTCTCACGTGGCAACACATCTCCCGCTCCCAAGTTAAGGAGCTCTTCCTTAAGCCGCGCCCCGATCTCTTCTGCCTGTGCCGCTTGAGATTCCACACAGGCTTTATAGCTCTTCGTACCGTCCGTAGAGAGAAGAATTCCGGACATTTTTATTCGCTCCTTGCTTACCTCGGCCAGCGCCCCGCAGGGCAGGCGGCAGCTCCCCCCAAGGGCCTTTAGAAATGAACGCTCCGCGTCGGCCGCCAGCCGTGAGCGCTCATCTTCAATGCTGCCGGCAAGCTCCCGGGCTTCTAAATCACCCTCGCGCGCCGTTAACCCCAAAGCCCCCTGCCCCGGGCAGGGCAGCATGTCATCTGCCGGAATGGGGACCACATGCCTATCGCGCACTTTAAGCCGGATGAGCCCTGCCAGGGCCACGACGAGGCATTCAAATTCGCGCGCCTCAAGTTTTTTAAGCCGGGTATCCAGATTACCGCGCACATCGGTGACGGCGCAATCAGGTCTTAAGGCCCGGATCTGTGCCGCCCTCCTCGGGCTCGAGGTCCCGATCCTGGACCCCGCGGCCAAGCCTCGAAGCGAGTCCACTTCCCCGGCGAGACTTACCAGCGCGTCGCGCGGATCCTCCCGCCTGGGAACACAGGCCAGGACCACCCCCTCGGGAAGCTCCGCAGGCAGATCCTTGAGGCTGTGCACGGCCAGATCCACCGCGCCCCTTACCAGCTTCTCATCGATCGCGCGGGTAAACATCCCCTTCGTCCCCACCTGATCGAAGGGGGCAAGATTCCTGTCGCCTTCCGTACGGACTAAAACCAGCTCAAACTTAAGGCGTGGAAAATTTCTTTTAAGCGCTGCTTGAACCCAGAGCGCCTGGGTCCGGGCGAGCAGACTCGCACGGGAACCTATCTTAAAGAGCGGCCTGGGCACTGGGGACGCTTTCAGCCCGCGGCCGGAGGCTTTGCGGGCCATCGGCCCGGCCGTTCGCCGAGTTTAACCACCCCGCCACTTGGCCGGCCTTTTCGTCGACGAGCATAAGTCCCCTGTGTAGATCCGCCTGCCTCCTGCAGGCGTTTTCCTCGGAGATCGCGGCGAGGCTATCGATATCATACACGAGGACCTGACTCATCTGACCCACTTCCGGGTCCACATTCCGCGGGACGCCGAGATCCACAAAAAGGAGCGGCCTGAATCCCCGCGCCGGAAGTAT
The DNA here is from genome assembly GCA_016190205.1 of Candidatus Omnitrophota bacterium. Taxonomy (GTDB): domain Bacteria; phylum Omnitrophota; class JACPQZ01; order JACPQZ01; family JACPQZ01; genus JACPQZ01. Next base: position 30,862 of record JACPQZ010000042.1, on the reverse strand, counting down.
GCCCTCCAAGGTCGCCCGGCGCACCAAAAACTGCGGCGCCGTGCTCGATGCAATGACGATATCCGCCCGGGCCAGGGCGCGGTCCAAGTCTTGCGCGGCGAGCGCGACCCCTCCCATCGCCCGGGCCAAATCGCAGGCCCTTTCTTCCGTCCGGCTCACGACCATCACCCGGCCCACCCCGCCCTGCTTAAGAAGGAGCGCGGTCTTCGCGCTCATCTTGCCCGTGCCGATAATGAGGACCTCTTTGCCCCATACACTGCCGAAAATCTTCCGCGCCAGGTCCAGGGCGATGGAGCTCACGCTCACCGCTCCCTGGCTGATGCCCGTCTCCGTTCGCACCCTCTTGGAGACCTGGAAAGATTTCTGAAATATATGATGAAACTGCTTGCCGCACATGCCGTTCTCATCCGCCACGCGGTACGCCTGTTTGACCTGGCCCACGATCTCGGACTCCCCAATCACCATGGAATCGAGGCTGGAACTTACGGAGAAGAGGTGACGAATAGCATCCATCTCGTGATAGTGATAAAGGCTCGCGGCAAAGCGCTCCCGCTTGATCCCGTGAAAAGAGCCCAGAAAAGCCTCCAACTCCTCCCCGAGCGGGCCCGCCGACCTTTGGGCGTAAATCTCCACCCGGTTGCAGGTCGAGAGGATGACCGCCTCCTCAATGCCGTAGATAGAACGCAAACGCCGGTAGGCATCCTCCAGGCCTGCGTGGGGAAACGCCAATTTTTCGCGGACGGCAACAGGCGCCGTCCGGTGATTAAGTCCGACGACCGCTATGCCCATACAGATTCGCTTATCCTTTGATGTCCTTCGTGAATTTCCTGATGAGACGCTTGATCCTTTTTTCGAGAACGGACCTCTTGGCGCGGTTTGCCAGAAGGTGAAAGTCGCGGTCTACAATTTGGTTCATCAGCTGCCGGCGGACGCGGATATCCTCGACCTCATCCTGAAGCCCCTTGCGGAGCCTTGCCAGAAAGCGGACGATCTCGGTATAGCGGGGGCCGATGGTCCTTTCAATGTCTTTGCGGAGCCTCTTGGAGAGGGCCGGGACCTGCCCTTCCGTCGAAATCGCGATGACGAGGGCCCCTCTCCGCACGACAGAAGGAGCTATGAAGTTAGAAACGCTTGGGGCATCTACTACGTTGACGAGCTGGCCTTTCGCAATCGCCCTGCGGCCGATACGCGCATTGAGAGCTTGATTCGAGGTGGCACAGATGATGACAAACTGCCCTTTAAGATCTCTCACGCGAACTGGCCGGCTAAAAGTCCTGATCCTACCCCTTTTGGCAAACCGTGAAAGCTTTGGGGTCAGCTCCGGGCTCACAACAGTAACGCGTGCCCCGTACTCAATGAGCGACAATACCTTACGCTCGGCGACCCTGCCCCCGCCGACGACCAATACTGGCCGTCCTTTAAGGTCCAGATTGATCGGATAATACATAGTTAGTTAAAAATATCATAAGCCATACATATAGTCAATTGAGGCTATATGTGCAGATTCGCACACAGGCACCATAAATATTTTTCATTGCTGTAACCTGTTAAATGAAAGCAAGTTCTGTATAAACCTTCATACAGTTTATTTGACAGACTAACAGTTGTAGGTTATAGTTTTCAGGTTATTTTATTCATACTCATTCGGTTACACCTTTATAGAGACTTATCCATAACTCATGAGAAAGGAACCTAACCATGAACGCTCCACTGGACCACGCTGTTAGAGGAAGGGTCATCGCCCTTCTCACTCGCGAACAAGTCGAATTTATAGACAAGCTCATTATTGACGCGCGCTTTTCAACCGGAAACCGGCTCACCAAGGTCGACGTCATGAGCGCCCTCGTGCAGGGTGCCATGGCCATGGGGCTGTCGGGAGTCGGGCTAAGGGATAAGCAGGAACTTACTAGACGCATACTTGCCGCACGCTCCAACCCCGCTGAAAGAAGGAAGCATCCCCGGCTCAAGAAGAGGCTCCACATCCGCCTGCGCAAGCGCGAGAACGGAAGCGAATTCTCGTTTGCCACGACGGGCGATATCAGCATGGGCGGGCTTAAGGTTTACCTCGACTCTCCCAAGCCCATTCTGGATTTTCACCAGGGCCTGGAGCTTGAGATCCGCGACCCGGAGCATATGGATGCTCCCCCTGTGAAGGCCACGGCCCACGCCGTCTGGATGCGCGAAAACGGCAACGGCGCCGCTTCCATGATGGCCGGGATAGAGCTCACACACGTCCACTCGGAAGACATGGCCCGGTTTAGCCAATTGTTGCAATCATGATCCACAACTTGAACGCGCACAGACCCTGTGTCATATTCGATCAGGCAGACATCGTGTTTGTGCCGGACCGGATGCCGTAAAAGATGTACGGTTTTTATTGTTTAGGCAGAGAATGTTGTGTGTGCCCGTTTTTAGAAGAGGTGCCTCAACAAGGAACCCTATGCATAAAATAACCTTGCCACTTATTTCTATATTATTTGTCTCTCTGATGCCTTGGTTCTCACCAGCAGGCTATGCGGAAGAGCTCAAACCGATCATGAGGATTGGGATCCCACAAGGGGAGGGCACTTTTTTCTTAGGCTCCCATCTTGCTCTTCTGGACAACGATATTTTGGTTGCAACCGCAAGTGGTTATCTTGGTGAGGACAACGCCGCAGTATACCTCATCGACTTCAATACTGGCAGCGTGCTTAGTCTCATTAAGGGGCTCTCTTCCTCATGGCAAACGAATGTCGCCACTAAAGGAAACAAATTCATCATCGGAGTTCCACAGCTTGATTCAGAGCCTAGTGACAATGGGTATGTCATATTTGACGAGTGGACCGGAACCGGCACTCTCAACGAACCGATCACTTTTCGGTCCAATTTAGATAGTTCCATAGATAACAACGGCTTCGGTTATTCGGTAGCCTTCCTCGGCAATCAGATTGTTGTTGGAGATCCCTACGCTTATCGCAGATCCGCGTTCTCGCTCGAAGGCGCAGTTCAAATCTTTGAAGTCGCGGGCATAACAGGAAAACTCGTCCGTACGCTCAAGAGTCCGACGGCACGAGATGGGGATTGTTTTGGTTACGCGCTGGCCACTTCGGAGAATGACGTACTTATTGGAAACCCCTGCGCCGCCGACTCAGACGTTGGGCGTGCCGTTGGCGAGGTCTACTTGTTTGACGGCAGCAACGGTACATTAAAGCGCACTTTCAAAAATCCTTTACCCGCAGAATGGGGCCGATTCGGTTCTGCGCTCGCAACAAAGAACGGAAAGGCATTGATCAGCGCCGTTTCCAGTTCGTCCGATATGGTCCACTTGTTCGATCTAAATACCGGTCGACTCCTACGCACTTTTCCCAATCCTCAGGCACATCCGTACTCGAATTACGGATCTTCAGTGGCATTTTATGGAACATGCTTAGTTCTGATTGGAGACTCATTTACTTCTTACATCGATGGTAAAAAGTATGGAGGAATAGTGTACGGTTTCAATACCGAGACAGGCGAGCTGCTCCACACGTACAAAAGTTCCAACACTCAGAACTATGACTCCTTTGGCGCGTCCATAGTAGTTGCAAAAGATAAAATCATCATTGGGAGTCCCCAAGAACAAGTAGCAGCAGACGCTATAGGTGCTGTTTACGTGTTCCAAGGCCCCTTCGAAATGGAGTTCCCTCCTCAAACGCCATGGAGCACGAACGCGTTCGGACAGCCTGGGACATTTGAAACGAGCGGGACAAATTTTTACGGATATCATTTTGTCCCAAAGGTTCCTGGAAAGATCACACGTCTTGGGGGCTTATTTAATGGTACCGCTACAGTAAAACTCTTCAGATACACGCAGGCATGGCTGGAGAGTTCATTATTAGCATCCACCAGAATCACGGCATCAAACGCCTGGAGTTATAATGACATTGCCCCGGTGGACGTCCAGGCAGGCACTAGTTATATTGTGGCAGTCTATCCCGACAATCCGCTTGAACTCAGTATGCATTCCTTCAACGACAAGGACATATTTCCAAAGACTTTCGGTAATATTACGATCGTAAGCGGTACCTATAACGGGGGGTGGAACACACCCAACCTCCCTCCTTTCTTCACTACCCCTGGCCGGATGTATGGGGAGGTAGACATCACATTTGTCCCCGGCCAAACGCCCTGGGAAACGAATAATAACGGCATACTTCGAACGGGATACGCCTGGAACTATGCTATGGGATACCACTTCACCCCGCAGGTCGATGGCTTGATCTCACACCTGGGAGGGCGATTCAACGGCACGAAGAAAGTGAAGCTTTTTAACAAAGGTACAGGAGCCTTGCTTGCTTCAGCGGATGTCACGTCAATGAACTACAACTGGGCCAGGACTGTCATTAGACCCTTACCCGTCAAAAAAGGGGTTCAATACACGGTGGCTGTCTATCTCGCTGGCTCCGGAGGGGCATACCAATCACTTAACCCTCCCCTTCCCCAGACGTATGAAGACATTCGCATCGATGGCGCTACCCATGCTTACACAGGTAACGACCCCAACGCGCGGCCCACAATTAACCTCACCAACTACATTTATGGTCAGGTTGATGTCACGTTTCAATCTGTCCAGATCCCCTGGAAAACCAATGCCTTTGGCGAGCTGGGCACCCATCACGGCTATCCCTACTGGATGGGTTATCGCTTCACGCCCAAAAAGAATGGAGTCGTAACTCACCTAGGAGGTTTCTTCTGCGGAAACAAAAAAGCCAGGATATTCAATGACCGCGGGGATGGCTGGCCTGGCGAGATGCTGGCGGAGACTTTGGTTTCGGCCTGCAATGACTGGGGCTATACCCAAATCACACCAGTTGCTCTTCAGGCCGGAAGGACCTATACGGTCGTCGTCAACATCAATGGCTCCGGTGGGTCAGAGCGCTTCTTTTGGTATGGCCAAGGGACACTGCCCAGGACGTTCGGAGACATTGAGATCAAAGACTCCATCGAGTGGTCCAGCCAGTACGATGGGACAGACGTGAGCACCATCCCCATGCGCACCGACATCTGGGCCATGTTCGGCCAGGCGGATATCGTGTTTGTGCCGGATGGGAATTAGCTGGGATTTATTAGCCATATCCCTAGACATCAAAAGACCGCTGCTCAAAGCTCGAGCAGCGGTCTTTTTGTTCATTTACCTTTCTAAGATTTGGATGATCTTCTCGATGACTTCGCCGATTTTTTTGGCCTTCAGACTGCCAGCCTTGTAAAGAATGATGCTTTGATCGGCAGTGAAGATGCGATTCGGCCGGATGTTACTCTTGAGCTTGAGCGTTCCGGTTTCAAAATCCTCGTGATCGATCCCTAGCGCGTCCCGATCTTTTACCGGTTGGCTCGTGATCTGGCAGAGGATGACATCCTCTCCCCCAGCATCTGCTACGACCAGGGCGGGACGCCTTTTTGCCTGTGTAAGATCTGAAAAAGGGAAAGGCAGAACAACTACATCCCCCTTTATAAATCGCGCCAAGCCTCATCCTCTTCTTTTCGCAGCCAGTCCTTTTTAAGGGCCGACTCGCTCGCTATAGCTGTGCCGAGTGCGCGCTCGATCAGCTTGTAAGCCTTTGTCGCGCTGGGCTGTTGTTTCAGCCAAAGGTCGATCGCCTCTCGGACGATCTCCGACATCGCCACCCGCTTCCTTCCTTTTTTCGTCCTTAAAAAGGCTAGGTTCTGCAAGGCGTCAAGCTGATCTTGCCGCAGATACATTTCTGTCCTGTACATGAAATCACCTCTTCTTATACATTATAACAGATATACGTATATCTGTCAATAATAACAGGGTGGATTGCTTACACGAGCGAAATTTACCCGCACCGACATCTGGGCCATATCCGGCCAGTCGGACATCGTGTTTGTGCCGGATGGGACGGAGTGAGAGGTTACGGTCTAAGCCAGCGTTGCTGAACTCGAGGGTAGACATCCCTGCGATTGCGAATCGCCCAGACTGTGACGTGAGTACCTTTGATCTCGTAGACCACCCGGTAATCGCCGACACGGATTTTCCAAAGACCAGCGAGCGACTGGCTCAATCTGACGCCGTAGTTGGAGGGAGCGACGGCCAGCCGCCTTTCAAGCGCCCGAAGGATCCGGGCCCGCAAGTTCAGAGGGACCTCCTCGAGGTCATCCCAAACCACTTCCCGGATTTCAACGTCGTACTTCAAGACAGGTCACGCAACCCGAAAGCGGCGCTTGGTTTCGGCCAGCGAATAACCCTTTTTGGAAACCTTTCTTCGCTCCTCAACAAGGGCCTCAAGGGAGGCATCCTCAATGAGCTCAAGGGCCCCTAACAAGAGGTCCCTCACCTTCTGGGAGAGACTCATGTGGTCTCGCTTAGCCAAGTTCTCAACAACCTCATAGAGCGGTTTTTCCACTACGGCGGTTAATCTGGGTTGAGATGGAGGCATGCAATCTCCTTTCTTTTATCTGTAGCACTTCTACAACAAATAGTACCACATTTGATACAAATTGTAAAGCTCTTTTCCCCATCCTGACTTTATAAAGTTAGTCAATGCGAGGAACTTATATAAAGTTTCTTAGAAGGAGTGCGCTTGGGTGGGGAAGGAACCTGCCTGGACTTCCTGTTTGAACTTGGAGATGGCCTCCAGGCTGAGCTCTATAGAGTTTAAGTACTGTTTGACGTGCTTTGGCTTCAGGCGGTCATAGCGGCCCAGGATATCGTCGGTGACAAGAATTTGGCCGTCGGTGTGAGGCCCGGCGCCGATACCGATGGTTGGGAAGGGATGCTCCCGGGACAATTCGGCCGCCAGGTCCGCCGGGATGCACTCGAGGACAAGGCTAAAGATTTCAAGACCAGCGAGCTTTCGTGCTTCATCCAAGATGCGCCGGGCTGAGTTTGGATCCCTCCCCTGCGCCTTGAGGGGTTTCCCATCTTTTAAAAGAACTTGAGGTAAAAGACCCAAATGTCCCATGACCTCGATCTTTTTCCTACGCATCAGGCGGACGGCCTCGAGGGCTTCGGGGTAAGCGCCCTCGACTTTAACCGCGTCGCACCCGCCTTCTTCCAGAAAGCGCTCGGCGGCCTCCAAAGCCTCTCCGGGTGAGCCGCGCAGGGCCTCATAGGGGAGATCGCCGATCATAAACATATCCGGCGCCCCGCGCCGGACGGCCTTCGAGTGGTGGACCATTTCATCCATGGTGACCGGAAGGGTATTTTCGTACCCCAAGGCCACCATTGCCAAAGAATCCCCCACGAGGATGGCATCCAGCCCCGCCTTCTGAATGAGGCGGGCGCAGAAATAGTCGTAGGCCGTGAGCACGATGATGCGCTCTTTTTGGGCCTTCTTGCGCTTAAAGTCGGAGGCTGCTAGCTTCGGCATACCTTTCCTTTTACCTTGAGCTCCTTGCGGACCTCTCTCGCTGCCTCCGACACTACACGCATCTTTTCAATTGCCTCGTCCACCGTGCGCGTCTTTAATCCGCAATCCGGATCCACCCAGAGGCGCTCCGCCGGGACATACTTCATCACATCACGGATGCGTTTCTTGACCTCATCCTTGGACTCCAGCTTGTGGGAATGGACGTCTACCACGCCGAGGCCGAGCTCCTTCGTGAACGGATTTCTCTTCATGTGCTCCAAAAGATCCAGGCCCGAGTTGGACATCTCGAGGTCAATCCGGTCCACCGGGATTTCGAGGACCTTTGGGTAGATCTTTTCAAAAGCCCCGTAACAGATGTGCGTGATGGTCTTGGCCTTGAGGCCTTCCACCACCACCTCCATGGCGCGGACGGCGAGGTCCATCTCTTCGGGCCGCACGCTCACGGCCGGCTCATCAATCTGGATGTACTGGGCCCCGGCCCGCTCGAGCGCCGCGGCCTCTTCGTGCAACACTTCAGCCCAGGCCATGGCCGCTTCCTCCCGCGTCTTGTAATACTCGATAAACGACCAGTCCATCATGGTGTAGGGCCCGGTAAACATCCCGATGACGGGCCGGTCGGTCAACCCTTGAGCGAACTTAAACCACTCCACCGTGATCGCCCCCTTAAACTTAAGGGGACCCGTAACTATGGGCTTTTTGTAGTAGCGGTTGCCGTAAGAGCGGACGAGGCCGGATATTTCACACCCGCCCACGTTTTCAGCGAAGTAAGTCGCCATGTCGCCGCGGTACATCTCGCCATCGACCACAAGGTCAATATCGAGCTCCTCCTGCTTGCGGATCCAGAACTCGGTGGCCTTTTTCTCGAGCCGCGTGAGTTCGTCTTTTTTAATCTGGCCGCGCGTGAAGCGCGTGCGCGCCGTTTTAAGTTCCTCCGGCTTGGGGAAACTTCCGACCGAAGTGGTGGGAAGACATTCTGAAACGGGCCTCATTTAAACAACCTCCTTAAAATCACGAGTCAGTTTTACCAAGTTCTTCAGTTTCGCGCGGCAGCGGTCGAGGGGCAGAAATTCCAGGTTTGCGCTGGGCGCGACCTCGAGGTCTTGGGACGCGACGCAAGCCAAGGCCGCCTTGAGCCTTCCGTGAAGCTCCTCCTTTGTCTCAAGGCGCGTGTTGCGGGCATCTATGACCCCGGCCAGGAGCTTTCTGCCTTTCCAGACCTTGTCTTTGAGGATGCGCTCGGGATTTCGCGCCGTGCCTAAGTCAAACCCCACGCGCCAGACGCACACGTCCATGATCTTGGGGAACACCTTCGAAAAATCGCCGAAGGAAAAGAAAAGCTCAAGCTCCGCCCTGGCCCCTTCGGCCAGGGTCCGGAACCCCTTGCGGAAAAGCTCAAACTCTTCTGGGGCGCTTAAGAGGAATGGCTCATTTATCTGGATCTTTTTGGCCCCGGCCCGCTCGAGGGCCTCGCGCTCCCCCCGAAGGGCCTCCGCGAAGGCCAAAACAAACTTTTCCCCGTTTTGGTAATATTCATCCCGCGAGGCCTTCGCGATCGTGAAGGGCCCTGTCATAATAGCCTTTACCGGCCTCTTCGCGTTTTTCACCGCGAAGGAGTAATCGGCCGCAAGGGCCGGTATTTTGAGCTTTACGGGACGCGTCACGACCGGCTGGCGGTAGAGGACGTTCGTGTCAAAGTAACGGATGAGTCCCGTAAACTCCATGCCTTCCATTCCCCTTAGGGAAGCCGTAATTTCATCTTCCCAGCGGATGGCCCCGTCGGAAACAATGTCAAGCCCCGCCTCCTCCTGTTCGCGGATCGCGGAGCGCGTGACTTTTTGAACCGCCTCTTCCAGCTTTCCATTGGCCTTACCGCCCTCGCGATCAATCTCCCAAAGGGTCTTGCGGAGGAGCTGATCCTCGAGAATCTTGGGATACCCTCCCACTACGGTCGTTTTCATTCAAAATTTCTCCTTTATACTAAACTGCTTCTTTAAGAGCCTCGATACCGCCTGACAGATTTCAAAAACCCATACATTGTCCGCCTGGGCGAGACCTGCAAGACCGCAAGCCGGGCTGACCAGGGAACGCTCAAAAATGGCCGGGGGTTCCTGGCCAACTTCAGCCAGCTTTCGAAATGCCATTTGGATCCGTTCAACTAGTTCTGCCGCTTTGAGCCGCCTGAGCTCGCCTCTCGTCGGCACAATCCCCCATGCGACACACCCCCCATTCTGAAAAAAACCGCGCAAGGCCTCCAGTGACTCAAGAAACGAATCCATAAAATGAAAGGCGTCAAAATGGACTATATCAGCCCCGCACTCGAGCATGAGGTCCCACGCGCCATCGGCGCAGTGGTGCACTCCCACCAGGGCCCCCTCCTCCTTCAGTTCATCGATAAGATGCTTAAGGAGTGGAGCGAGATTCTCTCTCTCGGTCTGAAATGCGGGCTTTTCCAAAAGGACCAAGCAGGGCTCATCCAAAAAGATGATGGGCACTAAGGAGCGGCTCTTAATTTCCCGCGCCTGCTGCAGGGCCTTCGCGCGGACGCTATCCACCACGGCCTCCGGACTTTTCTTTGTTTGAAACGCCAGCGTCCACGGCCCCGTGATCTGGCCCTTGAAATAACGAAAGGCGGGCGGGCCCGCCTTGAGCCGCTCCATGCAATAGAAAAATCCAGCGGCACTCTCGGCGCTCAATTCAGCTCCGCTCAAGGCCTGCTCAATCATACCCTCCGACTGGGCCCTTAAGGGAAGCTGCGGCCAGTAAGGGACTTCAGGGCAATAACGCAGGATTACCTCGAGGGCGCGCTCGGGCTCCGTCCACGCCACACTGCCCACGCCTGTCACAGCCCCGCGCGGGCGGAAGCCGTGGCGGAGACTTTTATCCAAGGCCGCACCTTTTAAGCACCGCGGGGATCTTGTCTTCCCAGCCGATTGCCATGATGTGGACGCCTTGAACGGCACCCTTAACCATACGAATGAGGCTCGAGGCGATCTCGACACAGGCCTCGGCCTTATCAGGGGCTTCGTCCAGCTTTTTCATCAGCGGGTCGGGAATATGAACTCCGGGGATGTGCTTATTCATATATTGAGCCATCTTGACAGACTTCACGAGGATGACCCCCAGGATCATAGGTTTTCCTATCCCCTTGACCTTCGTCCACCAGCGGTCGAACACGGCTTGCTCAAACACCGCCTGGGTCTGGAAAAAATCCGCGCCGGCGTCTATCTTGGCCTTCGTCTTACTCATCTCGCTATCGAGATCATCCGCACCTGGATTGGCGGCTGCCGCTACAAAGAAATCAGGCGAGCCGGTGAGCTCCTTCCCCGCCAGATCCTTGCCCTGTGAAAGCGTCTTGGCCGCCTTGATAAGTCCCAGGGTGTCCAGATCATACACCGGCTTGGCCTCCGGGTGATCCCCGATCTGAATGGGATCCCCGCCCAGGGCCAGCATGTTCCGGACGCCTAAGCACCAGGCCCCCAAAAGCTCCGACTGAAGCGCCATGCGGTTGCGGTCCCTGCACGTAAGCTGGAGGATAGGTTCAATCCCCCGCTCCTTAACCAGGGAGGCAATGGGGACAGGCGCGGCCTTCATAAGCGCCCCCGTCCCATCCGTAATATTGCAGGCGTCTACCTTGCCCTTTAAAAGGTCCACGCCTTGATAAAGCTGCGTGAGGTCAGTCCCCTTGGGGGGGTTGAGCTCTGCCGTGACAACGAACTTGCCCTGCTTAAGTTTCTCTTTAAGAGTCATGATGCCCTCGTCATCGGGGTCAGGTCTTGCATTATCACATTTTGGTATTCAAATGCACAGATCAGGCACGGAAATCTTATAATGCAAGACCTGACCCCGTGCGTTTATATCCTATGCCTCCCCACTCCATGCTGCCACTTAAAGCACTCCACGACATTTTTCATTAAGATGGTCACCGTGAGCGGGCCCACCCCTCCGGGAACAGGGGTGATGAGGCTCGCGCGCCTCCGCGCGCCTTCAAAGTCAACATCTCCCGCGAGCCTTCCCCCCTTGCGGTTGAGCCCCACGTCCACTACGATGGCCCCTCTTCGAATCCAACGCCCCGGAATAAGACCCGCCTTGCCCACCGCAACGATCAGTACTTCAGCCTTCTCAACATGTTTCTTGAGGTGCCCGCGCCGGGAGGTCGCGATGTGACAGACGGTCGTGGTCGCGAGCTCCCTCAAGAGCATAAGGGCCAGGGGCCTTCCCACCACCTGACTATGGCCCACCACCACCGCTTCCCTTCCCGCAAGATTGACGCGGGAGCTTTTTAGAAGCGTCATGATCGCCCCCGGCGTGGGCGGGACCACGTGATCGCGCTCCATAACAAGCCGGCCCAGGTTTTCAGAATGCAGGCCCTCAGCATCTTTGGCGGGCAGGATGTGATGCATGATGTGCTTGACGTCTATGTGCCGGGGGACCGGCATGAGAACCAGGATGGCCGACACCGCGGCATCACGGTTAAGACGCTGAATCACCCGGAGGAGCCGGGCCTCATTTGTCCTCGCGGGGAGCGTGATGAGCCGGTATCCGATATTTAAAAGGGACGCGAGCCGCTCCTGGCTTCTCAAATAGGCGGCCTGGGCATGGTTCCTCCCACCGATCCGGATGACCGCCAAGGTCGGCCGGCGCCCGAAACGCCTGGTGAGTCTGCATACTTCTTGCCCCAATGGCACCTGCATCTTGACGGCCAGGTCCTTGCCGGTCAAAAGTTTTCCAGTCTTCATATACGCGCACCCCGCGCGCGCAATGCCTTGAGCGTCATGGCCCTCTGTTTCCTGTAAGATACGGATACCTTCTCAACGAAGCCGCGGACCCGCCGCTCAACCTCGCGCTCCTTAAGCCACGCGAGATTCGCGCGGGTATTGATCCGGGCGCCTTCAAACGCAGCATCCCATAAAAAGACGGCGGTGTGGATCTCCGACAGCATCTCATGCCCGGCGAGCCGGCTGGCTCGCGCGCTCAAAAGGGCCCCCTCACGTGCGAGCAGCAAAAGGTCGAGACATGCGGCCGCGCAAAACGAGAGCGCCTCCCTTAGACTGCGCCTTCTCTCGGCGGAGCTGCGAAAGCGCGTTTTAAAAATCTGGATGAGCCGCGTGAAGACCTCTGCGTCCAGCTCGGCAAGGCTTAATCCCAGATCGATAAGCACGTCCGCCGACGCCGCAAGCTCCTTGAGGGCCGTCCTCTTCCGCAGCGCCTCCTCACGCCTCGCCGAAATGAGGCAAGCCATCGAAACGAGCCCCGCAGCTTGTGCCGCCACTACACAGGAGACGTTGCCGCCTCCAGGCACGGGGCTGGGACTTGCAAGCTCCTTTATAAAACGCTGGACTGATTTTTCAACGATCATGTCAGGTTGATCACTTCCGGGCCCGTTTTGAAGGACGGCATGAGCGGCACCCCTCCGCAATCAGCGCGCACAACACCTGCCCCGGCCCAATACGAAATATCCTTGACCGGTAACATGTACCCCTTCGGACGCCCCTTGAGCGAAGATGCATGGCCAAGGGAAAAGGGCGTTTTGACGAACATGACGGGAAAACGGTCATATCCCTCGTTACGTAAGTTTTCCATCTCCTCAAGAGCCTCATTCGAAAATTCCACGCCTTCCGCTCCAAAAAACGTGCGGGCGACCGACTCCACCTTCTCTTGAAGAGGCGCGGCCAGTTTATAGCCGAGGGTGAACGAGCAAGCGTCTTTTCTTACAAAAAGGGCCTCTGCAAGTTCGTCCATTCCCGGATGCCCCTTCTCACCGAGGGAGACAGTAAAGGAAAGGAATCCTAACGCACGGATCCCGGAGGCCAATGCCTCCAGATCTTTTGCGGAATCAGATTCAAAGCGGTTCACCACGACAACAGGCTCATAGCCGAATTTCCTTACGTTTTCCACATGCGCGCCGAGATTGGCCATTCCTGAATCCAGCTCTTCCCCGTCGCCCTGGGCGCGAATGGCGCTCACCGAGACCACCAGGATAACCCGCTCGGGAAAGCGCCCCCAGGCACGAACCTTGATGTCGAAAAACTTTTCCAGGCCGAGCTCTGACCCGTATCCGGTCTCGGTCACGCAGACGGCCCCGTGCGCCAGGGCCATCCGGTCGGCGGTGATTGAGGATGAGCCCAGGGAGGTATGCGCGAAACTGGCCGTATGCACCAGACAGGGCGAACCGCCCGACGTGCGCATAAGATCGGGACGCGCCGCGCACTTTAAGATACGCGCGGCCGCCTGCCCGGCGCCAAAGTCACGGACGCGGACCGCACCCCCTGCGGTGTTGCACCCCACGATCATCTGGCCCACGCGGGACTCAACCTCATCGGGATCCGTCACCAGGGCCAGTATGGCCATCAGCTCGCTCGATCCGGCCAGCACAAAACCTGCGCGGCGAAGGGTGTCGTCGCAGAGGTCGTGGCAGCGCTTCACGAAAACCCTCTGTGGATCCAGAGCGAAGGCGCCCGTCTTTAGCGCCTGATCTGCGAGCGCTGCGAAAAGGTTCTGGCACGAGGCCACCAGGCCCGAGTCCTGGTTTACCGCGAAGCGAAAGACCTCTTCAGGCTCTATGCGCGGCAGGTACCCTTTTCCCGGCCCCTTCCCAACGGCCTCGCCTAATGAGAGATGCCTCATGGACGCAAGCGCGCGCGTCCCGCGCCGGTTGAGGGCATCCGTCAAGGCCAGGGCGACGCTCGACTTTCCAACCCCTTCGCGGGGAGGGGTCATGCCCGCAATGACAAAGAGCCTGCCGTCCCCCGCCGGGGCGGCCGTAAGATCAAAAAAAACCTTGATGCGGTCCGGGCCATACGACACCAGGGATTCATCTGCAAAGCCAAAATCCCTCGCCAGCCGGACGAGCTCGGTCATTTAGCTACTTGCCGATACAGAACTGGGAAAATATTTGGTCCAGGAGATCGTCCGTCGTGACCTCGCCCACGATCTCACCCAAGGCCTCCAGCGCTTCCCGGACATCCGCCGAGACGAACTCCGGGGGCTCATGCGCGCCCAGGGTCTTGAGACTTTGCTTAAGCGCTGCTTGGCTGCGCTCCAGACAATCGCGGTGACGGAGATTGGTCACCCAGGAGCCTTCCGGGGCCTCGGGGCCTTCGCGTGCCGCCTTCTGGACAAGCGCCTGCTCGAGCTCGCCCATGCCCGTCCCCTCACGGGCGGATACCTTGACCTCCGGCGCCCCGCCCAGGAGGGCCTTCAGCTCGCCTCGAGAAACCACGGTTCCTAAATCACACTTGTTGATGACCGGTATGACGCGTCCCGGGGAAAGAAGCTCCGCCACCCGGCGGTCTTCTTCTTGAAGAGGCTCGCTTCCGTCCACCACAAAAATGGTCAAATCCGAATTTAAGATCCACTGTCTCGCTCGCGCCACCCCGATGCGCTCGACGCGATCCTCGGTTTCCGTGTAACCTGCCGTGTCCACGAGCCGGAAGCGCATTCCATTAAGCTCCACCTCCTCCTCGATCGCATCCCGTGTCGTGCCGGGGACGTCGGTCACGATGGCGCGATCGACCCCGACCAGGCGGTTTAAAAGGGATGATTTCCCCACATTGGGCCGCCCCGCGATGACCGTCCGGATACCCTCCCTTAGAAACCTCCCCATGGAAGCCCCGCGCAACAGACTTTCTATCTGAACACCCAGGGAGGTAAGCCGTTCCAGCATCGCCCCCCGGTCCAGGATCTCCACCTCCTCATCGGGAAAATCGACGGCCACCTCCAAATGGGCCAATAGATCCAAAAGCTCGGATCTTAAATTTTGGATCGTGCGCGAGAGCGACCCCTCGAGCTGCTCGGCCGCATTTTTGAGGGCCGCGTCGCCGCGGGCGCGGATTAAATCCAGGACCGCCTCGGCCTGGGCAAGGTCCATCCGGCCGTTTAAAAAGGCTCGCTTGGTAAATTCGCCCGGCGCTGACGGCCGCGCGCCCCGGCGCTGAAGGAGCCGCGCGATCCGCTCCTGGACAAAGGGCCCGCCGTGACAGGAAACCTCGACCATGTCCTCCCGCGTGTAACTTCGCGGAGCCCGGAACACGGTCACGAGCACCTCATCCAGGACCCCGCCCCCCGGCGCGCCGTTCTCTTCCACGATACGGCCATAGTGCACCGTAGCGGAAGGCGCCTGCGCCAGCCTTTTCACGGAGCGTGCGCGGAAGACCTGATCCGCAATCGCGATGGCCTCCCGACCGCTCATGCGCACGACGGCAATCGGGGCTTCGCCCTTTGCCGTCGCAACCGCGACGATGGTGTCCCAATCATCTGCTAAGAGAGACATCTTCCAATTCCTCGGCGGGCTTTAATAGCTTCCGGATACGCCCGATCAAATAGAGGGAGCCCGTGACCAAAATAAAATCCTCGGGATCCGCCGCCCGCCGGGCGGCCTCCAGGGCCTCTTCACAATTGGACACGGTGCGCCCTGACTTAAAAAAGCCGCCCATCACCCCCTTTAGAAAATCGGCGCTCGCCGCGCGGGGATGACCTGACTCGGTGAAGATGACTTCATCAGCAAGCGGCGCAAGGGTTTTTCCCACCCCCACCAAGTCCTTGTCTTGAGACATGCCCAGAATAAGGATAAGCCTTCGGTAACAGAAATGATCTTTGACCGCCTGCACAAGGGCCTGCGCCGAATCGACATTCTGCGCCCCATCCAGAACGACAAAAGGTTTGGTTTCCACCACCTCGAGCCTCCCGGGCCAGGACACCGCCTTCAAACCCACACGCACCGCGTCCAGGGAAATATCCAGACCCCTGCTCTTAAGAACTTCAATAAGGCCGATAGCAATGGCCGCGTTCCGGACCTGATGAGCCCCCAAGAGAGCGACCTCCATATCCTCATAGCGCGCTGGCCATGGGCCCTCGCAGCTAAACCGTTCGCCGCCTAAGTCCCAACCCTTGCGCTCCACGTGGATGTCTCTCTCGACTGCCAAAACGGGGCATCCGCGCTCTCGGGCCGTGTCATCGATAAGAGACATCACGCTGTCGGTCTGAACTCCCGAAATAACAGGCGTTCTTTTTTTTACGATGCCGCACTTCTCCCGCGCGATTTGCTCGAGCGTCACCCCCAGGATGGAGGCATGATCAAAGCTCACGGGGACAAGTCCCACCGCGAGAGGCGACACGACGTTCGTGGCGTCGAGCCTGCCCCCCAGGCCCACTTCAAGAACAGCCACGTCCACCTGCTCCTCCCGAAAGGCGAGAAACGCTGCGAGGGTCACGAGCTCGAAAAAGGTGTAGGCCCCGTGCCGCGGATTCACCTCGCGGCTCTTCAAGGCATCTCTCACAATCCCCATGAGCCGTCCAAAGTGCTCGGCTGGGATGGGCCTTCCGCAGATTAGGATGCGCTCACGCATCGACACGAGGTGCGGAGAGATGTAGAGACCCGTTTTAAACCCCGCCGCCCGGAGGATGGATTCCGTCATGGCGGCGACCGAGCCCTTGCCCTTCGTGCCGCCGATGTGGACGGACGTCAGCCCCTGCTCGGGATGGCCCACTAGACTGCAGAGCTCCTGCATCCGCTGGAGCTTATAGGCGCTCTCATACGGAGTGCGCATCAGGAGCTCGTAGTTCGTGAACCCCTCGAGATATTTCAGGGCTTCTTCAAAGGTCATGGCGTATAAATATAGTAGCCTGAAACCCGCCACTTTCCGTCTTTATCGCGCATCGGAGTGACTTCTTCATTCATCGTCCCTCTGCGCTCGAAGACCGTTTCATATTTGATCCCGACATACTCTCCCTCGGGCGCCCCCGGAGGCGAGGTCTTGGATTCCTTGGTCGCCACTTTACGGGACATGGCCTGTCCCAGCGGACTGCGGTTCGCGGTCAGGGCATTCACCCATTCCTCTTGCGTTACCCCCTTCTTGAAGGCCTCGGCCGCCTCCTGCCAGCTCTTCGCATAATCGCCTTGATCAACAAGCGCAATCCAGGCCGTCGCCGCGTCCAGGGCCTCACCCTCCTGCCCCTTCTCCGCTGCGGCCGGCGAACCCAGCAAGATCCCTAATACCAAAACACCCAACGCCCACTTTTTCATCTAAGCCTCCTCTCATTTCTGTCTTTTGATTTTGCCTTTTAATGCGAAAAATGCCGCACACCCGTAAAAACCATGGCCACCCCTAATCTATCCGCTGCGGAAATCACGTCCGCATCCTTAATCGAACCGCCGGGCTGAATGATGGCGGTAACCCCCGCCTCATGAGCCGCCTCCACGTTGTCGGGCTTCGGGAAAAACCCGTCGCTCGCGATGACCGCCCCCTGGGCGCGCGAGCCGGCCCTCCGACACGCCGCGCGCACGCCCTCCACACGGCTCGTGCCGCCGGAACTTATGCCCACCGTCTCGGTTCCTTTCGCGAGCACGATGGCATTGGAGTGCGCAAACTTTACAACCTGCCAGGCAAAGCGAAGGGAGGCAATTACATCTGGCGCGGGCTTCTTCTTGGTCACCACCTTAAGCCCTTCCTTATCGCCCGCCTCGTCAAAATCCTGAACCAGGGCGCCGCCCGGCACGAAACGAATGTTAAAAGTACCCCGGCCTTTTTCCAGCAATGGACCTGGCTCAAGCACTCTTAAATTTTTCTTGAGTCTTAGGACCTCGAGGGCCTCCCTGCTAAAGGAAGGAGCCACGATCACTTCCAGGAAGGATTCCACAAGTTTCCTGGCCACCTGGCGATCCACCGCCTGGTTAAACCCCACAATTCCTCCGAAGGCCGACTCGGGATCCGACTTAAGCGCCGCTAAGTAGGCCGCCCCGGCTCCCTGCCGTACGGCTACCCCGCAAGGAGTCCCATGTTTGACGATGGCGGCGGCGCACCCCTTAAAACTTTTCACAAGGCGCCAGGCGCAAGAAGCGTCCATTATGTTATTAAAGGAAAGTTCCTTGCCGCCCAAGAGCCGGGCCCATTCGTCGAAGGAACGGGCTTTGGGCTCCATATAAAATGCCCCCCGCTGATGGGGATTTTCCCCGTAACGAAGGTCCTTGCCCTTTTTTAAAGCTACGGTGATGCGCTCCGGCAGTCCTTCTCTTTCATTGAGAAGCTGGGCGCGCAGATAGCGGCTTACGGCGGCATCATACGCGGCCGACAGCTCAAAGGCCGCCACGGCCAGGCGGCTTAAAGTCTCTCGTGCCAAGCCCCCTCTTCGACTCTTGAGCTCCGCGAGGATTTCTTCATACTGATCGGGATGCGTCACCACCGCAACGGAATCGAAATTCTTGGCGCCGGAGCGCAGCATGGAAGGCCCGCCGATATCGATCTCCTCGAGGACCCTTTCCAGAGCAGCCCCCGGCTCGGAGGCCGCCTTTTCAAAGGGGTAGAGGTTAACCACTACCATGTCGATGAGCTCTATATTATGCTGCCGGCACTCATCCAGATGAGTGGACCGCGAACGCGCGGCCAGAAGCCCGCCATGGATCAGGGGGTGCAGGGTCTTGACGCGCCCGTCAAGCATCTCCGGAAAACCGGTGACCGACGCGACATCCCGCACCGGGATGCGCTGCTTCTTAAGTAGCGCCGCAGTGCCCCCGGTCGAGATAATCTCAATCTTCAAGTCCGCCAAGCCCTTTGCCAGTACCTCAATCCCGCTCTTGTCTGAAACGCTCAATAGGGCGCGCTTGATCTTTATCATAGGCTCGCCACCACGCTCTTGAAGGCGTGCCGAAGCCGCCGGGTCACCGGACCCGGTGCCGCCCTGCCAATCCGACGTCCATCCACGTACGAAACAGGCATGATTTCCATGGAGGTATTGGTGAGAAAACCTTCATCGGCATTATAAAGATCGTGACGCAAGAGGACGTCCTCCCTTACCTTAAGACCCTCGCGCGAAGCAAGTTCCATGACGGCACGCCGCGTAACCCCGTCGAGGATGCCTTCCCACAAGGGCGGCGTCACAATCACACCGCCTTTGACGATAAAAACGTTGCTGGTCGTGCCCTCACCCACATGCCCCTCGTTCGTCAAAAGCAGGGTATCGAAAATATCCTTGGAACTCCGTTCGGAAGACGCCATGACACCCGTCAGGCAGTCTTTGGACTTCATGCGGCTTAAGAGAAAACGCGCGCCGGACCGCTTCATCACCGACGTCCTTAGGCACACACCCCTTTTATAGCAATTCGGCGAATATCTGCGGCCGGGGACTGAAACGAGCTTGAGCCCCTTCTCCCCCAGCATGATCCGAACGAGGCCGTTCCGGCGCCCGCAGTCTCCCGCGAAGCGGGAGAGCTGGGCCTTAACCCTGCTCCGGGCGAGACGAGTCCTCACTCCTCCGGTCCTTGCCGACTCGTAAAGACGGTCCACATGTTCCTCGGCGCGGAACACGCGCCCCTCGTACATCCGAAGGGTCTCAAAAACCTCACCCGCAGGATGAGTCAAATCAGATAACGGCTGCCGGCTCGCGGCTTCGCTCAAGCGCTTCAAAGAGAGCCCTTCCCTTATGCATGGTTTCTAGATATTCGCGGTCCGGGTCGGAATCAGCCACGATCCCGGCCCCCGTCTGGATAAAGGCGCGTCCCCCTTTGAGCACAAAGGTGCGGATGATGATGTTTAAATCCATTCCGCCTGAAAAGCTCAAATACCCCATGGAACCGGTGTAAACCCCGCGTCGCACCGGCTCGATCTCCTCGATAATCTCCATCGCCCGGATCTTGGGAGTCCCCGTAATGGTCCCGCCCGGAAAAAGGGCCCGCACCAAGTCCAGGGGCCCCGTCCCCGGGCGCGTCCTGGCCTCAACCTGGGAAACGATGTGAATCACATGAGAATATTCCTCAAGCGCCATGAGCTCGCTCACGTGCACGGTCCCGAACTCCGAGACCCGGCCCAGGTCATTGCGCTCGAGGTCCACGAGCATGAGGTGCTCCGCCCGCTCCTTGGGATCCAGTATGAGGGCCTCCCGGTTTGCGACTGCCTGGGCGGCGTCTCGCCCCCGCGGGTACGTGCCCGCGATAGGGCGGGTCTTCGCCCGCTCGCCATCCCACGAGACCAGCCGCTCCGGAGAAGCGCTCGCCAGGACCACATCACCCCAGTCCAAAAATCCGCCGAAGGGACTCGGGTTGATCTTCTTAAGCGCCATGTAGAGCGAGAAGGGATCCCCTTCATAAGGCGCCTCGAACCTCTGGGAGAGATTCACCTGGAAGATATCCCCCTGGGCAATATAGTCCAAGGCCCTTCGCACACCCTTCTTAAATTCTTCCGCCGTGACCAGGGCCTTCGGTGAGCCCAAGATGCGAAAGGATCCCGGTCTTAACTCCTTTTTCCTTTCCGTCCAGACCCGGGCCCTTTCTAATATGTCTTCCCGCTCGCCGCGCGGACTGGAAGAGTCAAAGACCGTCACCCCCAAATAAACCTTCTTCCGGCAGTGGTCAAACAGAACCACTTCGTCATAAAACCCGAGGGCGATATCCGGCACGCCCAGGTCGTCTACCGCGAGCGCGGGCAGGCGCTCAAAGCGCCTTCCGAGATCATAGGAGAAAAATCCGAAGGCGCCTCCCGCCGTAGGCAGGCCGGCGGGCACTTTCATGGCGTGGTACCGGGCCAGATAGTTTGAAAGGACGCAAACGGGGTCTCCCCGAACTTCATCCCTGCGCCCTTCTTTTTCAATCAGGATCTCGTCCCCGCGGGATTCAAAGGTCAGGAAGGGGTTACATCCCACGAACGACCAGCGCCCCGTCTGGGGGTGCTCAAGGCCGCTCTCAAAGAGAAACGGGCGATGCTCACCGCGGACAGAGGCGAACCACTCTTCCGGAGACCACAGCCAGGGGAGCTCTATGGCAAACGATTTGCAGGTCATGCCCACACCGCACCCCGCAAGCTACTCGGGAGTGGTCCCGACGCCCTTCAAGAATTTGAGGTATTCGCTGTCCGTGGTAAGAACGAGAGAGGTTTGATCGCCGAGGGTGCCTTTGTAGCTCTCCAGGGTCTTCAGGAAGGAATAGAATTCCGGATCCCGGCTGAAGGCATCCGCATAGATGCGGGTGGCCTCCGCATCCGCCTTTCCCCGCACCTCCTGGGCCGCGCGGTAGGCCTCGGAGCGGATGCGCTCGAGCTCCTTGAGCTTCTCGCCTTCGATCCCCGCCCTTTTGCCCTGGCCCTCGGACCGGTAAAGCTCCGCGACCCGCTTCCTCTCCGAAATCATGCGTTCATAAACATTGCGCAGGACCTCATCGGTGTAATTGATGCGCGTGATGCGGACATCCAATAGATCAATGCCTAATTCTACGACCTCGGGCCTTGCCTGCTCCAGGATGCCCCGGGTTATCTCGTCTCGTCCGCTCTGGATTCTGTCTCCCAGGACCTCTGGATCGACCTGGATATCCTCCTCCGATGGCTCGAACTCCCTCTGGGTATTACGCACGAGCTCGATCAAGAGATTCGAGGTCACGGCATCGCGCGTCGCCGAATCCACGATGTCGTCCAGGCGGCTTTGCGCTATCCGCTCATCGCCGTGCACGGCCTCGAGGAACTTAAGGGGGTCGTTAATCTGCCAGCGCCCGGTCGTGTCTATCCAGATATACTTCTTGTCCCGCGTTGGGACCTTGTTCGGATCGCCGTCCCACTCCAGGATCCGTTTATCAAACCGGTTCACGGCTTGAAGAAATGGGATTTTCACGTAGAGTCCGGCCTGGGTGATAGGCTCCCCGACGGGCTTGCCAAGCTCTGTGACGACGACCTGCTGCGTTTCATCCACAATATAGAAGGGATTACCCACAAAAAGGATAACCCCTATCACCGCGAGAATGGAAGGAAGTATCGCACGAATGCTCATCACTCCACCCCCATTTCCTTTGAGAGATCCAAAAGAGGCAGAATCCCTTGAAGATCTTCGTCTACCACAATCTTGGTCTTGAGCCGGGGCAAGAGGTCGGTCAGGGTCTCCAAATAAAGCCTCTTCCTCGTTACCTCCTTAGCGTTTTTATACTCCTCCCAGGTCGCGAGAAAGCGATTCGCATCGCCTTCCGCCTCGTTCACCCGCCGCGCGAGATAGCCTTCCGCCTCCCGGATCACCTTCTCGGCCTCACCCTTCGCCTTCGGGATCACCTTATTGTAATCCTCCCAGGCCTGGTTGATGAGCTTCTCCCTCTCCTGTTTGGCCTGGTTCACCTCGGCAAAGGAAGCAGCCACCGCATCGGGGGGGTTGACGTCCTGAAGCTCAACCCTGCGGATCTCCACGCCGATGTGATAGGAATCCATGATTTCCTGCAGCTTTTTCTGTGACTCCCCCTCCAGCTCCTGTCTTCCGGTCGTGATGACCTCGTTCACGCTCCGGTCGCCGACGATTTGTCTCATGGCCACCTCAGACATATCACGGATCGTCTCGCGGGGATTCCGGTTGTCGAAGATGAACTCCCGGGCGTCGCTGATCCGGTAGTGTACGGCCCACTCCACAACCGCGTTATTGAGATCCCCTGTGAGCATCAGGCTTTCGTTGCTGAAATCGCCCCGGACGTACTCGGTTCGTACGCCGGACCGGAGCGTCCGGAACCCGAATTGCTCCGTGAACTCATGCTTGACCGGAACGTTCGTGACCTTTTCAATCCATAAAGGAAGCTTAAAGTGGGGCCCCGGAGTAGTGGTGCGCACATACCTCCCGAATCGCTGGATGACCCCCACCTCGTCGGGATTGACCATATAAAAGCTGGTCAAGAGAAGCACCAGGGCCATGAGGACACCTCCCCCATTGATCAGGAGCTGCCTCATCTTTTCGGGAGGAATGTTTCCGAACCGACCTCCTCTTATGATGTCTTCCGGACCGAAATCAGCCATGACTTCCTCCTAGCGTGCTGGTTCGTCGTTCGTGAATCGTGAATCGTGAATCGCAAACCGTTGCGAGATACGCTTCACGAGATACGAGATACGAAACCTCAATTTTCTAACTCATTAAAAACGAGCCCCGACAAAATCTTGGGGTAAAAGTATGTCGACTTTTCAGGGAGGCGCTTGCCCTGGCCCGTCCTTCGCCTCAAGTCCTTCAAGGTCGTAGGGGCGAGAAAAACGCCGTAGTCAAACTCGCCTCGTGCCACGCGCCTGACCGCCTTCGCAGGTTCGTGCTCAAACTGGATATCCGTTCCCTTTTTGAGATGGGCCCGCTCCATGAGGGGCCGCATGATCTTGCGGTCCAGGAACTCCACATCCAAATCGCCCGGATGGCGGCGCCGGGCCGTTACCAGGTAAAAACCCCTCCCGTCGGTCATCCCTATATTATGGAAGGCGCTCCTTTTCTCCAGGAGGGGCAGGAGCTTTACAAGGCTGGCGACGGACCGGATATTAAAATTCTGTCTTAACCCTCTGAGAAAGTCACTCTTGGCATCCCTGTCCCGGATTCGTATGAGCCGATGTATGGCAAAAATCCTTAAACCGGGATCTTCCATCGCCACCAGGCACGCCAGGATATATCCCGTGTTGAGCTTTAACCCCCTCGACCGGGCCCAGTGGTTATACTCAACGGCCGTCTCAAAACGGTGGTGCCCGTCTGCAATCCAAATTCGCTTGGTGCCCAGCGCGCGGGTCAAGGCGCTTAGCTTTTTGGGATCCCGCACCTGCCAAAGGCTATTGAGCACCCCATCCTGCCCCCGAACTGTAAAAAGGGGACGGCCCCCCCGCGCGTCACGCGTGAGCCTTTCTATCCTTCTGCCCGGATCACGGTAGAGGCCAAAAATGGCCGAGAGATTCGTACGCGTCGCCTTGGTGAGCTCAAACCGGTCCTTCTTGGGAGCAGAAAGGGTGCGTTCGTGCGGCACTATCTTCCGCTTGCCCGACGAAAGGGCTATTAAAACGAAGAGACCCTTTCTCCTAACATGATGGCCGCCCGCCGTGTACCGCTGCTCATAAAGGTAGCAAGACGGCTCGGCATCCTTCACCAGAACGCCGCCCGACTTCCACCGCTTAAGATCCCTGGCCGCCGCTTTGTAAAGCAAAGGGCCCGCAGAACGCGTAAAGGACCCCTTCCTTAAAATTAGCCGCACGCAGTTATAAGGGCTTTTCCGGTAAAGGGCCTTCTGTTCCAGAGGGCTGATACAGTCGTATGGCGGGGCAACGACTTTCTCTAATACCTTTATTTTGCGCAGGTTATAGCGGGTTGCGCGAAAGGGCAAGATACCAGCCATTCCGAGAGGGGATTTTATCATAGGGCGTGCCGCCTTACAAGGAGGGATAGCTTCTATATATTAGGAAGGGCCGCGGTCCCATCCAAACAAAAAAAACAGCGCGAGGGCTTTACAAATCCCTCACGCTAAAAAGCCAACCGTTGTCGTCACCTAGAGGTTTCTAGCTAAGAGATCCGAATGACGGCCCCGGCGGAATACGGTCTCTTGTAAAAAAGGTCCCGGCCGGGTCGAAGGATCAACCAGCACTTCAGTCAGAGTTGCAAGTTCACTAGTTGCGGGGCGCGTGATCGGCGACCCGGTGACCGGGACCGTAAAGATCAGAGCAAGCATTAGAGAAAACAACATGTCTACTCACCTTCCACTAATCTACGTGAGTCCGAAATCCTTGTCAAGAATTTTTCTTGCGTTTTTGAAAATAATTCGCTTACGCGGCCTGGCGGGTCACTTCTTCGGCGATGGACTGCATGAGTTCTTGTAAAAACTGGACGTGATCCTGGAAAGGAACGGCCCGACTGATACCCCGGAGGGCAGAAAGGACACTGCCCTCGCATCGAAACACGTGGATCTCTTCAAAATTTTCTGTGCGATACAGCCGGCCGAGATCAAAATCTCCCAGCCCGATGAGACCTTGTTCTTTTTCCGTCACGACAAACAGGGTCTTCGGAGAAACCGGCCGAATCTTGCCAAGATATTCGCTCACAGTAAAGACCTGTTCCGGACCGAAGAGAGTCCGCAAGATTTCGAACTCCCTTAAGCCCTCTTGCGCTGTTATAGCCGCGTCGCTCACCACAATGGAAAAAGGAGTCGCTGAAATATTAACCAAGTCCCGCGCCTGACGCGCCAAAATCACCTGTCCGAGTAGAGAGCTACGGTGATTTGCGAGCTGACGGCGCAACACGCGTTCCATCCGGCCGCTGCCTGTCGCATTCACCTGCTCAAATGTAACTTGCAACTTTTCCAGCGGGATCGTAATCGCATCTTCCACCAAGCCATCCCCTGCAGAACTTGCCACTCCCGTCATCCCTTCCCTCTCGCTAGTGGCCTCGTTTAGCGCCTGCACAACGATGGGAATCTGTGTCGCCGCTACGGATAGCCCCACACGCACGTCAGGCGAACGAAACTCAGGTTCAATCAGAGGAGCGAGCGTGGCAACATGCTCCTGGGGAGAGTGTTTATTTACTGCGGCCTTCCAGTTGGCGATCGCAAAGGGTACCACACCTGCCGCGGCACCCCTTCTCGCCGACATGTCTACAACGGCCGCAAATTCATCGGCACTGCGGCTGGCGGTTCCCACCAGCCATACCTCGCCGCCAGCCTCGGCGATGAGCCTCTCCACATTTTCCTTGCTCACGCTCCCGCCGTATCCTCTCGAAATCTGCTGTTTAGCCAAACTCCGCGCCAACCGCTCGATCTTCTCCGCACCCGTCGCGCCTTCTAGGGCCGCACGTTCACCTTCGCTCAAATGCGTCTGAATGAGCCCAGACAGCGCTCCAGCTTCCATCATTCTCAACTTGCCGGCAATGAGGCCCGCCAGAACGTTCTCCACATGGTCCAGTTTACTTTTCACAACGTCCGACGTGGGCGTCTTGCCCGTGCCTATGGCAAATACCGGTTCAAAAACCACGAGGGTCTCTAACATCTCTTCCAGTGAAATGTTTCGAAGCGCGCCAAACCCGCCGTTGAAGGCATTTCCCACAAGTTGAGCCTCGATCACCCGCTCCGTAAGGCCCGCCTCGTACTCCTCATTCGTCACGTTGATGGCTAGGATATTTTTCGCACCGGGCCTGCGGACTCCCACGGCTTCCTCCAGGGCCTTCCGAATCACCCGATCGACCAGACTGCGCACGAAAGTTTCCCGCACCTCACCCTGGGGCACAACCAGCCTGCCGGCGTTGATAAGGGCTTCAATACGATCCTTAAGATCCTTCCGGATTTCAGAATGGCCGGCGAGCACCCCGTCGACCCTTCCCTTGAGCGCCTGGGGGGTAAGTTCCGGGCTCAACCTGGCACTCCAGCCAAAAGGCTGGGGTTGACCAACCAGGGGTTTCAGAATCTCGTCCAGGATGCGATGCTCGCCCATGCCCTGGCTAAACACCGCCACCGGCCTTTGAGCCTCCCAATCAATGGGAGCACCCTTTTGCTCCTGATCCAGGGCATAGAGACGCTCAAAGGGTGCGAGCAGGACGATGCGGAAGGATTTCTGATAAGGCTCGAGGGCGTCCAAGATCTCCCGCTCCGAGAGCTGTGCCGGGGCCTCCACTAGAAGAATGGGGGGGTCACCTTCATTGCCCTCGAGTCTTCTGATCACCTCAAAATGCTCCGCCGGAATGAAAACGCCACCGACGTCTTCTTGAGCGAGCAGTGCCTTCACATGATTTTCTGGAATTTCATCCGCAAGTTTTCCAGTATAAATGAAAGGAATCTTTGCGGCTTCCTCCGGCGCCATACCGTATTCCAGCGCCAGTTGAGCGCGCAGATGCTTAAACACCTCTTGCACACCCTGGGCCTCCATTCCCGACTCGATTCGGAAGGCAAGGGCGGTCCGCAAAAGATCTTCCTTTGTAAGCTGGTAGGTCGGGCTTAGGCGTGCCTTGAGCTCGCCCAGGAGATGGTCCACGAGTTCAGATCTCTGTGCATCGCTTCTGATTCTTCTGCGGCGTGCGACCCCCTCCTCCCCCAGGAGTTGCCTTCGAGCTATGCTCCTCTGCGCCCGCTCGATTGGACCCTTCAACTGCTCGGGATCCACCTCCGTCGCCTCATTGATGGAAACGATGGGGTAGAGGCCCAAGTATCGCGCCGTTTTGACTGCTAGAGCGGTTCTTTTGTCATCACTTAAAGGATCGTCGCCGAGCCAGACGGCCCCTGCCCTGCCCTCTACAAGATGCTCCATACTCACCTTCCCGGTAAACGCGCCGCGTTTGGGAGTGGTGGGCCCCACTGTGGCGAGTTGAACCGGACGGTAGCTGTAGAGGTTATGGGTCTTATCCTGTGCGTCTGCGATCTCCCGATGGAACTCAAGCGGGCGTTCATGCGCCATACGATTCAAAACTTTTAATGCCTGCGCAGGTTCTATCCTGATTCCGCGCGATCTGCACAATTGCTCCAGCCGAAGTGCGGTCAGGCCCTCTTTTTGATTCGAGGTGAAATACCATTCGGCCAATTCCCGCGCGCGAGATTCTTGCGGGGTCAGGCCCTGTCGGTACGCTTCTTTCCTCGCGGTCACAAGAACCGCCATGTCATTCATCCGGGCGGAGGGTGCGGGCTCATTGTCATACCAAGCCACCAGATAGACCAAAGTCCCTTCTTCGGTCACCTCGACACGCGTCAGCTCCGGGTCCAAGACGGCCGAAGCGCGATTACCCAAAATGTCACCGGAGCTCATGACCCCAGCTTCAACAGCCAGGATGCCCTGTAGGTCAGTTTGAGCCGACTCTTGAAACAGTGAGTTTACTTCCTCAACGGACGTCTTAATCCCAGGTGCCAGGTGGATTAAAAGAGGTACCACAGAACCGGTTGGGTTTCCGGCCCGCAGGGCAGCTACCTGGATGTTTTCCTTCATTCCAGGCACCACCTGCGCCGTGAGTACGCCGGCGCCCGATGAGGTGCGAAGCGCCGTATAAGGCCCCGAGCGGTCGCGCCGCGACTGGGGTTCTACCGAGGTGGTGCCGAGGAGGCGTTGTGTATTCGTCACGGCATGAATGGTATTGCCACTTTCTGTTAAGATGCCGGCTGACCCATAACGCCGTGCGAGCACCTGCGTGAGTGTCGCGCAATTATTCGTCGTGCATGATCCGATTGAGAAAATTCTGCCCGTACCGTCCAGCCCCACATCGTCGTTGACCCCCAGGATGACGGTGGCATCCAGCGTTTCTCCCGGAGGGTTATTAATGAGAACGGCCTGGGCACCCGCGTCGATATGGCCATAGGCCTTCTCCCGCGTGGTCTGCGTACCTGAAATCTCCTCGACGACGTCAACCCCAAGCTCGCGCCAGGGAAGTTTCGTCATATCATCCCTTATGTTAAACACCCAAACCCTATGGCCATTGAGCATGATGAAGTTCCGCCGCGTGCTCTCGTCAAGTCCGTAACTTGTCTCAAGATCAATATCCCCGTATACATCATCGTGCTTAAGCTGTTCCGTCAACGAAACGAGGTTGTCCACCCCATTGATCGCAACAAGTTCTACATAAGGATTGCCGATGAGATCCCAAATGGCATGCTTGCCGGATCTCCCGCCGCCTCCCTGAATCGCCACCTTCACCTTCCGTCCAAGGCTTAAGGCGGCATCCCGGACGGGTTCATAAACAGCCCGGTATTGAGACTCCGGCCTCGGCGGAACCGCCCCGTGCCCGCGCTGAAAGGCGAGAAACCGAGCCTGTGCGGGATCCTGGTCTCGCGGCGCGTTACGGGCAAGCTCCTCGCGGATGGCCAAGTCCCAGATGGCCCTCGCGTAAGCCCACTCGCTGATCCAAACATTGAGGCTCACCTGTGTATAACGCCCTCCTTGAAATTCCCTCTCCACTACTCCTGTGTGTTTCCAATCTACGATCACTTGCGGCCGGTCTGCGCTGTGCGAGGCAACCGGCTCCTCGTCGTCAGAGGGAAAATAGATGAATTGAGAAAGTGCCGGATCTTCCTGGACAGCTTTCTTCAGCGCTTGGTTTACTTCATCCGCCGTCACAGGCCTATCTCGTTTGTTTAAAACTACATTAATAGAAAGTTCTGTCCCCCCCTTAACCGGGCTAAAGCTCACACCGGCGCCACTAATGACAGGGGCCTTCCCCGGGCCGAAGACTTCCGGCAGCAACTGGGAGAGTCCCCCGCCTACCTGCTGATTGAGCTGTACGTCGAGATCCTGACCCATCTGATTGGAGGGCATGGCCGCTTCAATGGAGACTGCGGTAATTCCAAAATACTTGCCGAGTATTTGGAGGATCGGGGCAGCGCCTTGACTGGTCATGGGTAAGACGCGTAACAAGTGTTTATGATGAGCCCTTGGGGTTCCGGACACGCCCCAGGCCGTTAATGGAACATTCTCCGGCGTGCGACTGGGATGGATGTACATGACCTTGAGATCTTTTGGGTAAGAACCGATCGGAGAAACAGCCCCTGCGAAGTGAATCAACCTTTGGGTATCGGGCGGCATAATCCCGTGAGTACGTGCCAGCGTCTTTCGGTGGATCCCGATACTTGTACCTCCGTTTATCTGAAGAATACCGAACTCAGAGGTGTCGCTGCCTGCGATGGGCTGTTCCAGCATATATTCAAGATTCCCTTTAAACCGGCCGTGCGCCTTATTGTTCTTAAGGAACCTGGCAAATGCCTCCACATCGCCCACCCCGTAGATATCCGTGACAGCCCAGTTGGGATTTCCCTCGATCTGCCGGATGAGGGCATCGAGGATCCGGCTCTGGCGGCTAAGCTTAATGGAACGGATGCCGGTATCTTCATCCAGGTCAATCGCAAGATCGGCGCTCACAACTGTCCGAACGGGGTCGTTGAGTTTCATATCCTGCGGCGCGCGCTCTAAAAATGGAATGGACGGCTCCGAAACACCATCGACAGCGCCAAGGCCATCCCCGGAAGTCTCGCGTTCTGCTGATACCTCTTGCTTGCCCGACACAAAGATCTCATTACTGGTCAGGCGGCCATCCGGACCTGCTTCGAACGAAATATGGATGAAGGGGACACGCGGAATCTCGAGTGCCATAACATCCTCCTCCATAAGCGGCCCGTCCACTTCCTGTCTGCGAAGATAGACCAGAATGGCGCGGATCGCGTCATCATCAAGTGACACCAGCACATTTTTCCCCTCGACTACTTCACGCATCACATCATTCACAAAACGCGGGATAATCCTCTCCTGACTGTCTAAGAGATTTTCTCCGCCCGGGGGTCTTGCGTCACTGCTCGAATATCCCAAGCTCCAGTACTTACAAGTCTCCCTGCCGAAGACGTCGATCATATCCGGGATTCGCCAGCCTGTCATGAGTCCCGCATTGCGGCCCTTGAGCTCGGACTGCTTCGTGACCGGCACCTCACCGAAATCCCCTGCTTTAAGGATAATGTCTGCCGTCTCGATGGAACGAGATTGATCCGAAGCGAAAGCCCGGTCTAGCTTGAGTTCATTGAGAATAAGAAGTTGCCCTGCCGCGGCCGCCTCGCGCCTGCCTTGGTCTGTCAAAGGGACATCATGCCATCCAGCCAGGCGGTTTGAACCCGGCTGGCTGTAAGCCATTTCACCCGTAGGGACAACCACTAAAACCCCCGGCTGGATACCTGGCTTGGCCTTCGGGAGTTCAGGGAGCGGAACGAGTTCCACAAGTTCGTTATACTTATCCCTCCATAACTTCCCGGCCCACTCGAATCGAGGAAGGTCGGCCTGAAGTATCGGAGCTGCAAAAGCGTATCCCTGCCGCAGCTCATCAAGCTG
>JACPQZ010000041.1 GCA_016190205.1 Candidatus Omnitrophota bacterium | reverse complement strand
GCAGCCGTTCTCTTTCCCTCGCCGTCTGCGGAGAACACCTAAAACAGCCGAAGCGGCCTTCAGGGTCCAAGCCGGGCATTTCTAACATGAGCATTCGGGCCGATCGCAGCCGGGGGCGGCGCCCTTCGGAGCGAACCTCATTTTTTGCGCAGCACGGTCCGCCTGATTGCCTGACTGATGCGGTGCGCAAAAAATGCAGAGCGAGGGCCACGCTGGGGCCCGAGCGACCGAGCCCGGGCACCCGCGCGAAAAGCGCGGGTGGGCGAAGGAAGTGCCGGTATACGTAGTATACCGGCCGTTTCGCGAAGAAGGGTGCCGGCCCCGGGTGCTGTATCCTGGCTGCTTGAGATCGGCCCGCGTGTGGGCCGAAGGGACCGGGCCGGGCTTTTTTAATTATGAGAGGTGCGGCAGCAAGATGAGCCACAGTCACGACGCGAGTCCCGCCCTGACGGCTTCGAGAACTTCCTCCACGCCGATGGCTTTGAGGCAGGGGACGGTCTTTTCGCAGAAACGGCCCGCGTCGGTGCGGTAGAGGTACAGGCAGGGGCTGCACGGCCAGCGTTTGTAGAGCACGCGGTGCGTTTTATCTTCATCTCCATAGGGGCCATAGAGACCTGGGTTTCCAGGCCCCCAGATGGAAACCGTAGGCGTCCCCTGCGCCTTGGCGAGATGGAAGGGACCGCTGTCATTCGTGAGCATGAGCTTAAGCTCCTTGAGAAGCGCAATGAACTCTCCGAACGAAAGCGCGCCGGCCAAGTTGATGACCCGGGGCCTCAATGACTCATCGATATGCTGAAACAACGATGCGGTGTACGCCGCCTCCTTCCTCGTCCCCGTCAGGATGACTTTAATCCCCCCGGCGGTCTTGAGAAGCCTGTTGATGAGCGCGCCAAAGTTTTCGAGGGGCCACTTGCGGCAGTCCATGACGAAGCTGGCATTTACATTCACGCCCAAAAGAATATCTCTTTCCCCCACCGCCCGCTCGTGCAGGATCCTCCGAACTGCATTTCGCTCATCCTCCCCTAAGGGAATGTCCACGCGCCGGACGGGAGCCTCTATAACCCCCAAGGCCTCCCCCGCCATCCGGTACATGTCCAGGATGTGCCGGCTGTGATTAAAAGAGATGGGGACATTGACGAGCGAGTTTCTCCAGAATAGGGGCAGATAAAACCCTAAGCGCCAAGGGGCTCCGGAGAAATACGACATGAGGGTACCGAATTTGGAATAGAACTCGAGGTCCACAACAACGTCGGGTTTGCGGAGGGAAAAAGCTATGAGGGTGGAGAAGATGGAGGCGGCGAGCTTAAAGGGATTGGCGGTCTCGATCGCGCGGATCTCATCTCCAAGATCGAGGCGCCTGGCCAGGTCCACGTTTTCCTGAAAGGTTAAAAAAGTGAGCTTCGCACCGGGATATTTGGCCCTTATACCCTGGACCATGGGGGCCGCCAGCACAATGCTCCCCAGTCCAAAAAACTTCATGACCCAGATAGCTCGGGGTGGACGGCGGAAGGCTGCGGCGGTATAGGTGCGGTAGAAAGGGCGGGTGGCACGATGAAAAAACGCCAGGAAAAAACAGAGGAGGCCGCCGAGCCAGTGATCGATAAACTTAAATAACGCGACCCTTCGGTCTACGGACGCCCACATCTGGCCGTCATTTGATAA
Source organism: Candidatus Omnitrophota bacterium (assembly GCA_016190205.1). Taxonomy (GTDB): domain Bacteria; phylum Omnitrophota; class JACPQZ01; order JACPQZ01; family JACPQZ01; genus JACPQZ01. The sequence goes on along the minus strand of JACPQZ010000041.1, from coordinate 12,461 downwards.
GCTTCTCAATAAAGCCGACGAGTTCCTCCGTGCTGACGGGCTTGGCCAAAAAGGGGTAACCCCCGATATGCTTTCCCTGTTTCCCCGTTTCTTCCTTCATGACCGTGGCGGTCAAGAAGGCGATGGGAATCATTTTGGTGGCTTCCTCGGAGCGCAAGAGCCGCGCGACATCAGACCCGGCCATATCAGGCATGATGATATCCAACAAGATCAAATCGGGTTTAAATTGCTGGGCCGTTAAGACTGCACGGGTCCCTTTATTTTCGACCCTTACCTCAAACTTTCCGGTCTCCTGAAGGTTGAGCCTTACGAGGTTCGTGAACGCGACCTCGTCATCCACGATCATGATCTTCTTTTTACCCATCCGCCCCCCCTCCCTTCTATTGGCACCATGATAGCTTAAGTCCAACCAGAAATCTACGCCTCTCGCTTGCCCCTCCCCATCCGATAGCGCCGTGCCAGGCGGATAAAGTGGCGAAAGAGCCGCATCTGGACCGGATCCTTGGGCTGACGCTCGGGGTGCCATTGGACCGCCACGGTGTGCGGCGGCCCTTCTGCCGCCTCTGCGACGCCGTCCTCGGCGAAGGCCGTGATCTCGATCCCACGGCCGGGAATCTTGATGGCCTGGTGATGATCGCTGTGCACCATGAGGGTAGTCCTTCTAAAGATCTTGTGGAGGTGCGACCCCGGCAAAATCTCCACGCGGTGCACCGCCTGACGCCGGGAGCGATGCCGCCGGGCCCAGCGGATGCTGGATTTGATATCCTGAAACAGGCTCCCGCCGAAAATCACGTTCAAGAGCTGCATCCCATAGCAGATGGCAAGCACCGGGATTTCTTTCTTCTGGGCCAGCCGGTAGAGATTCATGTCGAAATAGGTCCGGCCCCGGTACATGGGCTCGACCTTGCGGCCCGAGCGCTCGCCGTAGAAACTGGGGTGGATATCCATCCCGCCGACGATGACGACGCCGTCCACCCCGTCCAAAAGGAGGGACACATCGCGCCGGAAGGGATTGATGGGAAGAAGCACGGGATTTCCGCCAGCCCGGATGATGGCGCGGACATAACGGTAATCGCAAAAAAGGTCGAACTCGCTGTAATAAGGGCCTATTTTATGCACCTCGCACGTGATGCCTATGACGGGCTTTCCGACTCGCTTCCTCCGCGCCCTCACCAGCGCGCCCCCTTATGCCCCAGCCAGGTGTGCCGGATGTCCGGAAGGCGCACCCCCAAACCCCGCGCGAACTGCTCCAGGCTGTTGCCGTCCAAGAGTTCCTTGATCGCCTTCGCATACTTCTTGGCAAAGCGCCTCTGCCAGGTGGGCCGGTGTCTCTTGCGACACAAGAGGGCGGCCCTCCTGATGAGCTCCGCCTGATTGAAACCTTTCTTCAAGTATTTAAAGACGCGAAGCACATCCTCCGGGATGTCCATCTCCTTGAGTTCCTTCTCGTACTTCCTGAAAAAAAGGTCCACGTAGCGCGGGACCCGAATCCAATGATTGGTCCAGACCAATCTGGCGCCAACCCCCTGCCGCATGGCCCGCTCGCGTGCCTTGAGATAATTGGGATGGGTGGACCGGTTATGCGGGCGCTTGCGTTTGAGCCACCTTAAAGCCACCGCCCGGCACACGGAAAGGGCCGCGACCAAGTGTTCCGGAAGCGAGCTGTCGCAGATGCGGATCTCCAGGGTGGGCGGTTTGCGCTTGCCTCCGCGATTATAACTCATCTCACGAAACGGGTTTTTGTAAAGCGCGCCGCGGCTCGTGACCCGGCAGTATTTCTTGGATCCGCGGAAAAGACGGTTGGATGAAATCTGCGTGACCTTATTGCGCCAGACGGGAGAGCTCGCCGTCAGCACGATGAGAAATGGGAGGTGGTCATGGAGCTGAATGGCGAGCCGTTTGGCATCCTGATAATCCAGACGGCGCCCCGTAACGGCCAGGTGGATGTGGCTTCCCGCAAACCGGTCGATCCAGCCACCCACGGGGAAGATGGCGTGCCATTCGTCCTTGCGGTCCGGAGGCCGGAACACGGTGTACTTGCGAAGTCCGTTCTTCAGAAGGAAAAAGGCCTCCCGCACGGTAGTAAAGACGCGGCTGTTGTATTCGGGGCCGATGCTCGCGTCGCGCTTGAACCTTTCCCCCTTTTCAATGCTCGAGCGCCGGGGGAAATGGAGTTCCCTGCAGATACGGTTTTCTGGGAGGGCAATCGAGTAACTCTCGAGCTCGAGGCCCATCGTAATCTTCATGTTACCTCGAGCAGGCTCTTGACATAGCCAGGGACCACCTCGGTTGCAGGGCCATACAGCCGCTCTAAAAAGCTCGACCGTACGGCTGAGGGTTCGAGATTAAGCTCCACCGTGTGCGCATGGGCGGCCCTCGCCTCTTCCACAAAACCTGCGGCTGGATAGACATGGCCGGAGGTCCCGACTGCGATAAATAGATCTGCGCGGTGGAGGGCCCCAAAAATGCGGTCCAACCCAAGCGGGGTCTCTCCGAACCAGACCACATGCGGCCTTAAGGGATTGGGCGGGGCGCAGCAGCTGCAGCGGTCTTGAACACTCAAATCGCGCTCGCAGTCAAAGACCTCTTCCGACAAAACACAGCGCGACTTAAGGATCTCCCCGTGCATGTGAATCACTTCGCGGCTTCCCGCCTCTTCATGCAGGTTGTCGATGTTCTGTGTCACGAGCAGCACCTGGCCGGGAAACTCGCGCTCAAGTCTGGCGAGGGCAAGATGTGCCGCATTGGGCTTGACCTCCCCTTTTAAGAGACGCCGCCGCCTTTCATTATAAAAGCGGTGCACAAGCTCCGGGTCACGCTCAAATCCCCTCGGGCTCGCTACGTCCTCCACCCGGTAATCCTCCCAGAGACCGCCCTGGGCCCGGAAGGTCTGAATCCCAGACTCGGCCGAGATGCCGGCGCCGGTCAATATGACGATAGAGCGCGCGCTCTGAGCTTTCAATTCAATCAGTCTCGGGTCTCGGGTCTCGGGTTTCGGGTCTATCTTCAGGGATAGGGTGCGGAAACCTCCCCCGCCGGAGGAATTGGACAACCGATTCGGCACTTAGGCGGGCCTTGCGCTTAAGGGCCTCCACCGTATTAAAAGCGTTGTGAGGCGTAAAGAGCACATTGTCCCGCTTCTTAAGGGAGAGGATAGTTTTTCCTGCTTCGGTGCGAGGAGGCTTTTGGAAACGGAGGTGCTCCGCGAGCCGCTTTTCATCCTCATACACGTCCATGGCGAGTCCTGAAAGGATTCCCTCATCCAGGAGCCGCTTTAAATCCTTGACGGGCGAGATTTCCCCGCGCGAAATATTTACGAAGATCGCGCCGCGGGGAGCTTTTTCAAGAAGTGCAAAACACAAGAGTCCGCGGGTTTTTTCCGTAAGCGGAAGGGTGCAGACGATGACGTCTGACGACCTCACCCCCTCCTTCAGGGAAACATAGGTGAGGCCGCGCAAACGGCGAACGATATCTACCCCGCGTATCCTCATCCCCATGGCCCGGCCGAGGCGCACCACCTCGCCTCCGATGGCCCCGACGCCTACCACGAGCAGCCGCGCACCCGCGCATTCCCCGCCCGTAAGCCCGCTGCGATTAAAAGTGGCGAACTGCGACATCTGCCGCTTGAGCCTTCTTTTGAGCGCGAGGATAGACAAAAAAACCTGCTCCGCCACCGAGCGGGCGCAATACTTCGGCAGAAACCCACAGGGAATTTTTTTATGGACGCCCTTGAGGAAATCCTGGATATGGTCATACCCCGTACTGCGCGTTAAGATCCCCTTAAGCCGCGGAACCCAGTAAGGGGGGATGATGGATTGGGTGCGTATTGAAATGAGACCTGCCGGGGGCTCCTTAAGACCCGTCCTTTGAACGGTGTGAGGCGTAAAACGCGCGCGGACACTCCTTGAAAGAACCTGCTTCAGGGCCCTCTCCTCCTCCTCAAAAACTTCAAAAAAATAGACGTCCACTACTCCACCTCGCGGAAATAACGCGCGCCCTCGCCCGAAGAGGCAAGCTCCCGGACGCGGGCCTCAATCTTACCTTTAAGAGGCACTTCGCTCCCCGGACCGAAAAAGGCGAGGCACTGCCTGTAAAATTCAAGCGCCTCGCCCGATAGACCCAGCCGGTCCAGGGAATCAGCCGCGAGGTAATGCGCCAATTCAAAAGCTCCACTATCCTGAACTCCCATGTCCCTCTCCCGGCCGCGGGCTTTACGAATCGACTCTTTAAAAACAGCGGCGCTTCGGGCATAGTCCTCTTTACGCATGTAGTAAATCATGCCAAGCTGGTAATCCAGCTGCCAGGCCTCGGGATTCATGCGGATACCACGCACGAGGACCTCGATCCCCTCATCCACCCGCCCTAAACGCCCTTCCAGCCAATAGGCCTCCGTCGCGATGGCGCTTAAGTTATTGGGGTTGAGCCGCGAGGCCAAGGCCAGGAAGGGAAGCATCTCGACCTCCTCGTCCACGCCCTCGAGATGGCGGTGCTCGGTCGCCTGGATTTGGCGGTCGATCCACCGGATCCAGTTGGGTGCCCCTCCTTCTTCCGATGGCGCATGTCCCTCTTCATCGTGATGATGCGCCTCCTCCTCATGCCCTTCCGCCTTTTCAGAACGAGGCTCACCCAGAAAATCTTTCTGCTTGTACAGCCCTCCATGAAAATAGGCGTCCGCCTTCGTAAACATGGCGTCCCCCACCATCTCCTGGGCACTCCCCATCAGGCGGTTCATGATGTCCTGAGACTGTGCTTCCGGAAGCTCATACTTAAAGGCCTCATGCACCTTAAAAGAGGTCACTCCCGCGAGACTCAATAATGCGATGAGGAGAACAGCCGGCATCATAAAGGCTGCCTGCGAAATTTCAGCCAGCCCGAGAAGAGGAAAAGAGCAGTATAGAGCACGGCGTAGGCCGTGATGATGGCGATGAGCCCCCACGAAACCGGGTCCCAGTCGTGGATCACGCGCTGCCTCAAATCAAAAAACTCGAAGTGCGGCAGAAGATAGTAAACCGCCTTGCCCAAGGGGCGAGCTAACCCTACGGACTCTTCAGCAAAGCGATCGAACCGTGCGCCGAAAAGAGACATGAGAAAGTAAAAGACGAAGGCGAGTGTCATGGCGGCCGGGGATGTTAGAAAATACGAAAGGGCGGAGGCCATGGCGGTCACGACGAGAAGCGAGAGCGAAAAAAGATAGCCCGCCTGAATGAGATTCACGGGAGAGCCCATTTTCCCCTTAGCCAGGGTCACGAGTATAAACACGGAATAAAAAATGAGGAATGCGGATAGAGAGGCTAGAAAGGCTCCTAGGGATTTCCCTACGATAAACTGCCCCCGTGTGACCGGCTTGGCCAAAAGGACAGCCAGCGTTCTCTGGTCCCGCTCCGCCGCAAGCTGACGGGCCGCGAGCGGCACCGCCAAAAAAATGGAAAAGAGATAAATGAGCATGAGCCCGATTTCCCGGACATAGCGGACGATGTTCTCAAAATTGTAAACCTCTATCTGGGAGGCGTAGACCAGGATGACCGCCATGAGAATCAAGGCCACGTAGAAATCCTTTTTGCGGTAGATCTCCAGAAAGACAAGGCCCACGAGCGCCCGGACCGAGCTCATGACGCCCCTCCGGAAACAGTCTCGATAAAGAAGCGTTCCAGGCTTACGCCTGACGCGCTCCCCATGATGTCCTTGAGCCGACCGGTCCTGACCATCCGGCCGGAGCGGATAATGGCAACCTCGTCGCAGATGAGCTCAATCTCGGAAAGCTCATGGCTTGAAACGAACAGGGTCTTTCCCCGGCTCTTTAGATCGAGCAGAAGTCTTCTCAATTCCATGCGCGACAGGGGGTCCAGGCCGGAGGTCGGCTCATCCAGGATAAGCGTATCGGGGTCGTTTACCAGAGCCTGGGCAAGCCCCACCTTCTGCACCATCCCCTTCGAAAACGTAGCGAGAGGCCTGCGGGCGACTTCAGCCAAACCTACCAGTCGCAAAAGATCCGCGATACGGTCATTCAAGACGCGTCTGGGAATTCGGAAAAGCGCTCCGTAAAAGCGCAGGATCTCGAGTGGGGTCAAAAAACGGTAATACGCGGCCTCTTCCGGGAGGTATCCGATCCGACGCCTCGCACCGCAATCAGTAGGGGAAAGTCCATGCACCCTGACCGTGCCAGATTCACCATAAACAAGACCCAGGAGCACCTTGATGGTGGTCGTCTTTCCGGCCCCATTTGGCCCCAAAAAGCCGAAGATCTCGCCCTCACGCACCTTGAGCGACAGCCCGTCCAGGGCGACACTCTTCCCGTATCGCACTGTGAGATTCTCAATAACTATCGGTTCAGAAACCATGTCAGATCGCCTTCATAGTAAAGGCCAAAGGCCCGGCTCGGCCCCTTTGTCCCCATGCGGGCCGATCTCCAGCATCCATGATACCGCACCCGGGGCCGGCACCCTTCTCCGCGAAACGTTCGCGCCCCTGCGAGGCGCTCACTCTGCATTTTTTGTGCACCGCACACCTGGGGGCATGCCGGCGGACCCTGCTGCGCAAAAAATGAGGTTCGCTCCGAAGGGCGCCGCCCCCGGCTGCGATCGGCCCGCTGGCCCTCCAGGTTCCAAGCAGCTTGACGGAAAACGCCCGGTTCGGGCCCTGCAGGCCGCTTCGGCTGTTTTAGGTGTTCTCCGCAGACGGCGAGGGAAAGAGAACGGCTGCTGTTTGAGGCCCGATTCGAGCGCGGCCCCTGCGAAGCTCTACCGTGCGTTTGACCTGTTGAGAGCGTAGCAGGGGAAAACAGACGGCGGCCAAAGGGGCCGGGCCGGGCGTTTTCAATCAAGTGCGTCATTTCCCCCACATCTTCTTTAAGTATCCCGCCCTTCCGGAACCCAGTTTGTAGCGCTCATACTGGTCCGGATTCTTTTTGTAATACTCCTGGTGATAACCCTCGGCGTTGTAAAATTGCGAGGCAGGAAGGATCTCGGTCACGATAGGCTTATCGTATTTACCCAACCTTTTCAGATTCTCCTTGGAGGCCTCGGCCAGCCGCTTTTCGTCTTCATTCAGGTAGAAGATAGCCGTGCGGTACTGATGGCCCCTGTCGGCAAACTGCTGGTTCAAGGTGGTGGGATCGATGTTCTGCCAGAAGACGTCCAGGAGCTTTTCGTAAGTGACCACGCGAGAGTCGTAGACGACCTCGATGGCCTCGGCATGGCCCGAAGTACCAGACGAAACCTCCTCGTAATCCGGATTCTTGAGGGCCCCTCCCGTGTATCCCACCCGGGTGGAAATAACCCCTTTGAGATTATCGAAGGGAGGCTGCATGCACCAGAAGCAGCCCCCCGCAAACACAGCCTTCTTATATCCTTTTTCTTCCATCTCCTGAAACGAGGCCTCCCCTCCGTAACTAGATGCAGTAAACTGCAGAATGATGACCGCCGCAAGGCACGAGATTCGGAATATTATACCCATTGCGGGCCACCTACCCAATAGCATAAAATAGTTCCCGTGCTCGCGCGCTGGCCCCATTATCCTTTCCCGCATCCCCTGTTCCTCGTTTTGGCATTCTTGGCTTTACTAAGTCCCCTCGCCTTGGTCCCGGCTTTCAAAGGGAGATGGCGAGTCATCAAGAAACCATCCCACGTCATTCCCGCCGCAGGCGCGGCGCTTACCCTCGCGTACCTAGTTTACACATTTTGGTATGTCAGCATAGAGGCCTTCACCGATCACATCGAGCCCATGGTCTCATCCGTTTCCTGGCTCTGGGTCTCGGGCAAGGCGTCTCTCTATCATCCCCTGGAAGCTGCCGAGCGCACGAGCTTTATCTACGGCCCCATGCTTTATATCATGAATGGCCTGGTCATGAAAGTCTTGGGGCCTTCGGCCGCGAGCGCAAAGCTCGCCGGGGTCCTCGCGGCCTCGGGAAGCCTCGCGTGCATCTTTCTCATTGCAAAGAAGCGCGCCACGGCTGCCGTCGCCTTTGTCTACCTGGGCTTTTCCACGCTCATTCTACTTTTCTTTCAGGAGATGAGCTTTTGGGCCCGTACCGATCCCCTCATTCTGCTCTCCGTGAGCTTGGGACTCCTCACGGTACTAGGCAAACGACGAGGCTTGGGGATCATGGCGGCGGCCCTTACGCTGGGGCTCGCCGTCAACCTAAAGGCGCACGCCCTTCTCTATTTTCTCCCCATCCTCACCCTCGTAAAGACACGGTGGGGATGGAAAGCCCTTGTGCTCGCGGCCGCGGCCGCTGGATTTATCGCGCTCTTACCCTTCGCCCTGCCCGGGGTGTCGCTCCCCAACTACCTCGCTTGGCTTGGCATTGCGAAGGCCCACGGGCTCAAGCCGGACATCTTGCTCAACACGGCGGAATTTGCGGGCTTTATACTGCTCCCGCTCACGGCGCTTTTTTTCCAAAACCAGGAAGCCGGACCGGGCGGCGACGGGCGCAGGCCAAGTTACCTAGTGTCCTTACTCGTTTCCACCGCCCTGGTTACCTTACTTGCGGCAAAACCCGGGTCCGGCCCCCACCACCTCATTCCCTTCATACCCCTAGTGGCGTACCCCGCCGCCCCCGCCATCGCCCGCTTCAAATGGGACGCCCTGCCTCAAAAACTTGCCGGCCTGGTCCTCGCTGCTCTTTTCCTGTCGGCCTGCGCGATCGCCATACCCCACCAGTCGATCCGCGTGCCGCGGCTCCTCCGGATGAGCCAGGTACCCGTCCACGACGATTTGAAAAATATTATGGAGAAGCTTCTGGATCTTAAGATCGCCATGGGCTACGGCACAAACCAGGACTATTTTTTAACCTTCTTCCGCGCCGCCCTGGTCCACCGCGGTCACCCCTATCTTGTGGACGGTGCGGCCCTCATGGACATGCAACTCGGAGGCCTCGCCGTTCCCGAAGCTACCCACGAGGCCATCCGAAACTGTGAGATCGACGTCTGGCTCATCCCGCGCGGCGCAGCGCCCTTCTCCATGGCCAGCTCTTATGAGCCCTACCCCCCTCTTTTTGAAGAGAGTTTCCGGCGCGCGTTCCTGGAACACTACGAGATCAAGGGACAGAGCACGTTTTTCGATCTCTGGGGCTGCCGCGGCCGCTAAGACTGCCCTTCTCGGTCACAGAAAACTCGAGGCGCTTCCCTAGCATCAAACGGGTCTGGGCATCCAGCGCGGGAAGCCCGCTGAAAAGCACCACGACAACCGGCACAAAAAGCCATTCGAGCGCGTGAGCCAGGCGTTTTAAGGATGCGAACGGGGGCTTTGGCCTCGGCAAAAGGAGGAGACTCAAAAGTATCGTCGTACCCAGGGCGACGGTCGCAAGCCGAAAGATAATGCCCGCGACGCGCGGGGCCGTGTAATACATGACCGAGGTTGCGAATTCCCGCCCCGCAAAAATACCCGGAAGCCATCCGACCACTGTCAGGAGAAAGGGCCAGGCAGCCCAGGCAACATGCCCTTCTAGCATTTTGAGCACATGCCGAATCCTCTGGGTAAGGGGTATCCGCGAAGCCTTCAGAAACCCGCGCGCCACGATCGGGAAATTTTCCACTCCCCAAGCCCACCGGCGCTTCTGTTTGTAAACGGTGGCGGCGGTCTTTAACCAAGACGGCCCGCGCGCCACATCCATAGAGACCGTCACGTACATAGGGACGGTGTAATAATCCCCCTCGTAATGAAGATAGGCCTTCCAAAAAATCGCAGAGTCATCAGAGATCATATCCACAGGCCAGTATCCTACTTCCGCCAGGGCCTTGAAACTCATGCTGTGGCTTGAAAAGGTGACGAGACTCTCCGGATAAGTTGCTTCTACCAATTGAAAGAAAGAGCCGCCTACATCGAGGAGGCGGGCGAAGGCAGGGACGTCCCAGACATTGTTGTGATAGACCGGAATGGGCTGGAAGCTCGCGCGCGTGCGGTTGGGACACGTGACGTAATGATAGGTGAGGCAGCTGAAGTAATCGGGGCTCACCGTGGTGTCGGCGTCGAAACAGGAGACTACGACATGCCCGTAGGGAATGTCCCGCGCGTCCAAAAAGCGCGCCGCCTCACGCGCGGCCCACGTCGCATTGGCCCCCTTAACCCGCGCCTCGCCCGCTAGATCAGGAGGGTGGTAAACCACCCTAAACGCAAAAAACTGCGTTCCGTACCTTCCCCTCACTTCCTCTGCATCCTTTTTCACTTCCTCCCTGGCCCTTCCCTCCACGGCGAGTATCACGACCATCCGCCCGGTAGGAAAGGCCTGTCTCGTGAGGCTCTCTATACCCGCCTCGTACACCCCGCGCCTCTCATTGGCAATCGGGTAGATGATGAGGTGATAAATCTGGCTTGAAAGCGGCGGCGGCGAGCCCGATAAAACGAGTTCTTCAGCCGCCCTCCTGTGGATCCAGGCCGACAGGCGTCCGGCAAGTCCCCTGCGCGCGTCGTGTCCTCCCTCCCGAACGCTCCGCGCGCCCCGGCCCCACTCATCCAGCTCGACGACGCGCGCCATCCAGTCCGTTCTGCGCTCGACGGACAAGCGCATGTAGGATAGCACCAAGAAAAGAGTCATGTAAAAAAGCTTAAACAGCCAGTAGATATAAAAGGCGATGATGATGACCGCGGCCGTCCTGGGATAGAAAAAGGAAAGCCCGGCCAGACCCACAAGGCAAGTCCAGCTCAAGGCGCCGGGGATCATCTCAAGACGCCTCTGGAGAGCCTGTTCCGCGCTCGTTTCCGCGAGCGGCGAATACCTAAACCCGTTCATGACTCCCCCGGGGCCAGGCTCATCCACACAAGTCCAGCGTCCCAACGATCCAAGAAATACAAGCGGCGGGCGCGCTCCATCCACACAACCTTTTTCCCGCCGCGCGCGTGCGCCACAACCTCCCGGCGCGGGAAGTCTGTGTTCCACAGCTCCAGAAGAAAAACAGACCCGCCGTCCCGGTAGATGAGGTACTTGCCGTCATAGGCCCAGAATACCTGCTCAATCGCCCGGGCGTGCGTCTCGACCCACCGGACTTGAAGTTTCCGAACATCGAGCGGCTCGTCTCCGTCCCCGTCCGCGTCCCGCCCGTCCGGTACCGGCTCCAAAATACCTAACCGATCGCCGCCCCACACGGCAAAAACCTTGACGTTCGGATGCCGCAAGAGCCCCTCAACCCCCTCACGGACCAAAAGTTGTGACCCCTGGTTCGCAAAAAGCCTCCCCCGTTCGTCCTTAAAAAGGAAAAGCTCATCCGAATAGGGGATGATCTCGACCGCGCGGGCACTTTTAAGATAATCTTCATGCGGCAAAAGCGAAGCGGACATGAGCTTTGGTTCGCCTCCGCCCGCATCGGCCGCGTACAGGCGGTGGTCATCCGCTAGAAAGAGGAGCCTTCCTTTATAAGACCCATGACCCAGAAGGGCTCCTTCCCACAGTGTCAATCGGCTTTTCTCCCGAACATCCAAAATCTCGATCCCGCCCGGCCCGATGACGAACATCTGCTCCGGATGGTCGCCCGCCCACGCGATCTCACCGGCAGGCTCCATAAAGATATCCGTCACATCCTCCCAGACAGAACTACTTTCGCCGTTTGCCTCCCTCCCGGGTCTCGCCCACACCGACCGCGCTCCTTCCTTTGGGCCAACCTTAAAAAGGACACCTCCATGCGCAGGAGAAACGTGCACATCCTGCACCAGCGACTTGCCCAACCTCCCCCCGGCCGGGAAAAGTTCCCTTAAGGGTCGGGAAGCGTCCTGGGTGGTATCCACAACGTACAAGTCCTCCGCCCGTAGGGAACGTTGAACAAGAAAAACCGGGCTATTTGGCACGGGGACAATGTCTTCAAACGAAGTATCCGCGATGCGGTTTAGAGGTATATCGTTGGGAAGGAACAGCACATTTTCTACAACCGCCGCGCGGCCGGGCTTCACCACCACCCGGTGAGACCATGTCCGATATCCCTTTCGGGAGAGGCGGATAGAATATTCGTCAGGGAGGAGATCCCTGATGACAGCGGGGCTTTTCCGGGTATACCTTAGCCTGCCCAGATAGATATCGCTTCCGGGCGGAATGGTCGATATGGAGATGAGGCCGGTCCGGATGACCCCCCCCTCTTCACCAGGTCTATAGATGAGGCCGAATGCGTAGAGGATGGTAAGCGGGCAGACAATGGCGTAGGCCAGGACAAACAGGTAAAAAATGATCCTGCGAATAGTCGCCATAGAGCTTTCGAGGCACAAAAAAACCGGGCAATCTATTTTACCCGGTATTTTTGCGAAAGAAACCCTTTATTGGCGGCGGCCGCCGGCGCCAGGACCGCGGCCCGCTCCGCCTTGAGGACCTGGAGGATTCGCCGGCCGCCCTCCACCAGGACCTCCTGCTGGACCTGGAGGTCCGCCGTGGTAGCCAGGGCCGCCCGGTCCTCTACCCTGGCCGCCCATGGGGCCGGGTGGATTAAGATCGGTGCCCTCGCCGCCTACAGGCCCGGGAGGATTCCAATCCCCACCAGGACCTC
>JACPQZ010000040.1 GCA_016190205.1 Candidatus Omnitrophota bacterium | reverse complement strand
TGAATTTATTAATTTCAAATTTATACCCAGAGTTCTATTTGACAAAAATGTATTTTTAAACATTATTGCATACATCGAAAACTTTATTTTAGAAAAAAATCCTGTCAAGGCCTCTGAATTCAATATAGAAGAAATCAAGGACTATTCCATTAAGAGACTGTGCCTTGATCTGAATCATATTGAGGAAGTCAGAGAATTTGTTCTACACGGTACTACTTATGATTTTCTGGTAAAAGAAAACTTTCTTGTAGATACGTTTAAGAAGACAGGACCCAACAAAAGAGATTATTTATCCGTCAAGTTGAAGTTAAAAGGAAAGAATGAATTATCGAGGATTGTTCTGGGTGCTGATAGAGGTAAGGGTCTTCAAGAATTGTACAAATCAAAGAGATTTGTGAAATCTATTTTATACGAAGCTGCCGGTGTTGAGATCGATGTCAAGTGATTAATATAGGGCAGGGTAATCGCATCTTAAAGTATGGCGAAGAAGCAGGTGGTGAGGGAGTCGGATTCCTGCTGACTGCACGTCTCAAATCGAGGCGCCTGTCGAGAAAGGTTTTGTTGCACCTTGCGGACAGGCCGGTGATATGCCACTTACTTGATCGGATTAAGCGCGCCAGGCGTGTGGATAAGATTATTGTCTGTACCTCAACGCATCCCGAGGACGATGCCCTCGAGAAAATTGCGCGGGAGGAAGGGGTGCTCTGTTACCGAGGGAGCCCGAATGATGTGCTCACCCGACTTTATAGAGCTGCCCGGGAGCACGGCGTGGACGCCATTGCAAATATCACGGCAGATTGCCCTTTGGTTGACCCCCTTCATATTGATCGGGTAGTCGAGGCCTATGAAAGTACAGGAGCCGATTTCATCCTTTCGTCCTATTTACCTCAAGGCCAAGGCCCTTATGGGATCAAGGTCAGCGCCTTGGCTCGGGTGTGTGCCCTGAAAGCCGAAACGGAGACGGAAGTATGGGCACCCTATTTTACGGAGACAGGCCTTTTTCGCATACACGAAATGGAGCCCGATCCGGCCTTTGAACATTCGACCTTGAAAACATCGCTCGATTACCCCGAGGACTACAGATTTCTCAAATCTATTTTTGAAGATCTTTACCGGCCCGGGGAGGTGTTTTCGTTAGCTGACGTTTTGGCGCTCATCAGGCGTAAGCCCGAGCTGTTGGGTATCAATCGGGAGAGCCGGGCTCGCGGGCGAGTGCATGTTGAACAAACAGCCACCCCCGCCCGCTTAAAGGCGAAGAGAGTTCAGGGCCCATGTTGAAAACGAGCGAGCGACCGAGCGAAGTGATTGAGATTGCCGGCCGAAAGGTCGGGCATGACGAACCTTGTTTTATCGTCGCCGAGGCGGGTGTCAATCATAACGGGGATATCCGGCAGGCGTTTCGACTCGTGGATGCCGCGCAAGCGGCTGGTGCCGATGCGATTAAGTTTCAGACGTTCCGGTCCGAGAAGGTGATCAGTGTCCACGCTCCCAAAGCGGGTTATCAACGGGAGACGACCGGTTCATCGGAATCGCAATTGAATATGGCCCAGCGGCTCGAGCTTTCCTTCGACGCCTTCCGCGAAATTGCTGCCCATGCCCGCAAAAAAGGAATTCTTTTCATGTCCACGCCGTTTGATGAAGATAGCGCCGATTTTCTGGATGAGCTCGGAATGCCTGTTTTTAAGATCCCATCCGGTGAAATCACCCATCTTCCGTTTTTGGAAATAGTTGCACGAAAAGGAAGGCCCGTCATTCTCTCCACAGGCATGTCTACATTGGATGAAGTGGAAACTGCGGTCAGAACCATTTTTCAGACCGGGAATCGTCGTCTGATTCTGCTTCATTGCGTAAGCGCCTACCCCGCCCCTCATCAGGAGGTGAATTTAAGGGTCATGCATTCGATGCGCTCGGTCTTTGCCGTGCCCGTAGGATTTTCAGATCATACACAGGGGATTGAAGTGGCCCTGGCTGCCGTGGCGCTGGGGGCGTGTGTCATCGAGAAGCACTTCACGCTCGACCGAACGATGCCCGGGCCCGATCACCGGGCATCGCTCGCGCCGGACGAGTTGCGCGCACTCGTCACCTCCATCCGTAACGTGGAATCCGCCCTCGGGGATGGCAACAAGCGGCCCCGGGCGTCTGAGATGGATGTGCGGGCGGTCGCGCGGCGCAGCATTGTGGCGGCTCGTGTGCTCCGAGCGGGGACGCGGCTCGCGGAGCGGGACCTCACGCTCAAGCGGCCCGGGACAGGGCTGGCGAGCAAGGATATGCCATCGGTGATCGGGCGGGTGACCCGCCGGGCCCTGGCGAAGGATGAGTTACTGGACTGGAGCGCACTCTCCGATGAGTAGGCGCATCGCGGTTGTCACCAGCTCACGGGCGGACTACGGATTCATCAAGCCTGTCCTGCGTGAGATCGTGGCCAGGCCGGCACTTCAGATGGAACTCCTGGTTACCGGCTCACACCTCATGAAAGAATTCGGTCGTACGGAGAGCGAGATCCTCGCAGACCGGTTCCCGATCAGCGCGCGGATACCGATCGGCCATGCCGTCGAGTCACCGGCCGGCATGGCGGACGCCCTCGGCCGCTCGATCAGCTCCTTCGCGCAACTGTTCGCGGCATGCCGGCCGGATATCCTGGTGGTGATCGCCGACCGCTACGAAATGTTTGGAGCGGCAGTCGCGGGGGTGACGAGCGGGCTGACGGTCGCGCACATCTCGGGGGGCGACCTGACCGAGGGGGTGTTGGATGATGCCTTCCGCCACGCGTTGACGAAGTTGTGTCATCTGCATTTTCCGAGCAATGAGCAAAGCGCGGCGCGAATTCGCCAGATGGGGGAAGAACCCTGGCGGATCCACGTCGTGGGCGAACCCAGTTTAGATGCCCTCACCCCGACAGAGTGGCTTACGGATGAGGAGCTGGCACAGAAGATCGGCATTGATCCGTCGGAGTGGGAACCTCCCCTCCTGGTCACCTTGCATCCGGTCACGCTTAAACCGGAGCGGATTGCCGCCCAAGTGGCCCATCTAACCATGGTGCTGGACGAGTACCGGCGCCTGATTGTCATCACCGCGGCGAACGGGGACGCCGGCGGACAGCTGATCAATGACGCTCTGTGCGCGTATGCCCAGCGCCGGCCCAGGACGCGGTTTGTCAAGAGCCTTGGATGGGTCGCCTACGCGAGCCTCATGCGGCGGGCGCGGGCTATGATTGGCAACTCATCCAGCGGGCTGCTTGAAGCGCCCTCGTTCGAGTTGCCCGCAGTGAATGTGGGAGACCGCCAGCAGGGCAGGTTGCGGGCGGCAAATGTCATCGATGTGGCGGACGACACATCGGATATCCGCACGGGGCTCGAACAGGCGCTGTCGGACGCGTTCCGCGAGAGGCTTAAGGGTCTGGTCAACCCGTATTATGACAGGCGCTCCTCCCAGAAGATCGTGAACGTGCTGGAGACGGTCGAGTTGGGGGAGCAGATTCGCATGAAGCGGTTCCAGATATGCACGTAGAAGCTCCTCAAGCTTGGAGTCCGATCTGGGATGCCGTGTTTGGCGCACGGGCGTGGGGACAATATCCCTCGGAGGAGCTGGTTGCGTTCGTCAGTCGTACGTATGGGCCTCTGCCGGGGCGGGACCAGATTCAGCTGCTGGACCTCGGCTGCGGTCCCGGTGCCAATGTATGGTTCCTGGCGCGGGAAGGTTACCGGGTGAGCGGGATTGACGGGTCGAAGGTCGCCATTGAGCGCGCGGAAAAGCGGCTGGCGGCGGACGGCCTGAAGGCCCAGCTTCGGGTCGGCGACTTGGTAAACCTGCCCTTCGCCGACGGGATGTTCCAGGGGGCCTTCGACATTGCGGCGGTGCAGCACAACCGGCTGGGGCATTGCGAGCGTATCATAGCCCAGGTGCATCGGGTGCTCGCACCCGGAGGAAAGCTGTTCGCGATCCTCATCGGGGAAGGTTCCTGGGGCGAGGGAACCGGTGCCGCGATTGAACCCGGTACCTTCGAGTCGGTCAACGAGGGGCCGGCGGTCGGATGCGGAATCATACACTTTTTCTCGGAAGCGGACCTGTCCCGGCTATTCCGGGAATTTTCCGAATTAAGCTACGAGCGCAGAGAGCGGACGCTGAAAGGGCGAACGAAGAGGGTCGTGCAATGGATCGTCACGGCAAGCAAATGATGGTTGACTTTAAGAAGGGGCCCAGCGCAGTCGGCAGGGTGTCGGGGCGCGTAAACCGCACTTCTCGCTGGAGACTCTATCCGCGGGCCCGGGATGCGTTCGGCGCGGTGCTTGATGCGTTGGCCATCGGGTGCCGGGGGGGCGCGGTGATTCTGCCGGCCTACGTCGGGTATAGCTCGCGCGAGGGCTCCGGCGTGTATGACCCGATTCAGGAGCGCTCGCTCAGCGCGCGGTTTTACCCTGTCTGCGATGATCTTACCGTAGACGTGGAGCATCTTAAGTCGGTGCTTGAGGAAAGCCCGCAGTCGAGCGCGCTCGTTCTCATCCATTATTTCGGCCGGCCCGATCCGGAACTGGCAGCCATCATCCGGCTGGCGCGCCATCTGGGGGTGCCGGTCATTGAAGATGCAGCGCATGCCTATTTTTCCGCCGAGGCATTGGCGAGCTGCGGAAAGGATGGGGAGGCAGTCCTCTATTCGATGCACAAGATGTTCGATGTCCATGAAGGCGGGGTGCTGAAGCTGAACACCGAAGCGCTGGCAGCCGTCATCCCCCCAGGTGCGGCCGGACAGGTGTGTGATGCCGACTGGGTGCGGGTTTTCGAGGAGGATGTCACCGCCCACTCGCAGGCCAGAGTTGCCAACTACCATAAGCTCGTGACACGACTGCGTGCGCTGGCGCCGGCGGTCGTTCCGCTCTGGCCCGGCTTGCCGGTTGGAACCGTCCCGCAGACATGCCCCGTCAGGGTTTCGAACACAACCTTGCGGGACCAACTCTATTTCGGCCTGAAGGCAGAGGGCTTTGTTGTCGCCAGCCTCTACCATACGCTGATACGCGCGCTCGAGCCGGAGTGCTTCACGGCTTCACACCGTCTTTCGGAGAGGATGCTGAACCTGCCGGTGGCTCCATCTATGACTGAGGCAGAGGTTGACCGTATGGTCGAGTTTATGTCTTCCCTCATAACGAGGTCAACATGAGCCCAACCACGCGGGAAAGTGTGCGCGTCCTGGGCCTTGAGGATACCGGCGAGTGGCGGGCGGCGCTGGAACAGATCCCTGGAGGGTGTGAGCCATTCTTCCTGCCGGAATTCTACAGGGTTGCGGCGGACCATGCGCATGCGCAG
>JACPQZ010000039.1 GCA_016190205.1 Candidatus Omnitrophota bacterium | reverse complement strand
GGAGCAACCTCGCTTAAAGAGGAAACCGCGCAAGAGTGGGATCGCACGAAGGTGCTCACCGCTCTCCTTAAAGAAGTAAGCAAGAGATACCATGCGGAAAAATTCGAACCAGCTTCTGCTCGCCATTGATATTGGAAATACCAGCGTGCTCGCCGGGCTTTTTCGCGGCTCTCAAATCATTCGGCGCGTGCGTATGCCCAGCACAGGCAACTGGACGAAGTTCGTGAAGGCCCTCCTTCCTTTTAAAAAGCAGCTTAAGGCCGGCATCGTTTCTTCCGTGGTTCCTCGCCTAACCCCGTCGCTGGGAAAAGTGCTCAAAAATCGTTTGGGTCTAAAGGTACTCGTGGTTGGGAAAGATGTCATCGTTCCCATACGCAATCGGTACAGCAGGCCGCAGCAGGTGGGGAGCGACCGCCTGCTCAATGCCCTGGCCGGCTATAAAATGAAAGGCGGTCCCCTTGTGATTGCTGACTTCGGGACGGCCCTGACTTTTGACGTGGTGAATCGACGGGGAGATTATCTTGGGGGGGTGATTGTTCCAGGGCTGGGTATATGGCTGGGCGCCCTTGCGGAAAAAACCGCGCTTTTGCCGCGCGTGAGTGTTCCAAAGCAAATTGGAAGTCTCAAACTCCCTGGGCGCAGCACTGTCGCAAGCATACTAGCGGGGGCCTTGTTCGGATATGCGGATATCTGCGACGGGGTGGTAGGGCGCGTCCAAGGGCTCTTTAGCAGCAAGCTCAAGACGATGGCCTGCGGCGGTCTGGCAAGAATTTGTACAACCTATTGTAAAACAATAAGATATATAGATGTCGATCTAACGCTGAAGGGGCTCATGTGGACATACCGGGTATACCGAAGTGAGCGGGGTCAAAGAGATAATTGACAAAGTCATGTAAAACCGGTAGAATTACTCTAGCACTCACAGATTAAGAGTGCTAATTCTTTCTTTCCTTAAATATCGCAAGCCTCTCGAAGGGTAATCCGCGTTTAGCGTTCTGGCGAAGGCTTTAGTCAAGTACCCTACGGTTTAAAGGGTGCCTGAAGGATTAATTCATTAACGGAACAGTAGAGGAGGAGTAAAAGTGGCAAAGCAGCTCATTTACGATGAAGAGGCTAGGCGGGCTATCCAGCGCGGAGCGGATCAGCTGGCCAATGCAGTCAAGGTGACCCTGGGGCCGAAGGGCCGCAATGTAGTCATTGACAAAAAGTTTGGATCACCCACGATCACCAAAGACGGTGTCACAGTGGCCAAGGAGATCGAGCTCAAGGACCCGTTCGAGAATATGGGGGCCCAGATGGTGAAGGAGGTGGCTGAAAAGACCTCCGATGCCGCGGGTGACGGGACCACGACCGCGACTCTCTTGGCCCAGGCTATCTTCCGTGAGGGTCTCAAGAACGTCACGGCGGGCGCCAATCCCATGGAGATCAAGCGTGGGATCGACAAGGCCGTTGAAGCGGTGGTCGATCAGCTCAAGAAAATTTCGAAGAAGGTAAAGGATCAAAAAGAGATTGCCCAGGTTGCGACCATCGCCGCGAACACCGATGAAACCATCGGCAACCTGATCGCCGAGGCTATGGAGAAGGTGGGGAAGGACGGCGTCATTACAGTGGAAGAGGCCAAATCCACGACCACTTCGCTCGACGTCGTAGAGGGCATGCAGTTCGATCAGGGGTATCTCTCGCCCTATTTCGTCACGGACGCGGAGCGCATGGAGTGTATTCTCGAGGATCCTTATATATTGATCAACGAGAAGAAAATCTCCAACATGAAGGAGCTTTTGCCCCTCCTGGAGAAGGTGGCGCGGACGGGCAAACCGCTCCTTATTATTGCCGAGGACGTGGAAGGAGAGGCCCTGGCCACATTGGTGGTCAATAAGCTGCGCGGGACGTTCCAGTGCGCGGCCGTCAAGGCCCCGGGTTACGGCGACCGACGCAAGGCGATGCTGGAAGACATTGCTGTCCTGACCAAGGGCCGCGCGATCAGCGAGGACCTAGGGATCAAACTGGAGAGCCTGAACCTGGATGACCTGGGCCGTGCCAAGCGCGTCACGATTGATAAAGAAAATACGACCTTGATTGAGGGCGGCGGCAAACAGGCCGACATCAGCGGGCGCGTCGCGCAGATCCGAAAGCAGATCGAAGACACGGACTCTGATTACGATAAAGAGAAGCTGCAGGAGCGCCTGGCTAAGTTATCCGGGGGCGTCGCGGTGATCAATGTGGGTGCCGCGACCGAGACCGAGATGAAGGAGAAGAAGGCCCGGGTGGAAGATGCCCTGCATGCGACCCGCGCGGCTGTTGAGGAAGGCATCGTCGCGGGAGGCGGGACCGCATTCCTGCGCTGCATGGACGCTGCCCGCCAGACCAAGACGGGGCCGGATACGGATGAAAAGATCGGTGTGGATATCATCGTGCGCAGTCTGGAGGAGCCCATTCGCCAGATTGCCGAGAACGCCGGCATGGAAGGTTCCGTCGTAGTGGATCGCGTCAAAAAGGAGAAGGGGAATATCGGATTCAATGCCCAAACCGAGGAGTTCGAAGACATGCTCGCGGCCGGGGTCATTGATCCTACCAAGGTCAGCCGGACAGCACTCCAGAACGCGTCCAGCATCGCAGGCCTCCTCATCACCACCGAGGCCCTGGTGACGGATATACCGGAAGAAGAGAAGAGTGGAAGCGGGGCCGGGCACGGAGGCGGTATGCCCCCCGGCGGCGGAATGTATTAAAACTTAATTTAAGGAGACGTGATTATGAATATAAAGCCACTGGGCGATCGGGTGATCATTGAAGTCCTGGAGTCGGATGAGAAGACGAAGTCAGGGCTTTATCTCCCCGACACGGCGAAGGAGAAGCCGCAGGAGGGAAAGGTGATGGCGGTCGGGCCCGGCCGTTCCCTGGAAAGCGGAAAGGTGATCCCGCCGCAGGTCAAGGCCGGCGACCGGGTCATCTTCGGAAAGTACACCGGTGATGAGATCAAGGTGGGCGACAAGGAATATCTCATCATCCGCGAGTCGGACATCCTGGGGGTAGTCAAGTCGGCATGAAGACGCTCACGCGCCCCTTCCGGACTCAAGTCCAGGAAGGTCCGTGTGAGAAAAGAGTGATGGAGCAGGGCGTGTTTTGCCCTGCTCCTTTGTTTTAACGCGGGTCGTGTTGACAGTCCCGAAGGCTTGGGATAAGATAGCTTGCATCACGTTAACAGCTGCTTGCGCAAGTATAAGCACGAAATCCGAAATTCGAAGCACGAAACAAATTCGAATAACTGAAATCCGAAATTCGAAACGTCACTTTTTGAATTTCGAATTTTGAATTTGTTTCGATTTTCGATATTCGAGTTTCGGATTTTTAAATTTTTCTATTCGGGGTCATCCAAGTGGGTGAATGGGTAGGTAGAAACCGAAAGGCCCGCCGCAGTTACGGCTTCGACGAAGTCGCCCTGGTGCCCGGCGCCGTCACGATTGACCCGGAAGACACGGACATCGGTTTTAAGATCGGAAAATGGACCTTCCCGGTGCCGATCTTTGCCTCGGCCATGGACGGGGTGGTGGATACCCGATTTGCCATCGAGATGGGCAAGCTGGGCGGAATGGCGGTGCTCAACCTGGAGGGGGTCCAGACGCGCTACGAAAATCCTGACACGGTCATCCGCAAGATCACGGCGTCCGCAAACGGGCGGGCCACGGGCCTGGTGCGGACCATCTATGAACGCCCCATCCAGGAAAAGCTGATCGTCAAGCGCATTAAGGAGATCAAGAAGGCCAAGGTCCCTGTCCTCGTGAGCGCTATTCCCCAGAGGGCCGAGCGTTTTGGCTCAATCGCGCAGGATTCAGGGTGTGATGTATTCGTGGTGCAGTCCACCGTGTCCAGCGCGCGGCACTATTCCACCCATTACGAATCGCTTTCTTTCGAAAAGTTCTGCCGGAAGATGAAGATTCCCGTCATCGTGGGCAACACGGTCACGTACCAGTCCACCCTGGAGCTCATGGAGAGCGGGGTGAGCGCCCTCCTGGTAGGAATAGGTCCCGGATCGGCCTGCACCACCCGCGGGGTTTTAGGGCTCGGTGTCCCGCAGGTGACGGCCATCTGCGACGCGGCCGCCGCGCGCGACTTTTATTCCAAAAAGAGCGGCCGCTACGTGCCCATCGTTGCGGACGGGGGCATGACGACAGGCGGCGATATCTGCAAGGCCTTTGCCTGCGGGGCGGACGCCGTGATGGTGGGCTCCGCCTTCGCACGCGCCAAGGAGGCCCCGGGGCACGGATTTCATTGGGGGATGGCGACGCCCCACCAGAACCTCCCGCGCGGGACGCGTATCCGCGTGGGGACGACGGGCACGCTCAAGGAGATCCTGTTCGGGCCCGCCACCCAGGACGACGGCAGTCAGAATCTGGTCGGGGCCTTAAAGACCTGCATGGGAAATTTGGGCGCCCGCACCGTCCGGGACATGCATCTGGCCGAGCTCGTCATCGCCCCCGCCATCAAGACCGAAGGAAAGATTTTTCAGGCCACCCAGCGGGTCGGGATGTCCGGGTAATGGCGGTGGCGCCCGTCGGGCGGCCGTCTCCGGAAAAAATCACAATTGTCATGCGCGAAGAGATTCTCATCCTTGATTTTGGTTCCCAGTATAACCAGCTCATCGCGCGCAAGGTGAGAGACGCCCAGGTCTTCGCCCGTATCATCGGCCATGACACCCCGGCCGATCAAATCCGTAAAGTCCAGCCCAAAGGGCTCATCCTGTCCGGCGGACCCGCGAGCGTCTATGACCGCGGGGTGCCCCAGCCGGACCGCGCGATATTTGAATTGGGGATTCCCGTCTTGGGGATCTGCTACGGGATGCAGGCCATGGCGCAGGCCCTGGGCGGGAAGGTCGGACGTTCAACCCGCCGGGAGTACGGCAAGGCCCAGCTCATCCTGGATGATACCCAGGACCTTTTCCGATCCATCTCCGAAAATCCCACCACCTGCTGGATGAGCCACGGGGATGCCGTAACGGATGCCCCGGCCGGCTTCGCCGCAATTGCCCACACCGAAAGCGCTGCAATAGCAGCCATGGCGGACCGAAAGCGCCGTCTTTTTGGCGTGCAATTTCATCCAGAAGTATCCCACACGGCCCGCGGGGACCTCATGCTGTCCAATTTCGTGCACGGGATTTGCGGCTGCTCGCGCCGGTGGGACATGAAATCATTTGCCGGCGAGGCGGTTCATGAGATCCGCCGGACGGCGGGCGAAGCCAGTGTCGTGTGCGCCTTAAGCGGCGGGGTGGATTCGGCCGTGACCGCTGTTCTCGTGCATCGCGCGGTGGGGAATCACCTGCACTCGATTTTTGTGGACAACGGACTCCTGCGCAAGGGGGAGGCGGAAGAGGTGATGGACCGGTTCGCGCGCAAGATGGGGCTTGATGTCCGCTGTGTCCGCGCGGGCGATGAGTTTTTGCGGGCCCTGAAGGGTGTGGAGGATCCGGAACTCAAGCGCAAAAGAATAGGCGAGACGTTTATCCGACTCTTTGAGCGCGAGGCCAAGGGCCTTGGGTCCGTGGAATTTCTGGCCCAGGGAACACTTTACCCCGATCTCATAGAATCCCGTTCCGCGTTTGGGGGCCCGAGCGCGGTTATTAAGACGCATCACAATGTGGGGGGGCTGCCGAAGGACATGGAGCTCAAGCTCATCGAGCCCCTGAAGGAGCTTTTTAAGGACGAGGTGCGGCGCTTGGGCGCAGAGTTGGGGCTGGATAGGGAATTTTTAAGCCGTCACCCTTTTCCCGGGCCGGGGCTGGCGGTACGCATCATCGGGGAGGTCACACCGGAGCGTCTCGAGATCTTAAGGGAGGCCGACGCGCGTTTCATCGAGGAGCTGCGCAAGGCCGGCCTGTATGATGCGACCTGGCAGGCATTCGCCGTGCTCCTTCCCGTCCGCAGTGTCGGTGTCATGGGCGATGCCCGCACGTACGAGCACGTGCTTGCCCTGCGGGCGGTGACGAGCAAGGACGGCATGACGGCCGATTGGGCCCAGATCCCCGCGGAAGTTCTGGGGCGTATCTCCAGCCGCATCGTCAACGAGGTGCGTGGCATTAACCGGGTGGTGTACGACGTAAGTTCCAAACCCCCGGCGACCATTGAGTGGGAATAATGATCGTGCTTCGTTCAGCGTTCATCGTGCGTCGTAACGTCATGGCGATTACATCCCTTATCGAGGCACGAGGCACGAAGCACGAAGCACGCAAGGTGTAGAGAAGTGGCTAATACAGATTTCGTCCACCTGCACGTCCACACGCAATACAGTTTGTTGGACGGGGCCTGCCAGATCGAGCCCCTGATCAAAAGGGCGGTGGAGCTTAAGTTTCCCGCCCTGGCCATCACCGATCACGGGAATCTCTTTGGTGCCATTGATTTTTATGAGACCGCCCAGAAGGAGGGTATCAAGCCCATCATCGGCTGTGAGGCCTATATGGCCCGCGGCAGCCGCTTTGATCGAAAGGGAAGAGGAGGCACCGATACTGCGTTCCATTTCCTCTTGCTTGCCAAGGACGAGGCTGGCTATAAAAATCTTATGGTCCTGGTCAGCAAGGGGTACCTCGAGGGATTTTACTACCGGCCGCGCATCGATATGGAACTTCTGAAAGGGCATGCCAAGGGTCTTATGGTACTCACCGGCTGTATGAGCGGGGAGATCCCCTATTTTGTGCGCACGCAGGATCTCAAGACGGCCCGCGAGCGGCTCCGGGATTTCGTGGACCTTTTTGGGAAGGACGACGTGTACATTGAGCTTGAGGACCATGGCATCCCGGAGGAGCGGGATGAGAACCGGGCCCTCATCGAACTCGCGCGCGAATTTGACTTAAGCGTCGTGGCCACCAATGACGTGCATTACCTTCACCAGAAGGATGCCCCGGCCCATGAATGCCTGCTCTCGCTCCAGACCCAGACGACGCTGTCCGACCCAAGGCGCATGAAATTTTCCACTCATGAGTTTTATTTAAAAAGCGGCGAGGAAATGGTAAGCCTCTTTAAGGATCTTCCCGAGGCGATCCGGAACACCTGTGTGGTTGCGGATAAATGCCGTCTCCAGTTCGAATTCCATAGGACGCATTTCCCCCTTTTCCCAGTTCCTGCCGGTGTGACGAGCCATGAAAAATATTTGAGGGACCTGTGCGAGGCGGGACTTACGCGGCGCTACGGGGGCGCTCCGGTCCTACGGGCCGTAGGCCCGGAGGGCGCCCCGCCCGCGCGGCTTCGGGAGCGCATGGACCATGAGCTGGCCATCATCCAGAAGATGGGGTTCACGAGCTACTTTCTCATAGTCTGGGATTTCATCCGGTTCGCCAAGGAGCAGGGTATCCCCGTGGGCCCGGGCCGCGGGTCGGCCGCCGGAAGCCTTGTAGCGTACTGCCTCGGGATTACCGACATCGATCCCATTCAGCACGGCCTCATCTTTGAGCGGTTCCTGAATCCTGATCGTGTGACCCAGCCCGACATCGACATCGATTTTTGTTATGAGCGGCGCGACGAGGTGATCGCTTACGTAAAGCAGAAGTACGGCGAGGAGAGCGTCGCCCAGATCATTACCTTCGGGACCATGGCCGCGCGCGGCGTGACACGGGACGTGGGCCGGGTTATGGGAATGTCTTACGCGGAGGTGGACCGCATCGCGAAGCTCATACCGGCCGAGCTCAATATCACGCTGGATAAGGCCTTGGGGCAGGAGCCGCGCCTTAAAGAGTTGTATGAAACGGATGATGCCTTCCGCAGGCTCATCAACACGAGTAAATCGCTGGAGGGGCTCACGCGGCATGCCTCCACGCACGCCGCCGGGGTGGTTATCTCGGACGGTCCCCTCATCCGGCACACACCGCTCTTTAAGACGAACGACGATCAAATCACCACGCAGTACGACATGAGTTCCTTGGAAAAGATCGGGCTTCTCAAGATGGACTTTCTGGGTTTAAAGACGCTCACGGTGATCCACGAGGCGGTTGAGCTCGTCCGGGAAATCAGGGGGGTTCACATCCGGCCGGACAAGATCCTTCTGGATGATGCAGGTACTTATGGCCTTTTGGGCTCGGGCGAGACCCTGGGGGTGTTCCAATTGGAATCGTCGGGCATGCGTGACATTCTTCGCCGGCTCCGGGCCACGCGCTTCGAGGACATCACGGCCATCCTGGCCCTCTACCGGCCGGGCCCGTTGGGAAGCGGCATGGTGGACGACTTTATCCAGAGGCGCCGGGTCCAGGGCGACGTCCGCTACGATCACCCGAGTCTCGAGTCTATCCTCAAAGAAACCTACGGCGTCATCCTGTACCAAGAGCAGGTGATGAAGATCGTGAGCACCCTGGCCGGATTTTCCCTAAGCCAGGCGGACAACTTAAGGCGGGCCATGAGCAAGAAAACGCCGGAGGTGATGGAAAAGCAAAAGAGGGCTTTTCTGGACGGGGCCATCCGGAACGGCGTGGATGAAAGAACAGCCAGCAAGGTCTTTAACCTCATCGAGTATTTCGCGGGTTATGGCTTCAATAAATCACATTCGGCCGCCTATGCCATGATCACTTATCAGACGGCATATCTTAAGGCCAATTTCCCGGCGGAGTTCATGGCAGCGCTTCTCACCAGCGAAAAAGACAACACCGACAAGATCATGGTGTATGTGGAGGAGTGCCGCCGGATGGGGCTCCATGTGCTGCCCCCCGACATCAATGAGAGCTTTGCCAAATTCACTCTGGTCGAGGGGAAAATCCGTTTTGGCTTAAGCGCGGTCAAGAATGTCGGTTTGGGTGCCATTGAATCGATCGTCTCCCAGCGCACTCGTCAGGGCCGCTTTAGCTCTCTGTACGACTTTTGCGACCGGGTGGACTTGAGGCTCGCCAATCGCAAGGTGATGGAGAGCCTCATCAGGTGCGGGGCGATGGACGGCTTCAACCTCCGGCGCTCGCAGCTCATGGCCCTATTGGATACGGCCCTCTCGGCGGCGGGCGGCGCGCAAAAGGACCGGCAGAAAGGTCAGATCTCATTCTTTGACTCCATGGGGGACCCCCTGGGTTTCAAGGCGAGTGTGGGGGAGGTGCCGGATATTCCCGAATGGCCCGAGAATCAAAAGCTCGCCTTCGAAAAAGAGCTCCTGGGCTTTTACATCACGGGCCACCCCCTGGCCCGTTTTTCGGGCGAGCTCAAGCACTTCTCAACTTGTTCCACAACAGGTCTGGGCCGCCTCAAGAATCAGCAGACCGTGGCGCTCGGGGGAATGGTCGCGCGCAGCCGCGAGATCCTGACGAAGAAGGGCGATAAAATGGCCTTCGTGACCCTGGAGGACATGGAAGGTGCGGTAGAGGTCGTTGTGTTTCCCGAGGCATTTAAACGGGGGGCCTCGCATATCATAAAGGATGCAGTCATCTTCGTGCGCGGTAAAATCAACCTGAAAGAGGATCAGCCGAAGATCATGGCCGAGGATCTATTTCCCCTGGAGGAGGTCGGAAAGCGCCTGACCCGCACCGTGAAGATACATCTGCAAGCGGCGGGGATGGAGGAACTCACGTTAGGCAAACTTAAGTCCATTCTAAATGCCCACCCTGGCAATATTCCTGTGAATCTACAATTTTCTACTCCTGAAGGTAAAATTGTGTCCATTCGTCCGGATGCTGATCACAGCGTGCTTATATCGAATGGTTTCTTCAAGGAGCTTGAGGAACTTCTGGGTGCCGGTTCGGTTACTATTCAAACCTAAGTACGTAAAGGGGATAGGTAAAAAATATTCTTGACACTGCATACTTTCGCTATGTATAATCTACGCCAACACTTGCAAAACTATGGGAACTAAAGCAACCAAGTTTCATATCTCCAGAACCCACGACATCATAGAGCTTTGGAAGCAATTTCACGCGCTCTATGAAAGTGCTTTGAGCGGCGGCAAGATTACTCCTCAAGACGAGCAAAAATTTATGGATCTAAAGAGCGAGATCGCCCGCCGTTTCCAAAGTCTCGCTGAGACAACGGAAATGAAAGGTGTGGCCGACGTGCGCTCGCTTGATGTGGTGTCGAGGGTTCCAGCGCTATCCAAAATCCCCGCCCTTTCGGAGATGGAGCGGGGTAAGATCGAGGCGGATTGGAATGAGGGTCACATCGCCTTAAATCGCGTCCTGGGAAGTCTGGAGGCCGCCAAGGACCGCGTCCGGCTCGGGCTGGCGGGACCGCGCACTTTCTCTTCTTTCCTTTTCAACCGGTGGATGATTTTAATTTATCTCATTGTTCTCGTCATCGCGGTTTACCTGTTCCTGTTCGGATCACAAGGCGGGGAGTATTGAGAGATGTCTACGGTAGGAGGTGAGAAGGTTATGACCAAGAAGGACCTAGTGCTCCGCATTTCGGACGAGACCAATCTGACGCAGGTCGATGTCAAGAAGGTGATCCAGCGCACGCTGGACTATATTGTGGAAAGCCTTGAGAAAGACCAGACCGTTGAGCTCAGGAATTTCGGGGTCTTCAAGGTGAAGTCCCGGCGCGGACGCATGGGGCGCAACCCGCGCACGGGTCAGGAGGTGCCGGTCCCGGCCAAAAAGGTCGCCGTGTTTAAACCCGGTCTTATCATGAAAAAGCGCATTAAATAGCGTTCCTGGTAACGGTTTTTGATCAACCCCAAATCGGCAGGCAGGATTTGGGGTTTTTGATTCGGAGCGTTTTGTGGCGAGACAAGTGCTGGTAAGCCCATCGGACATCAGGGACGGCTGGGCCGAAATCCGGGGGAGCGAGGCGCGGCACCTGGTTCGAGTGCTAAGGGTGGAGGCCGGAGAGCGCGTATCCCTTTTTGACGGGCTGGGCACTACGTATCGCGGCGTCGTGGATGAAGTGACCCGGAAGGGGGTCCGGGTTAGGATTGAAGAGTCCCTCGCACAAGAACGGTCAACCCGGCAGGGCCCTTTGATTACCCTGGTCCAGGCCATCCCCAAGCAAAGGGGGATGGAACTCATTGTTTCCCAGTGCGCCCAGCTCGGGATTGAGCGTGTGGTGCCCGTTATCACCGAACGGACTGAGGTGAAGATCGACCCGGAGGACCCCGGTCCCAAGCCGGAGCGCTGGAAGCGGCTCGCCCAGGAAACGGCTAAGCAGTGCGGCACCGCGCAGGTTACCCGCCTCGAGCAGGTGGTGGATTTGGCCATGTTTTTTCACCGCTTGGAACCCTATGACCTCTCGCTCATCGCGACGCTGGAAGAACCTGTCCGGCCGCTGAAAGAAGTGCTGGCCGAATTTAAAAACAGCCACCGTGGTAAAGGCGGTCAGGCCCCCGCAACGCCTTCGGCCCCCCGGGCCTACGGCCCGAAGGGGCCAGCCAGGGTGGCGGTATTGGTGGGTCCCGAGGGGGACTTTACACCTGCCGAAGTGGCCCAGGCCAGGAGTCACGATTTTCAGCCGGTGTCCCTCGGCCCCACGGTCCTGCGTTCTCCTACCGCCGCCGTTGTAGTGTGTGCCCTTATTAGGTATGAATTGGGTGATTAGGTTCGTACAGCGTACAGCGTACAGCGTCGTGCGTACAGCGCAACGTCGGGGCGAGCGGGATTCGTACAGCGTCGTGCGTACAGCGTTGAGAGCAAGGCGTATACTAAGTACAATTGCGCAGAACGCTGTACGCAGTACGGTCGTGCACGCCATGAGGTTTGTACGCAGTACGATCCACGCTCGCCATGACGAGAAACGAGCCCCAATAGCTCAGTTGGATAGAGCGCTTGCCTCCGAAGCAAGAGGCCGCAGGTTCGAGTCCTGCTTGGGGCATATTTGCTTTCGCGCTCGCCAACAAGCAGGACTCGAAGGGAGCGCCGGCCCCCCAACATAATGCGGCGCGACCTAATGGGAGCACCGCCTTCCTTGGCCGGCGCGGGTGCCCGACCCGAAGCGAGCCGATTTCATTCGAGGCTCATGACCTTCGGTTCCACATCGGCGAGCGAAGGGCGGCGAGTCCTGCTTGGGGCACTTTTTAACGAAAAAGTCACCTGTTCGGGGACCGGGTATCGGTTATCGGTGATCGCAAACTAAAGACGGTTGCGATAACCGATCACCGAACACCGATAACCGAAGGGGTAATCGACGAAGTCGCGAGCCCAAACCGCCGAGTCCTGCTTGGGGCACTTTTTAGCGAAAAAGTCACCGGTTTGGGGAGCGGGAGATCGTGGAGCGTTTATCAGTGATCGCTTCGGCAGCATTGATTCTGCTGGGTTTTCTTGCTTACCTCAACAGCTTCTCGGGAGCCTTTGTGCTGGATGACATCCAGCACATCGTCGAAAGCCCGAACATCCGTACACTCACCCCATTTTGGGCGCACGTTAAAGGATCTACGCGGCCACTTGTCGATATTTCCTTTGCCTTAAATTATGCGTCCGGGGGCCTCAATCCATTCGGTTATCACCTGGTCAATCTGGTCATTCACATCCTGGGCGCGCTCGTCTTGTTTGGACTTGTGCGACGGACACTCCAGGCACTCCGTGTCGGATCACTGCCCGTATTACCGTCAACCGGCTTTGGTTTTGCGGTGGCGCTTTTGTGGATGCTGCACCCGCTTCAGACGGAGAGCGTCACTTACATCATCCAGCGCTCCGAGGCCCTGATGGGGCTCTTCTATTTATTGACCCTTTACTCCCTTGTGAGGGGAGCTGGGGGCACAAGGCCCGGTGCCTGGTTTTCCGCGGCCGTAGTAAGCTGCGCGTTGGGGATGATGTCAAAACCTGTGATGGCAAGCGCCCCATTAATCGCTCTCATTTACGACCGCGTCTTTTTGTCCAGTTCCTGGAAAATGCTCTGGCGGGAGAGGAAGTGGTTTTACGCAGGGCTGGCTTTAACCTGGGTTATTTTGGGATGGATCCTTGCTACATCAGGTCAGGAATATGGCTTGAGTGCGGGCCCCGGGTGGAAGGGCTTGGAGCCCCTTGCGTATGCAAAGGTTCAAACCCATGTGATTTTCCACTACCTGTGGCTGGCCTTTTGGCCGTCGCCTCTTATTCTAAGCTACCATTGGCCGGTGGCTAAGTCGCTTGGGTTTTATCTGCCGACAATTATTTTCGTTTCGTGCCTGGTGGCGGGCACCGTGTGGGCCCTTTGTTACCGACCTGCGCTGGGTTTTTTGGGAGCCTGGTTTTTTCTCATCTTGATGCCCACCTCAAGCTTCATCCCACTCGCAGACCCTGTCTTTGAGCACCGCATGTACTTGCCCCTTGCCGTGGTGGTAGCCCTTGCGGTGGGGGGAGGATGGAAGTTGATTCGCAGCGTTGGACCGCAGGGTGTGAGGGGTTTCATGGCGGTGAGTCTGGTGAGTGCTTTGGCCTTTGCCTTGGGCACGCTGACCTTCCTTCGCAACCGCGACTACCAAAGTCATGAAGCCATCTGGCGCGATACGCTTTCTAAACAGCCTTTTAATCCGCGCGCGCACGCTAATCTCGGGGCGGAACTTCTTAAGCTGGAGAAGCTGGAGGAGGCCGCACGGCATTTGTCGCGGGCCATCGAACTGGAACCCGGTTTCGTGGAGGCCTATGTCAATTTGGGGAGCATCCGGGATCGCGAGGGCCGTGTTGAAGAGGCTGTCACGCTTTATGCACAGGCTTTGGAGATAGAACCTTCTGATTACAGAGCTCATTACAACTGGGGCAATCTCCTCGCCCGCAGCGGCCGGCTTGCTGAAGCGAAGCTCCATTACGAAAGGGCCTTGGCCGTTGAGCCCCGCTTCGCGCAGGCGCACAACAACTTGGGGAACATTTTTCTAAAGCTGGGCGCGGACCAGGAGGCCATATTTCATTATCGGGAGGCGGTTCGGATTGATCCTGGCTTTGCTTTGGGCGAGCAGAATCTGAAGCGGGCCCTCGCGGCCAGGCGCGGGGAGGGCGGGGGATCCTGATGCAGACCTGCCGTTTCGATACCTTGGGCTGTAAGGTCAATCAATATGATACCCAGGTCATGCGCCAGGCCCTGGGGTCTCTTGGAGTAAAGGAAGCCCAGCCGGGTGAAGTCCCTGATCTCATCGTACTCAATACCTGCACCGTAACGGAAACAAGCGACAGCAAATCGCGCTATCTCATCCGAAGACTTGCCAGGGAAAATCCTCAAGCCCGCATCGTCGTTACGGGCTGCTATGTGGAAGCAGACCGGGCGGCGGTAGCGAGCCTGCCCCAGGTGAGCGCCTGCCTCGGGGTGAAAGAGGAGGGCCAGTTGGCTTCTCTGGTAGAGCGCTGGCGCGAGGAAGATGGAACGACAGGAAGCGCCTGCACGGACATGGCGCATGATCTTAAAATGAGCCCGCACTCCATACAGGAGTTCTCTGGCCGCACGCGGGCATATCTCAAGGTCATGGACGGCTGTAATTACCGCTG
This sequence comes from Candidatus Omnitrophota bacterium, assembly GCA_016190205.1. Taxonomy (GTDB): domain Bacteria; phylum Omnitrophota; class JACPQZ01; order JACPQZ01; family JACPQZ01; genus JACPQZ01. The sequence goes on along the minus strand of JACPQZ010000039.1, from coordinate 5,266 downwards.
CAGCTTTTGCAAGGTGCGCATCGTGCGGGGGAACGCCCGCAGCCGTCCTTTTAAGGAACTCACAGCGGAGGCCGAGGCCCTGGTCGGGAGCGGACACCGGGAGATCGTACTCGTCGGCATCCAGCTGGGTTACTACGGGAGAGACCTTGTTCCCGCACGGGATCTGGCGGATTTGGTGGATGCCTTGGAGGAGGTGCCCGGTCTTGACCGCATTCGTTTAAGCTCCATCGAGCCCAAGGACATCACCGAAAGGCTCATCCAGAGACTTGCGCGGCGCTCGAGGCTGTGCGCCCATGTGCACATGCCGTGGCAGAGCGGGTCCGACCGGGTTTTGACGCGCATGCGCCGGAGCTACCGCAGGCAGGATTTGGAACACATCACGCGTTCGCTTCGTTCCCAGGTCCCGGACATTGGCATAGCCACCGACATCATGGTAGGCTTTCCCGGGGAGGGGGAGGACGAATTTCTTGAAACCCTTGGTCTGGTTGAAGAACTTTCCCCCAGCCGGGTGCATATCTTTCCCTATAGCGATAGAAGGGGAACGGATGCCGCTTCCTTTTCCGACAAGGTGGAACCGGCGGAAAAAAAGAGGCTCGTCGAGCGTCTCAAGGAGGCGGCGGCGCGGGGTGAGCGCGCGTTTCACCATTCCCTGCTGGGCCAAAGCGTAAGGGTATTGATGGAAGGCGCGTGCGGCGGCGAGGGGTGGCAGGAAGGGTTTACCGATAATTATGTGCGGGTGCGGGTAAGTTCGGGTATCCCGCTAGAAAACCGCTTAGCCCAGGTTGCCGTGACGCATGCGGCAGAGGGCCATATTTTCGGTAACCTCTTGTCCTTTGACTAAATAGGTCAATCGTGCTATAATTTTGAAAATTCCAGCGAAGGGATGGAAATCCCCTACTTAAGACAGCTCAATTGGATTGACATCCTCATCCTCGTCTTCCTCATTCGGGGCATTTACTTGGGTTTTACCAGGGGATCGGGGTGGGGAATTGTGCGTTTTGTCGGCATCATCACGGTTTCGCTTATCGCGTTTTCCAAGTCCTACCCCCTCGCGCTGTGGGCACAAGAACGATTCCACATCAGGTCTCCCTTCCTGGAATGGGCGTGCTTTATCTTGCTGGGTGTTGTCCTGGGCTTCGTGGTCAACATCCTGATCGGCGGTTTGACGCGCATGCTTAAGTTTGGGCCCGAGGGGTGGGTGGGCCGGGTCGTGGGTACGGTCCTGGGGGTGGTCCAGGCCAGCTTTTTGGTCAGTTTGGTCCTGGTCACCCTGGTCATGTCCGCCCAGCAGTATTTAAATGACTCCGTCAAGAAGCGTTCGGTTTTGGGTCCCCGCTTTATGAAGATTACCCCGGTTTTATACACCGGCTTGAGGGGCTTTGTGGTGGGCGGCGGGGAGCCCAGTCACAAGTCCTGGGAGATGGTTACGGAGCTTTAGATGGGACTCATTCCGGATCGCACCATCGACGAGATCTTAGGCCGCGTGGACATCGTGGAGGTGATCGGAGAGCGCATTCCGCTTCGGCGCGCAGGCCGCAATTTCAGGGCGCGCTGTCCCTTTCATACGGAGAAGACCCCTTCATTCATGGTGAGCCAGGAAAAGCAGATTTGGCACTGCTTCGGCTGCGGGGTGGGAGGTAACGTGTTTGGGTTTGTGGCCCGGTATGAGAACTTAAGCTTCCCGGAGGCGGTCAGGATGCTGGCCGAAAAGGCGGGGATTGAAGTCCCCGGCCCGGAACGCCTATCCGGTTCCGACGCAGTTCGTGCGTCTTTGTATGAGGCGCTGGATCGAGCGGTGCGCTTCTATCAGGAGCGTTTGAAAGATGCCGCCGAGGGAGAAGCCGCGAGGAACTACCTCATCGGACGGGGAATAGACGATAAGACGCGCGATCTCTTTCGGTTGGGTTGGGCTCCTGCCGCGCGCACCCATTTGGTGCGCTGGGTAAAGGAACAGGGCCTCTCGCCCGAGCTTTTTATCCGGGTGGGTTTAGCTGTCCGCCAGCCGGATGGGGCGCTCTGCGACCGTTTCCACGGGCGGCTTATGTTTCCGATCGCCGATGTGCGGGGGCGGGTGGTGGGTTTCGGGGCGCGGGTTTTAGACCAGTCGCTGCCCAAATACATCAATTCCCCGGATACCGAACTTTATTCCAAGGGGGCAAATTTGTACGGCCTCCACCTGGCGCGGGAGGCGGCGCGCAAGGACCGGACGCTTATCTGTGTAGAGGGTTATCTGGATGCCTTAACGCTCTATCAGCACGGCATCCAGAACTGCGTCGCGACATTGGGGACGGCCCTCACTCCGGAGCATGCCCGGCTCATCAGGCGCTTTGCCGATGACTGTGTGCTGGTGTTCGATGCCGACCGGGCGGGCGAGGAGGCGACGCTCCGGGGAGCCGAGGTCTTGATGGGCGATGACCTCGGGCTGAAAGTTTTGAGCCTCGGTCATGTGAAAGACCCGGATGAACTGGTGCGGGAAGAAGGACCGGAAAAATTTATCGAGCTCGCTCGAAAGGCGGAGGATCTCTTTGAGTTCAGGTTAAGACTGATGAGCGCTCGATACGGCACGCGCGATGCGAGGTCGCAGTGGAAGGTGGTGAGCGCGCTCCTCGGCACCCTGGCAGGCATCTCGAACGCCGTCATACGCGCAAATTACATCCGCCGCCTGTCCAGCGCCCTCTCGCTGCCCGAAGAGGCGATTGTGGTTGAGCTCAATAAGGCGAGGCGGAAGGGAAGGACGCCTGCCGGGGAGGCTCCGGTTCATCGGGGAGAGGGGCGGCGCTTTATTGAGGAAAGACTGCTCCTGGGGCTCATGCTGGGGGATGAGGAGGCTGTAGCTACCGTAAGGGAAAAACTTCGGCCGGAGGATTTTCATAACCCGGATTACCGCGCCCTGGCCTCGCATCTGTTCAAGCAGGAGGATCCGCAGCGTCTGGCACGCCCGGCAGCCCTCTTGGAGGATGTTGAGAGTCCTGCGCTTGCGGCGCTCCTCACTTCGCTTTCGGCGGAATCAGAGCATTATACGAACCGTCCGCAGATGATTCAAGACTGCATCCGCCGCGTTCAGAGGAATGAAGCTCATCAGCGCCGGCGGGATCTTATAGAAGAGATCCGGCTGGCAGAGCGGCACCGGGATGAGGGCCGTGTGAACAAGCTTTTGACAAGTTTAAAAGACGTTCAGGTGATATAAATGGGAAGAAATACTCGCATGGTGCAGAAAGGCAAACACCGCCACAGGGCGAAGCAAAGAACAGCGCGCAGGCGTCTCGGCGCGCGTACCGGCAGCGGCAGGCCGACGAGCGGCGCCCTTTCCGCCCGCCGGGTGGCGGCGGCCTCACCGGCCGTCACGCCTTTGCCCGAGAGTCTGCACGACACCGAGCATGTCAAGAAAGATCAGATTAAGAAGATCATCTCCCTGGGCAAGCAGAAGGGGTCGCTCACGTACGACCAGTTCAATCAGATGCTGCCCCAGTCTGTGGTCTCGCCCGATGAGATCGACGACATCTTGTCTATGCTCGGGCATGAGGATGTTGAAGTGGTGGGCTCGGCGGCGCGGGAGGAGGTGGGTGATTCCGCCAAGGATCTGAAAGAGGCCGAGGAGGAGGAGCGCCGGCTGGACGCCCTGGCCCGCGTGAGCCGGGTGGATGACCCGGTTCGCATGTACCTGCGGCAGATGGGGCAGATACCCCTTTTGACCCGTGAGGAGGAGCTCAAACTGGCCCAACGGATTGAGGCGGCCGAGGAAAGATTCAAGCTTGCCGTCTTGGAGTGCCGCGCCTCCCGGGCCGAGTTTTTGACTTTGCTCGCCGATGTCCTGGACAGGAAGGTGAATCCGGAGGAGTATTTTGAGGAGGAGCTGGGGGTCAAGAACGGGAGGCTCATCGGCAATCTGCGCCAGGTGCGCAACCGGCTGCGCCGCACCCAAAAAAGGGAAGACATCATCAGCCTCATATTGAGGACGAAACCCTCGACCGCGTCGATCGAGCGCGTCGTCACCCATATCCGCTCGGCCCTTTCCGTCATTGAGCGTATGGAGCGGGAGATCGAGCAGCTCAGGCGCCGTAGACAGCGCGGGCAGATCGGCGAGCTCATTGAAAAGATCAGCCAGATCAAGGCGAGTCTCGTGGAAAGTCCGGCCGCGATCCGGGAGCGCCTGAAGACGATCCAGAGGCGCGAGAAAGATCTCAATAAGGTAAAAAAGGAACTGGTCGCCGCCAATCTGCGTTTGGTGGTCAGCATCGCCAAGAAGTACACAAACAGGGGCCTCTCCTTCCTGGATCTCATACAAGAAGGCAATATCGGTCTCATGAAGGCGGTCGATAAGTTTGAATACAAACGCGGCTATAAATTCAGCACCTATGCCACCTGGTGGATCCGGCAGGCTATTACGCGGTCCATTGCAGATCAGGCGAGGACCATCCGCATACCTGTCCACATGATTGAGACGATCAACAAGCTCTTCCGCGTGTCCAGGCATCTCGTGCAGGAGAACGGCAAGGAACCTACCCCTGAAGAGATTGCGCGCGAGATGAGAATGCCCGTTGAAAAGGTGCGGGGGATCTTGAAGATCGCCCAGGAGCCTATTTCCCTGCAGACCCCGATCGGCGATGAGGGGGATACGCATTTCGGGGATTTTATAGAGGACAAAACCGCAATCTCGCCTGCGAACGCTACGGCCCATACCATGCTCAAGGAACAGATGACAGAGGTCTTGGGCACATTGTCGGAGAGAGAAGAAAAGGTGCTGCGTCTGCGTTTTGGCATCGGCGACGGATATCCTCGCACCCTGGAAGAGGTGGGTAATATTTTCAATGTGACGCGCGAGCGGGTGCGGCAGATAGAGGCCAAGGCGCTGCGTAAGTTGAGACATCCCACCCGTTCACGCCGCCTCAAGAGTTTCCTTGAGCTGGGCTTGGCGGACTAGTCTGGCGAGCGCGTCTGTCGAGTGGGGTGAGTGGTGAGTGATGTGACTGTCTCACCACCCATCACACTCCACTCACGACTGGTTTGCGATTCACGCTTCACGATTCACGAACCACGGCCGTTGCTCGCCTGGAGAAGATAAAGGGGCCCTTAGCTCAGCCGGTTAGAGCAGCGCACTCATAATGCGCGGGTCGGTGGTTCGAGTCCACCAGGGCCCAGATTCGGTGATCGTTTATCGGTCATCGGGGATCGCAACCGCCGTTTGGCGAGCGCGTTCGCTGATCGTTTATCGGTCATCGGGGATCGCAACCTTAAGATGCTTGCGATAACCGATCACCGAAAACCG
>JACPQZ010000038.1 GCA_016190205.1 Candidatus Omnitrophota bacterium | reverse complement strand
GCCGGTGAACTTCTGCCCCGAATAGGTGTCGACGGTCACCTCCATCGTCTGTCCCAGGCGGACCTTGTCGATGTCCTTTTCCGTGATCCCCACTTCACTGGACACGCGCGCGATATCATAGACAACCGCGATCTTCGTGTTGGAATTGACGACCTCTCCCATCTCTGACTCGCGCCTGCCCATAACGCCGTTCACCGGCGAATAGAGATAGGTCTTGTCAAACTCGGATTGTGCGAAGGCGACCTCTTTCTGCGCGGATTCCGCCTGGGATTTTGCGGTCTCGTACTCGATCGCCACCTCCTCGAGCTTCGCCTTAATGATGACCCCGATCTCATAAAGTTCCTTATTCATGTCGAGCTTTTTCTTGGCGCCCAATTCCTGGGTCTTGGCGGTCTTGAGCTTCGCCTGATTAAACTCGAGCTTGAGCCGCGCATCCTTTTGATCCAGCGCGCCCAAGAGGTCGCCCTTTCGCACCACATCCCCTTCCTGAAAATTGAGCGATTCAATCGTCCCCTCGGTCGCGAACTTTAGCTCCACCTCCAAACTCGCTTGAATGACGCCGATGGCAGGAAGGAAATCTTTGAAATCCCCCTTCGCCGTCTTAAAGACCCGCACGAGAAGCCTGCGGCTTTCCTCCACCGCTTGCGGCGCTATTTTTTCCGCCTCCGGGGCCATCCCCTTGACCCCCTTTACGAGCGAAGACTCCTTTACACGCCGGGCAATCCCTCCCCCGAACCGCTGGGCGCTCCAGAATCCGCCCATGGCAATCGCAACCGAAATCAGCAGTATCCCTAAGCGTTTATTCATGATTCACCCACCTTATAATGTCCCGCCACGCCCACCGCCTTGTTGACCTTGGCAATAGATACGTTGTAGTTCGCAAGCGCCTGCACATATAAAGACCTTTCATCCGCGAGCTTAATCTTGGCCTGAAGGACATCCGAGGTGAGTGACGTGTTTAAGCCCGCCTCGGCCTGGGTTACCTTGACGGCCTCTTCCTGGAATTTGACCTTTTCGATGGCGTTCCTGACTTGGAGGATGGCCTCCTGGTAGCCATAGAATGCCTCCCGCGCCTCAACCATGACGTTCAAGAAACTTTCCCTGAAATCCTCGCTCGCCCTCTCTTCTTCGGCCTTTGCCTCGAGGACATCCCCCCTCGCTTTAAGCGCGTCGAAAAGTCCCAACTCCGCCGAGGAAACGCGCGCCTCCGTGCGGTCCGTCTCGCCCAGGCGCCGTGCGGATTCATCATTGGTATACGAAGAACTCAAGGTGCTTCCCCCCCAGGCACGGCTTACGCGGATTCCAAAATTGCGCTCGGTATTAAGATCCAAGTCCTCTGTCGCGAAATTGGACCCGGCCTGTCCGAGGAAGCCGGTGAGATCAACTCTAAACCCTTCTTTCCCCTTTGCGATTTTTTTCTCAAATTGCCCCACCGCCATCCGGAGCCGGGCCATCTTTAGATCCGGATGGTTCTCCTCCGCCCGCGCCAGGACCTCATCCAGATTGAGATTAAGCGGCGTAAACTCGAGTTTCTCCGGCAGCTCCATCGATGGAATTCCATAGAACGCCTCTTCTTCCTCACCCCCCAAGAGCTGGGATAATTTGAACTCGGCCAGCTTAAGATCCCTCTCCGCGGAAGCGACCTGAAAGCCTATCTGGTTCACTTGGGTCTCGACATTCAAGAGCTCGAGCTTCCTGGAAAGCTCCTTTTCATAACGGGCCCGGGCCTCGTTGAGGGCCTTCCCGCCTTCTGCCATGAGGCCGCGCTGAATGTGAGCGCTCATCTCGGCCTCCATGAGATCGTAATAAGCCTCGATGATTCTAAAGGAATAATCCTCACTCAACTTCGCATACCGGCTATTGGCCAGCCGGTGATTGAGTCTCGCCTGCCGCAGGGTGTTCATGAGCACCCCGGAGGTGTAAAGCGGCTGCTCAATCTGAAGGCCATAGGCGCGCTCATTGAAGTCAACCCCCAGGGTCTTGCCATCCGTGTCCGAGAACTTGAGTGTTGCGTTGGGCAAAAGCGCGCGCTTCGACTCCAATACCCGCGCCGCAGCCGCCGCGCGTTCCTTGGCTTGAGCCCGAAGCCCACCGTAGTGAGAGAGCCCCACCTGAACGGCCTCGTCCAAAGAGAGAATCCTTGCATCCTCCTCCGCCACGAGATCTGCCACCGCCTCAAGCGAAAGCTCTCGAATCATCTCTTTCGCCTCCTTAAGATCGGTCTCCTGGTCTTGGGCCTCCCTTTCTACCCTGGCCTTCTCAAAACCTTTCTGCAAACCCTCTATATGGAGTTCCACCTCTTGCTTGACGATGTCGTAGAGTTCCCGGCGTCGCATCAACTGGTCTTTAAGCTCCTGAGCCTGGGCATGCCCAGGCTCAACTTTCAAGGCCTCCTCCACCTTGAGCTGGGCTACCGGGTAGTCATACTCCTTGACCGCATCCCGAGCGGCCTTAACCATTACGTCCGCTCGACCAGGCCGCGCCTCCAAGGGCTTGGGCCCCTCCACTCGGAGCGCTTCCCCTGGCGGTTTAACCGCGACCGGCGGAGGAGGCGCGGGGATGACTTCGACTTTCTTAGGGAGACGGCCCGCCTCATCCTGCTCGCGACCGCCGACCTCGCCTGCCGCGCGCGGTGGAGCGGGCAAAGCAGAGGGTTTCTCGGCACTTGGCTTGGCGGCCTTCGCCTCTCTAACACGGGCGGGAAAGACATTAACTGACACCTTTCCGTCGGCCGTTTCTATGGAATAATCTGCTTCTTTTCTAAAGGAAAGTTTTATCGCATCCACGCGCCTGGCCCCATCCAGGTCGGGGCTCTCTCCTTTATAATAAAGGATGTCTACTCTAGAGATGAGTGCCCCAGCAACCTCCAACTCCTCGGGGGCACTCATATACACATGGTCATCCAATATATCCAACATCAGACCGGGTGGGCTCTTAAGGCGGATGGGAAGAAACCTTACGTCCTTATCAAGGCGAAGGTAGTACCCTGTGTGGTCTTTGAGCGGCAATATTTCTTGCGCGAGAATTCTGCTTTTACTCGCGGGGATAGGCGGGGTCGGCGATGTTATCTCTACTTTTTTTTTAAGCCCTATTTCCCGAGCGGGAAGGGCGTCGGCTTTGCTCATGGCCTGGGGCTTTAGGCCGGCTCGGAGCCTAAGCTCGGCTCTTACTTGTTCATACAACTTTTCTTCCGCTTCGGTCATTTTTGTAACACGCCTTAAGTCAACCTTCCCGCCCCCCTTTTTTGCCCTTTGAGTGAGCTCCCCCTGCATGAACTCTCTCCACTCGTCGCGGTTTAGGGTTCCGATCTCATACACATATCCGTTTTCGCTCTCCTCCAAGACGCGGAACGGCTCCTCCCTCACGAGCTCAACGACTAAACCGTCCGCCGCAACCCATTCAGCGCCGGCCACGGGCTCTTTCAAATATTGCACTCGCAACGACTTTGCAACTGGATGATCTAGCTTAGGTAAGCTGCCAGGGCTGGTTAAAACCCCCCTTCCTAGGAAATCAAAATAAATCCTATTGGGATCTTTCATTTGGACAGGCATGATACGGATGGGCCCATCCGTCGTGATATGGAGCTCAAACCTGGTGGGGCCTCGGTCAACCGTATCAACCTTTACAATATGGGACTCATGATACGGTTCGCCCGCAGATGCTGATACGGTTAGGGCATTTTTCCAAGAAGGTTGAATGAGGATTAAAACCAGGCAGGAAAAGCAAAAACAGAGACCACGGATCAAGACAAGAAAATTTCCCATCCTCTCCCCACGCCTCTACTCACCTAAATTTTGAACCGTATCAGCGTATAACTTCCTATAACACAGACACTAAAACCGTGTCAACAAATATTTGATACGGTTCTTTGAATATTTGATACGGTTCTTTTATTTATTTTTATTATCCCAGCATCTTAATTTAGAAGACTCCTGTACTACAAGTTTTGTTTTATACAGAGTAACTACAATCTCATCTGGTTTAAACCAGAGTTTTATTTCTCTCTCGGCCTCGCTCTGACTGGATGAGGCGTGCACCACATTTTCATATAAACCTTTCGTGGTGATTCTCCCATATGCCCCGCGGATAGATACAGGGTCAGCTTCCTCAGGATTTGTCGATCCGGTGATCCTCCGTACCTTTCGAATAGCGTCCTCACCATAATAGGCAAGGCAAAGTACGCGGCGCGTGTTATGCGCCTTCCCCATGATGTAGTCTATGAGCGCATTAAAAAAGGAGGCCTTCCTCATATGGCGGTAGTGCTCCTCGGCCAGCTCCTTTGAAACTTTCACTGCCTTGGCCCCTACAATAAAGAGCCTTGTTTCCGAAAGACGCGTTAAGATATTACCAGTCAGAGACCTATGCAAACCATCCGGCTTGATGATGACGAGCGTGGCTTCTTTCATGGCTGGATGCCCAAAATGTTTATGATGCGCTCAAAATCGTCCAGAGAGTAGTACTCAATCTCGATGCGCCCCCCCTTGCGTGCTGAGGTCCGGATCCTGACCCGAGTCCCAAACTTCCGTTCCAGGGCTTGAGTCATACGCCCCAGATCAGGATCCGGCCTGCCGGAAGCCTTCGCTTTTAACTTACGCTTCACCAGTCGCTTGGGGCCATAGATACGCTCCTCAACTTCTCGTACGGAGAGCCCGTGCGCTAAGATCTCGTCGGCCCACTTACGTTGTTCTTCCTTGGAATCGAGGGCCAGAAGCGCCCGCGCATGACCCTGGGTAAGACGGCCTTCCAACACCCACTGCTTGACCTTATCGTCCAGACCGAGCAGGCGCAGGGTATTTATAACCGTTGTGCGGTCCCGTCCGACCTTCTCACCAATTTCTTTATGAGAAAGCCCGAACTTCTCCATAAGCATCTGATACCCCTTGGCTTCATCCAAGGGATTTAAATCCTCACGTTGCAGGTTCTCAATAAGGGCCAGCTCTAGAGCCTCTGCGTCGGTCACATCCTTGATGAGTACAGGCACTTCACCCAAACTCGCTTCCTTCGCTGCCCTAAGCCTTCTCTCTCCACAGACAAGTTCATAACGATCGGAATCTAATCGCCTTACAACTACGGGTTGCAGCAGACCCCTTGTCTTGATACTCTCGGCTAGAGATTGGATGCTCTCCGCGTTAAATTGTGTCCTCGGCTGAAACCTATTAGGAACGATCTTGCCGATAGAAACGGAAGCGCTGTCCGTAGATTTATTTTGCTCTACAATGGGTATCTCCTTACCTTCGAATAGAGCCGACAAACCTTTCCCAAGTGAAATCCTTTTAGTCATATAGTAGATTCCTTATACAACATGATACGGTTGCCTATCTATAGATGATACGGTTCTAGAACAGTTTTGTTGATAATTCTAAACGTCTAGACAAAAACTCGGACGCAAGGTCCTTGTATGCTAATGCTCCTCTTGACCTGCTGTCATGTAACAAGACTGGCCTTCCAAAACTTGGCGCTTCGCTCAAGCGCACACTCCTCGGAATTTCCTGTCTGAATACCCGGTCTCCCATATGTTCGCGTACATCACGGATTACTTGTTCAGAAAGAGATGTGCGGGCATCAGACATGGTAAGCAGTATCCCCTCGATCTCGATTTGCAGATTAAAGCGTTTCTTAATGAGTCCTATAGTCTTTAAAAGCTGGGAAAGGCCCTCCAAGGCATAGTACTCGCATTGCAGGGGAATGAGTACGGAATCACATGCCACTATAGCGTTCACAGTAAGCAAGCTGAGTGATGGCGGGCAATCTATAAATACTAAGTCGTATTCTGATAATAGGTTACGTAGTTTTTCGCGAAGCCTAAACTCTCGTTTCTCAAGATAAATAAGTTCCACCTCGGCACCAGCAAGATCTGGGTGGCTGGGAATAAGAGAAAGATTAGGCACGACAGTATCTCTCACAGCAGACTTTAGCTCCAGATCGCCTACCAGTGTTTGATAAATACTCTGGCCTACTTTTTCTTTTTCAAACCCGAGGCCGCTTGTGGCATTTGCCTGGGGGTCTATATCAATTAAAAGAACGTTTTGCCCCGCATAGGCTAGGTAAGTAGACAAGTTGATAGCTGTCGTTGTCTTACCTACTCCCCCCTTCTGGTTACAAATAGTTATAACTCTACCCATGCCGCCCTTTGCCTACACGTTTCATTGGAAACTGCAATCAGAGGACTTTTTTTAGTGATATGCCTTAACGTGGACGAGGAGGAGGGACAGATCGCAGGGGGTAATGCCCGATATGCGGGCTGCCTGCCCGATGGAAAGGGGTTTGATCTTCTCAAGCTTTTCAATCGCTTCTTTCTTTAGCCCGCGTATCTTCCTAAAATCAAGGCCCAGCGGGATGCGTTTGCGTTCCAGGGCGCGGAACCGCTCAATGGCGCGCTGTTCCCTATCCACATAACCCTGATACTTAATCTCCATTTCAACTTGGCGGATCTCGTCACTGCCAAGCCCCGCCTCGGCGCTGCCGGGAAGCTCGTTATAACCGAGCTTCCCAGAAATCATGAGGGATGAGAGCGCCTTTCCATGTACCCTCGTCTTGCGCAACCGCTCGACTTCCTTGTGAATAAGCTCTCTCTTGTGCATTATTTTACAATATTGTCCGCTCGTCAGCAAACCCAACTTGTGACCATACTCTCCCAGCCTAAGATCCGCGTTGTCCTGCCTGAGCAAAAGCCGATATTCCGCGCGCGATGTAAACATGCGGTAGGGTTCCTCGGTCCCCTTGGTTACCAGGTCATCGATCAATACCCCCACGTAGGCCTCGGAGCGATCCAGCACCAAGGGCTCCTTTCCTTCAACATGCAAGGACGCATTTACGCCGGCCACAAAACCCTGACTTGCAGCTTCCTCATACCCCGTCGTGCCGTTTATCTGGCCCGCAAAAAAAAGTCCTGCAATCCTCTTGGTTTCCAGGCTGGGTTTAAGCTGGGTGGGTGGGCAAAAATCGTATTCTATCGCGTACCCCAGCCTCAAAACGCGCGCCCTTTCTAGCCCTGGGATGGAATGCACCATGTCAATCTGGACATCTCCCGGAAGGCTGGTGGAGAGACCATTTATATAATATTCCTCCGTATCCAGCCCCTCGGGTTCCAGAAAGAGCTGATGCCTGTCTTTCTCATGAAACCTCACGATCTTATCCTCTATAGAAGGGCAATAACGGGGTCCTATCCCCTTAATCCTGCCGCTATACATAGCAGACTTACCCAGATTATCTTGAATGAGACGGTGTGTTTTTTCGCACGTGTGTGTTATATGGCAAACCACTTGGGGCTGGGTAATTCCATTCCCCCAGAAAGAGAAAGGCTCTGGGAGCGGGTCTCCCTCCTGTACCTCCAGCCCGTCAAAGTCTATGCTGTCCTTATGAATGCGCGGGGGCGTACCCGTTTTCAGTCTTGACACTCTAAATCCATATTTTTCAAGGTCTTCCGACAAGCCTCTGGCAGGACTTTCACCACCCCTTCCAGCAGGATACTGCTTTTCTCCGATGTGAATAAGACCGTTTAAAAACGTGCCTGTAGTTAAGACCGCCGCTCGCACTTCGACTCTCTGGCCTTTGGCTGTGCGCACGGCGCGCAGGGTTCCATTATCTACATCAATCCCCACGACCTCGTCCTCGATTACATCCAGGTTGGAGGTACGCAGAATCACCTCCTGCATAGCTCGCGCGTACAACTTCTTATCCGCCTGCGCGCGTGGGGCCCACACCGCCGGGCCCTTTCTGCGGTTGAGCATCTTAAACTGTATCCCGGTCCTGTCGGTAATCTTACCCATCTCGCCCCCCATGGCATCGATCTCCCGAACCAGGTGCCCCTTGGCAAGCCCTCCAATAGCTGGGTTACAACTCATCTTGGCAATAGCCCCTTTGGACATCGTGACAAGCAAGGTCTTTTTCCCTCGGCGCGCGCTTGCCAAAGCAGCTTCACAACCAGCATGTCCTCCGCCCACAACGATGACTTCATAATACATTGATACGGTTTAACCCAAATATTATGAATATGTTTTAGATGATACGGTTAGCAGAGAAGACTATTTAGCCCGCGCGACTCTGTATTGATGAATAACAGTAAGCAGGGTATTGGTCGTCCAATAGAGAACCAGGCCTGAAGGCAGGTTGTAGAAAATGAGGGTGAGCATAATCGGCATCATAATGGCCATTGCGAGCTGTTGCTCTGTTTGCGCGCCTTGAGTAGACGATAGTTTCTGTTGGAGAATCGTGGCCAGTCCCATCAGGATGGGTAAAAGGTGTACTGAATTTCCCACGACGGGCAACGAGCCGGAAAAGGTCAGAAACTTATCCGGTTGCGACAAGTCTTTTATCCAGAAGACGAAACGCGCCCCTCTTAGTTCCACGGCACGGATGAGCGCGTTATACAAGGCGAAGAAGACGGGCATTTGAAAAAGAATGGGGAGGCAACCTCCCAATGGGTTTACCTTATGTTCCTTATAAAAATCGAGCATCGCCCTGTTCAGTTTCTGGGGATCGGACTGATACTTTTCCTTCAATTTGTTGAGCTCCGGCTGCAGGTGCTGGATCTCGCGCATGGATTTGAGGCTCTTCTCGGTCAAAGGATGGAGGACGATCTTGATCACGATGGATAGGAGGACAATGGCCCAGCCCCAGTTCCCAAACCACTTGTGAAAAAAGCGCAAAACCGCAAGGATAAGGGTGCTTAATGCCCCGAAGAAACCGTAATCCACCACCCTTACGAAATCGTGCTCGGCCTTTTTGAGAATCTCGACGCTTTGAGGACCGGCATACAAAAGGTACTTATGCTCCGCGCTTTCCCCGGGAGCAAGCTCCACGGGCTCCGGCCTTAAGGAAACAAAAAGGGCCGAGTCTCCAGCGCTCCAGAAACGCTGGGTCTTGACTGCCGTGAAGGGACGGGCCAAAAGGCAAAAATATTTCGTCCGGATCCCGCTCCAGACAAGATCCTGCCCCGGTTGGGCAAGGCCCTTTTGAAAATTGCCCAGCCCCTTATGTTTGACTTGGTCTTGAGAAAGCCATGTCCCCTCTATAAATTTTTTATCATAACCGTTCCTAAAATCTGCGGTTAGAGAAACGGTCGTTTCGTAATCCAGGGTTTCCGGCACCGCTCCGGAATTTTCGAAGCGAAAAGTCGCCCAGATGAGACGGCTCTCCGGGTGGTACTCGAAGGTCTTAATGACCTTAAGATCCCCCCTCATCCCGCTAAAAATAACCTCACCCTCGCTGGGACGATACTCGAATCCTGACCACTCGTGCTCCCCTTCTTCATCCGCAGAAATAAGCGTGAACGTCCCCACAGGGCTTCCTGCACGGTCGGTTAGATGCTCCATACGGTCCGCATCCGTTTCAATATAGTCACGAAGGGCAATTGCTTTAAGATCCGCTGTGGAGGGGCTAAAGACCATGTGTAAAAACTTTGTCTCCCGGGAAATGAGGTTGAATTCCTCGCGCTCCAGCTGTGTCCATTCGACCTGTGCCCCCGTCATGGGGGCGCGAGTCTCTTGGCGCCTAACGACCTGCTCGTCCAAGTGAGGAGCATCGCTCAGACTGTATTTCGAACGCTGTCCAAACCAGCTGTAGTAGGTAAAAAGGACAAGGAGCGATAGAGAGGCGGCGAGAAAAAGTCGTTTTTGATCCACTAGCGCCTTTCCTTATGAACGGTGACCGGGACCGGATCATACCCAGCCCGAGCCAAGGGCTGGCACCGCAGGATGCGGCGCATGGCAAGCCAGCTCCCCTTCCAAAACCCAAGCGCAAGGAGGGCTTCTCGCGCGTATTCCGAACAGGTCGGTTCAAATCGGCAACACGGTAACATAAAACGCGAGAATAGGTTACGATAAACTAGGAAGGCTTTGTTTACGCCCATTTTGAAAACAGATTTCACAGGTTTGAGATAGGTGTGAGTCGTTGACGGCCCTTGCGTCTTCTTAATTTCAAGACCCGCCGCCCGCCCTTAGTCCTCATACGCCTGCGGAAACCGTGGGTTCTTCGCCGCCTTACTTTGGATGGTTGGTAGGTTCGCTTCAAATAATTTTCCTCTTAACACGAGTGGGCACACATTATAACACACGCACCTAGAGCAGAAAGTAAAAAAGGCTTGCGCACCGCGCGCAAGCCTGCATATAATACAGCCTTACTGAAGGCGATCTCGGTTCTGGTTTGTGAATAACATGTGGAAAACTTTTCGCGGAACACTCTTAGGCTCTCTATCGAGCTGTAATCTACGCCACAACTACACGTTACGTAACTTTTGGTTTTTCATATCCCCTACCCGTCCTGTTCATAAGTAATTTAAACGTAATTCATCCTGCATCATGCCTGTGCTTTCTTGTGAGAAGTTGTGGTCAGACGCCCTAGATCTTATCCACAACTCTGTCAATGAGCAAGCCTACCAAACCTGGTTCACGCCCACACACCTTTCGGAAATAGACAAAGACAAGGCTACCGTGCTCGTGCCCAACCGGTTCTTTGCCGACTGGCTTAAGGGGCATTACCAGAAGACGATCGAGCACGCCCTAGGCGAACTGGTCGGATCCCCGGTCCAGGTGGAATACCAGTCGCGCCCCGAGCAGGTTCAACGCCCTTTCATCCCGCGGCCCAAGCCGATCCACGAGAAAGCGTTTCACTCCTCCGGGCTCAATCCCAGGTATACTTTTGACAGTTTTGTGGTCGGAAATAATAACCGCTTTGCACATGCGGCCGCCGTAGCAGTCACTGACTCTCCGGCAAGGGCCTACAATCCGCTTTTTATACATGGACGGGTTGGTCTGGGCAAAACCCATCTCATGCAGGCCATCGCCCACAGGGTGGCTGTGCAGAACCCGGAAGCCCACATTGTGTATACCTCGAGCGAGCAGTTCACCAACCAGCTCATCGGCGCCATCCAAACAAGAAGCACGGCCTCGTTCCGTAAAAAATACCGGGAGGTGGACGTCCTGCTTGTCGACGATATTCAATTTATCGCAGGCAAAGAAAGTACCCAGGAGGAATTCTTTCATACCTTCAACGCCCTCTATGACGCGCACAAGCAGATTGTAGTGTCTTCCGACAGATCCCCAAAGGACATTGCAACTATGGAAGAACGTTTGGTATCGCGCTTTGAGTGGGGCTTAATTACTGATATACAACAGCCTGACTATGAAACTAGAATGGCTATTTTGAGGAAAAAGTGTGAGTGTGGAAAAGTTTTTGTACCGCACGAAGTTACCGCTTATATTGCGCAACGCATTAAAACTAATATAAGAGAACTTGAAGGTGCACTAATACGTGTTGCCGCTTTTGCGGAACTCACAAGTACACCCGTCACAATCGATCTTACCAAGGAATTACTCAAGGACACGTTTAGGGAAGAAGATTCTAAGTTGACCATAGATCTTATTCAGCATAGGGTTGCTGATTACTTTGGGGTCCGCTTCCAAGATATGGTATCCAAAAGGCGCGTCCGCTCCATTGCTTATCCGCGCCAGGTGGCTATGTTTTTATCCAGGGAGTTGACAGATCATTCCTTACCTTCCATTGGGGAGCATTTCGGCGGGAGAGACCACGCCACGGTGCTACACGCATACGCCAAAATTAACAACGAGGTTAAAACAAAGCCGAATATGCGCGAGTTAGTAACACGGCTAACAACATTAATACGCGGGGTAAATTCCTACTCATAACTATTGGAAAATCGCCGACTTATCCACATTTTCTACACAACCTATCTATCGTGTTTCCAAACAGTTATGTGCTTATCAACATTAAAAATAATCCTATTAGCTGAGACTGTTATACTGTAAAATAACCAAGTAATAGTAAAAGAGGGTGAAATGCAAATCAAGGCACCAAAACAAGAACTGATCCGTTGCGCGCAGAGTGTGGTTAATGCAACAGCTACCAAGAGCACCCTTCCCATTCTCTCGAACATTCACCTGGAAGCCCACAAATCAAAATTATACTGGTCCGGGACAGACCTTGAGATAGCGATACAGACCGAAATGGACGCAGAGGTGGGGGAGACAGGGTCTATTACGGTTCCGGGCCGCAAGTTTTACGACATCATAAAGGAGTTGTCCGACGGCGAGATAGAGATAACTGTGAGAAAGAACAACACCGTCGAGATAGAATGCGGGAAGGCCTATTTCAAAATTATGGGCACCCCAAGCGATGACTTCCCCAAACCCCCGGAACTTAATACACAGGAGATATTAACGCTTCCTCAAGAAGTGCTCAAAGAGTTTTTCGCGATCACGAGCTTTGCTGTCTCTCACGATGAGACGCGCTACGTCCTGAACGGTGTGCTCATGGTAGTTTGTGGCGGGGAAGTAAAGGTTGTAGCAACGGACGGGAGGCGTTTATCGGTTGTTAAGAGAAAAGGGATTTCTCCAGAGGCGCTGGAGAAAGAAGTGATCATCCCGGCAAAAACGGTGCATGAGCTGAACCGCAACATGGGCGGGGGCGGAAACGTGGTTGTGCACTTCGGGGAAAACCAGATACGGTTCGACTTCGACCGGACAAAACTATACTCCCGGTTGATCGAGGGGCAGTTTCCAAACTACGAGCAGGTCATCCCGAAGCATAAGGGTAAAGAGATAAAGATCAGAAGGGAAGATTTTTTGAGCGCGGTGAAGCGTGTGAGCTTGCTGGCAGGCTCATCGCAGCCGGTTCGTCTCGAGCTCGGGAAAAACCGGCTCACGACTTCGGCGCAGTCGGGCGAGGTAGGAGAAGCGCGCGAGGAGGTGGATGCCCATTATTCAGGGGATGCCGTAGTCGCGGGCTTTAATCCCGGTTTCCTGATGGACGCGCTTAAGAATATCGCTCTGGAGGAGATCTCTCTAGAACTGGAAGATGCCGAGAAGCCCGGCGTCATACGAACGGGGGATGACTATCTTTACGTTGTAATGCCCATGCAACTCTCATGACCCGAAGCGCCGATACCGCAAGACTGGGGAACGTATTAGGCAAGGTATTCGAGCAAATAGAAGTCAAGGGGCAATCGAAAGAAAGCTCTGTTTTCAGAGAGTGGCCGCGCTGGGTAGGTGGGAGGGCCGCACGGCACAGTAGGCCGGTTCGGATTAAAGACGGCCAGCTTTTGGTATACGTGGATCATCCCACCTGGCTTTACGATCTCAACCAAAGGATAAAGGTCGCGCTGTTGGAGAAATTGTCCCGGGCATTGGGCCGGGGAGCGGTGACCGCTGTTCATTTCAGGCTGGGCAGGGTATGACGGGCTATTTCAAGGCCTCGTTGCGCGTTTGGGTGTGGGCTCAGTCGGTTGTGGCTATCTGCCGGGAGCCAACCGATCCGATGCATTCTAGCCAGTTAATCCTTTCGGATAGACCGCCTTTGAAGATGAATATGAGGATCAAAACGCTCTGTCGGCGCTGGCGGGAGGGGTTACAAGGGCCGGGAGTCGTACCAGGAGAAGGGGCATGGCGAAAACGAAGGTAAGGCCTGCTGAGCAAGGAGCGGTGCGCTATGATGCGCGCACGATCCAGGTCTTGGAGGGCGTGGATGCCGTCCGAAAGCGGCCGGCCATGTATATCGGCGACACAAGCGAAAGAGGTTTGCACCACCTGGTGTACGAGGTGGTGGATAACTCGGTGGACGAGGCGCTCGTCGGCTTCTGCGATTGGATCAGCGTCACCATTCACGTGGACGGCAGCGTGTCGGTCGAAGACAACGGCCGCGGCATCCCCGTCGATCTTCACAAGACCATGAAAAAGCCGGCCGTGGAAGTGGTTATGACAACCCTTCATGCCGGGGGAAAGTTCGACCGGCGGACCTACAAAGTGAGCGGCGGCCTTCACGGCGTGGGCGTTTCGGTAGTGAATGCCTTGAGCGAATGGCTGGAAGTCGAGGTGCGCCGGGACGGGAAGATTTATCACCAGGAGTATGAGCACGGGAAGACCGCGACGAAGCTTAAAGTCGTCGGGAAAGCTGCGAAGTGCGGGACCACTGTCACTTTTAAACCCGACGCCGAGATCTTTGAAAAGACCACCAAGCTGGACTTCGACATCCTGTCGAACCGCTTGAGGGAACTGGCGTTTCTCAATAAAGGGCTCGAGATCATTCTCAAGGATGAGCGCTCGGATAAGGAGGTCGCGTTCCGGTACAACGGCGGCATCATAGAGTTCGTTCAGCACCTGAACAAGAACAAAAACCCGCTGCACCCCAAGGTGGTTTACCTGGACAGTGAAAAGGAAGATGTGCAGGTTGAGATCGCGATTCAATATAACGAAGGGTTTACCGAGAGCGTCTTTTGCTTTGCCAATAATATAAATACGGTGGAAGGGGGAACGCACCTCTCGGGTTTCAGGAGCGCCCTGACAAGAACTGTGAATCAATATGCCCGGAAGCAGGATGCCCTCAAAGAGCTCACGCCCTCCGGAGATGACGTGCGGGAAGGGCTCACCGCCGTCATCAGCATCAAATTGCCAGACCCGCAATTTGAGGGGCAGACGAAGACCAAGTTGGGGAATAGTGAGGTCGAGGGGATTGTCGAGCAGGCGGTGAATGAGTCCCTGGGGGCTTACCTGGAAGAGAACCCGACCACGGCCAATAAGATTGTGGCAAAGGCCTTGCTTGCTGCGCGCGCGCGGGACGCCGCCAAAAAGGCGCGTGAGCTCACGCGCCGCAAGGGGGCACAGGACTCGGGGTCTCTACCCGGAAAACTGGCCGATTGTTCCGAGCGCGATCCCGCGCTGTGCGAGTTGTATATCGTGGAAGGGGATTCTGCCGGCGGCTCTGCAAAGTCTGGGCGGGACAGACGTTTTCAGGCCATACTTCCCATCCGCGGGAAGATTTTAAACGTCGAGAAGTCCCGCCTTGATAAGGTGTTAAGCAACGCGGAGATTCGCACCATCATTACGGCACTGGGGACGGGGGTTGGTGAAGACGAGTTTAAGTTAGAAAAGTTACGTTATAGCAAGGTGTTGATCATGACAGATGCCGACGTCGATGGAAGCCACATCCGCACCCTTTTGCTTACGCTATTCTATCGCCAGCTTCGCAAATTGATCGAAGATGGCCACGTTTATATAGCCCAACCGCCCCTTTTCAAAGCCAAAAAGGGGAAATGGGAGGAATATATCGATTCAGAGGAGCGCATGGCTGAGATCCTGATAGACGTCGGGATTGATGGCATAAAGCTCTCGAATTCCAAAGAGAAATTGGAGCTACAGGGAAAAGCGTTGAAGGATGTTCTGCAGTGCGTGGCCCAGATAGAGAGATTATCGAAGGGAATTGAGCGTCGTGGAGTAAAGTTTCAAAAATACATAGGTATGGTGGATAAAAAGACCAAAAAACTACCAGTTTTCATGGCAAAAGTGGGGGCAGACGAAACTTATTTGTACTCTCAAGATGAGTTAGCTGACTTTTCATCTGGGGCGGAGAAAGACAGCGTAAAAAAGGTAGAAGTCGTGGAATTCTTTGAGGTTAGGGAGTTGGAGAAGATGGTCGATAGGCTCAATAAACTGGGCATTGCCCCGGAAAGTTTGGGGGGTGATGAAAAGAGCGTGTTCACCTTGACCTCCGACAGCCGTAAGTTCGAAGTGAAGAGCCTTATCATAGCGCTGGGGAAGGTCCGGGAGATCGCACGAGAGGGTATGACCGTCCAGCGGTATAAGGGCTTAGGCGAAATGAATCCGGAACAGCTTTGGGAAACCACCATGGATCCCGGCCGGCGCACGATACTAAAAGTGCGCCTGGAAGATGCGGTCGAGGCAGACGAGCTTTTCACGGTTCTCATGGGAGACCAGGTGGAACCCAGGCGGCTTTTCATCGAAAGGCATGCTCCCGAAGTCAGGAATCTGGACATCTAAATGGAAGAGGCGGTTCTAAGGCATGGCGCGTAAGAAGAGCAAGGGCGGTGACGGGGAAAAAGGCACCCCACCGAATCCCCCGGAAGAGCAGGCGGCTCCCGACAAGGCGGCCCCTAGGAATCCCTACGCCTTGAATGAAAAGGTCGTCGACCGTGACATTGGGGAAGAGGTTAAGACGAGCTATATTGATTATGCCATGAGCGTGATCATCGGGCGGGCCCTCCCGGATGTGCGCGATGGCTTGAAGCCTGTGCACCGCCGCATCATCTATGCCATGGATGACCTGGGCCTCCATTTTAACAGGCCGTATAAGAAGAGCGCGCGCATCGTAGGCGAGACCCTTGGAAAATACCACCCGCATGGGGACACGGCGGTGTACGACGCGCTGGTGCGCATGGTACAGGATTTTAGCCTGCGCTATCCCTTGGTGGATGGGCAGGGGAATTTTGGTTGTTTTACGGGTGATACAAAAATAAAACTGACCGATGGCTCCGTGAAAACCTTTGAGCAACTGGCCGGGCTCCCGGAGGGAACAAACTTTTATGTTTACTCTGTCGATAAAAGCAACCGTATTGTCATTGGCAGAGCCCGGAACGCGCGCGTGACCCGCAGGCAGGCAAAACTCGTTCAGGTTTTGCTGGACAACGGAGAGATCATACGGTGCACGCCGGACCATTTGTTTCTTTTGCGAAACGGTGCTTACAAGCAGGCAGTGGACCTCACCCCTCAGGACAGTTTGATGGCTGGGTACTTTGATTTTGCTCCTGTTCGTGAGAGGCGCTCGAACGATTATTTAAGAATCCAGCAAGTGGACGGAAGTCGGTCGTTCGTACACGGGCTAGCCGACGAGTTTAATATCAATGAGGGCAAGTACCTTCGGAGCGCGGGACGAATTCGACATCACAAGGATTTCAACCGTTTCAATAATTCTCCGGATAACATTGAGCGACTCTCTTTCCGTGAGCATAATGAAAAGCACGGTCAGCATGCCAAGGCCCTTTGGCAAGACGAGGAATTCCGTGCAGCTCAACGTGCCGGAGTGAAAGGCTACTACGATGCCAACCCGCTTGCGAGAGAAGAAAGGCGTATGCGCATTCGTGCTGCCAACCAGAAAAACGTCTATAGGACTCCGAAAAGTGAGCAAAAACGCGTCGCCTCGGTGAAACGGTTTTATAAGGAGCATCCAGAGTTTCGTGTGAGGATGGCCCGCGGCGCAAAGCTGCGGTGGAGCGAGCCTTCTTTTCGGGAGAAGATGGCGCGCGTTTTAACAGGTTTGACAAAGAAGCCGCTGGATGATGAAACAAGAAGGCGTGTTTCTGCAATTGTTTCGAAGAAAAATTTTGCCATGTGGAGAGATCCCAGCAAGAGGGAATTGCTTCGCGAGGCCATCCAGAAGGCGTTGAGCAATCCTCTTGTGAGGGAAAAGATATCTGAAAATTCCAAGGCATTGTGGTTGGATGCTTCTTATAGGGCTAAGTACAAGACGGATCACCATAGGCGCATGGCCAGGATCTTGTGGTCGGCTCCCGACACAGTTTTGAAGCACCGTGAAAAAATCGCAAGACAATGGCAGGAAGCTCAATTTCGAGAAGCCCAGAGGGCCGGGGTACAGAAAAGCAACAGGGCAAGAATTCAGGAAGATTCTAAAATGATGGAGCGGCTCTCTCGGCTTGCAGCCAAGAGTCTTAGGGAGCGATGGAAAAGTGATGAGTACCGGAAGCGCGTTATGCGCTCCAGAATAGAAAGATATTTGACACGGCTTAGGGAGCGCGTGGGTGATGCGCCTGTCACAGAAGAGTTATTCGACGAGAATAGACCTGGGGCTTGGGTGCCGCATTATAGAATAGCGGTAACCTATTTTAAGAGCCCGGAAGAACTTTCTGGTGCCACGGGAGGTCGAAATCACCGAATAATCAGTGTCCGGCCTGTTGAGGAAACAGCAGATGTTTACGACATCACGGTTGACGAGCACCACAACTTCCTGCTCGATGCCGGAGTTTTTGTCCACAATTCGGTAGATGGTGATGCGGCGGCAGCGATGCGGTACACGGAGGCGCGGCTTGACCGCATCACAAACGAGCTTTTGGAGGACCTGGACAAAAAGACCGTGGATTTCATGCCGAATTTCGATGAGAGCCTTCAAGAGCCGACCGTTCTTCCGGCGAGGATACCCAACCTTTTGGTGAACGGCTCAAATGGCATCGCCGTAGGCATGGCCACCAATATCCCGCCGCACAACCTGGGCGAGATCTGCGAAGGGATTCAGGCCGTGATCGCGAATCCAGAGCTCGGTACGAAGGAGCTTCTCAAGACCGTAAAAGGTCCTGATTTTCCGACGGGCGGGATCATTTTTGGGCGGGACGGCATCCGGAGCGCCTATGAAACGGGCCGGGGGCGTGTCTTGGTCAGGGCCCGGGCCTCGATCGAAGAGCTTCGCGGCAACCGGGAGGCTATTATCGTGACCGAAATCCCGTATCAGGTGAATAAGGCGACCTTGATCAGTGCCATTGCGGATCTCGTGACCGGTAAGCGCTTGGAGGGCATCAGCGATATCCGAGACGAGTCGGATCGGGAAGGGATGCGTATCGTGATCGAGATCAAGCGAGATGCCAATGCCCAGGTGGTCCTCAATCAGCTCTATAAGCACACGCAGATGCAGGAGACCTTCGGCGTCATCATGCTGGCCCTGGTGGACAACAGACCTCGGGTTTTGTCGCTTAAGCAGATGATCGAGTACTTCATCAAACACCGCGAAGAGGTGATCACACGCCGGACACGGTTCCTTCTGGACCAGGCGGAGCAGCGGGCGCATATCCTGGAGGGTTTAAAGATTGCCCAGGCCAATATTGACAAGATCGTGAAGCTCATCCGGGGATCCAAGGGGCCCGAGGAGGCGAAGGCCGGCCTTATGAAGGACTTCAAGCTTTCCGAGATACAGGCGAAGGCGATCCTTGAACTCCAGCTTCAGCGGATCACGCAGCTTGAGCGGCACAAGATCGAGGAGGAGTATCTGGACGTCATCAAAAGGATAGAGCTCTACCAGTCGATCTTAAAATCTCGCACCAAGGTCTTAAAGCTTATTCAGGAGGAAACCGAGGAGATCAAGAAGAAGTATAACGATGAGCGCAGGACCGAGATCCTGGCCCAGGCCGAGGATTTTGAGATCGAGGACCTGATTGCCAAAGAGGACGTGGTCATCACGGTGAGTCACGCCGGCTATGTCAAGCGCCTGCCGGTGTCTGTATACCGCAAGCAGAGGCGCGGCGGCAAGGGGGTGACGGGTGGAAAGATGAAGGAGGAGGATTTTGTCGAGCATCTCTTCGTGGCCTCCACCCATGATTACATGCTCTTTTTTACGGATAAGGGCCGTGTGCACTGGGTCAAGGTGTTTGAGATTCCGCAGGCCTCGCGGCAGGCCAAGGGGAAGGCGATCGTAAACCTCCTGGAGCTCGCCCAGGGCGAACAGATCACGAGCCACATGCCCGTCAAGGAGTTTGCCGAGGACCACTTTCTGGTCTTGGCGACGGAGCAGGGGGTCATCAAAAAGTGTTCCCTTTCCCACTTTAGTCATCCACGCCGGGGCGGCATCATCGCCATCACTCTGGATAAGGGAGACCGGCTGATCGAGGCCAGCGAGACAGATGGAAAGCAGGAGATTCTTCTTGCTACGGCGAAGGGTCAGGCGTGCCGGTTTGACGAGGCGAAGGTGCGGGCGATGGGGCGCGGCGCCCGCGGGGTCAAAGGCGTGCGCCTCGCCAAAGGAGACCGGGTGATCGGCATGTGCGTTTCGCAGAAGCACGCTACACTTCTTACCGTAACGGCCAAGGGGCGGGGAAAACGCAGCAAGTTTGAGGACTACCGGAAGACCAATCGCGGCGGCAAGGGGGTTCGCAACATCTTGACCGGCGCCAAAAATGGAGACGCGGTAGACGCCAAGATGGTGCGGGATGAAGATGAGCTCATGATCATGTCGTCGCAGGGTATGGTGGTGCGGGTTGCCGTGCGCGATATCCGGGTCATGGGGCGCGGGACGCAGGGGGTGAAACTAATCTCGCTTAAGGCCGGGGATAAAGTGGCAGGGGTGGCGCGGATCCAGCCGGAGGAGGGAGAAGAACAGGCGGAGGCCTTGGGCAACGAAGCGGTACGAAACGATTGAGCATACGGCCGATGCGGCCTTAAGGGTGTTTGGCGCCTCCCGCGAAGAGCTTTTTGAAAACGCCGCGGCGGGGCTTTTTTCTCTTATGACGGATCTTAGGCGCGTCAAACCCAGGAAGGCTCTTCACCTTGAGCTAAAATCCTCGAGCGTCGAAGGGCTTTTCGTTGAATGGTTGAGCGAGCTTTTGTACCGCGCGGAAGTTGGGGAGAGCCTTTTTTCAAAGTTTAATGTGCGCTGGAAGGGCTCCATAGGTCTTGTCGCAGAAGTCGGGGGCGAAGGGCTGGATCAGAAGGCGCATGTACTCAAGAAGGAAGTCAAGGCAGTCACCCGGCATGGGCTGCGGGTCGAAGAGAAGAAGGGGAAATGGGTCGCGGAGGTCATTTTTGATGTCTAGTCTCTCCATGACTTCGGGAATTCCTCTCGAAAAGATCGACGACTGCCGCTGGCGTATCCCAAAGTCGTTTGATCCGGGCATGCGGGTTCCGGGACTTATTCTTGCGGATGAAACACTTTTGGAAGGAATCCGAAAGGACAAGGCCCTCGAGCAGGTGGTAAATGTGGCGCATCTACCTGGTATCGTGCGCTACTCCCTGGCCATGCCCGATATTCACTGGGGTTATGGGTTTCCCATCGGCGGGGTGGCGGCCACGGACCCGGATGAGGGGGGTGTCGTTACACCTGGCGGGATCGGTTTCGACATCAATTGCGGGGTCCGGCTCGTGCGGACGAATTTGGAAGAAGAAAAGGTGCGGCCGAGGCTTAAGAGTCTCATCGCGACACTTTTTAACGAGATCCCGACGGGGCTGGGGGTCAAGGGCGAGATTCAGCTCGGCCGGAGTGAGCTTAGGGGTGTTTTGGAAGAAGGGTCTCACTGGGCGCTGGATAAAGGATTTGCGCGTCCAGAGGATTTAAAGGCAACGGAGGCCGAGGGCTGTCTCGAGGAGGCCAGGCCCGACGAGGTGAGCGAGCGGGCGTATGAAAGGGGCAAGCGCCAGCTGGGGAGCTTGGGTTCCGGGAACCACTTTCTGGAGGTGCAGAAGGTCGAGAAGATATTCTTTCCAGAGGCAGCTCAAGTACTTCATTTGCATGAGGGCCAAGTCACGGTCATGATTCACTCGGGGTCTCGAGGATTGGGCTACCAGGTGTGTGAGGATACCTTGAGGGTTATGACCGCGGCAATGGGGAGATATGGGATCCAGATGCCGGACCCGCAACTGTGCTGTGTTCCCATCCACTCGCGCGAGGGGCAGAGTTATTTAGGCGCCATGCGCTCGGCCGCGAACTTTGCCTGGGCCAACCGCCAGTGCCTACTACACCTCGCGCGCCACACGTTTGAGCGCTTTTTTAAAATGGGCCCGCGCGATTTGGGTATGGATTTGGTCTACGACGTGGCGCATAATATCGCCAAGTTCGAACGCTATCGCGTAAACGGCAAGGAAAAAGAGCTCTGCATACACCGTAAGGGGGCCACCCGGGCCTTTGGCCCCGGGCACCCTGAACTTGCGGAGGAATACCGCGCAGTCGGTCAACCCGTCATCATCCCTGGAGACATGGGGCGGGCCTCCTATGTCTTGGTTGGCACGGAGCAGGCTATGCAAGAGACCTTCGGTACCTGCTGCCACGGGGCGGGAAGGCAGATGTCGAGGAAGGCCGCCATCCGAGCTTCGAAGGGGAGGGACATCGCCCGCGAGCTCGAAGATGCTGGTGTAGTTGCCATGGCGCGGGATCGCCATGGTCTGGATGAGGAACAGCCGCAGGCTTACAAGGATGTCAATAGCGTGGTTTCAGTCGTTGAAAGGGCGGGGATTGCGCGGCCGGTGGCGCGCTTAAAGCCGCTCGGAGTCATTAAAGGGTAACCCATGCTCGATATAAAAATGATTCGGTCAAATCCCCAAAGGGTGCGGGAAGCATTGCGCGATAGAGGATACTCGTTTAACCTCGATGAGCTGCTCAAGCTCGATGAGCGAAGGCGCGAGCTTTTGGTTGAGCTGGAAAGCCTGCGCGCGAGGCAGAACGTAGCCAATAAAGAAATCGGCGTTTTGCAGAGAGAAAACAAGGATTTTAGTGCGAAGATAAAAGAGTTGAGTAAAACATCAGAAAGCGCCTCTTCAGTTCTGACTGATGTGGAGGATATAGATAAAAAACTAGATGTTTTGATATATAAGGTCCCAAATTTCCCTCATATTTCTACACCACAAGGGTCTGATAGTTCACACAATAAGAAGGTGCGTCAGCATGGTAATGAGAAACGCTTTAATTATAAGTGCAAAACTCACTTAGAGATTGGTGAGAAGTTGGGAATTTTAGATTTTAAAAGGGCAAGTAAAATTGCGGGAAGCGGGTTTGCCCTTTTTATGGGTAAAGGGGCCCGCTTGGTGAGGGCGCTTGTCAATTTTATGCTGGACCTTCACACCTCCAAGCATGGCTACGTGGAGGTATGGCCTCCCGCACTGGTCAACCGAAAGTCTATGACGGGGACAGGTCAGCTCCCCAATCTGGAAGAGGATATGTACCGCTTAAGAGACGAGGATTACTTTCTGATCCCTACGGCGGAGGTACCTGTTACCAATCTCCTGCAGGGTGAAGTGTTAGGTGAGGACGCCCTTCCGATTTATTACACGGCCTACACCCCCTGCTTCAGGCGGGAGGCAGGATCCTACGGGAAGGACACGAAAGGACTCTTGAGGGTGCATCAGTTCGACAAGGTGGAGCTTGTGAAGTTTGTGCGGCCGGAGACCTCGTATGAAGAGCTGGAAAAGCTGGTGGGGAACGCCGAAGAGGTGCTCAAGGCGCTTGGGCTAACCTTTCGAACGATGGAGCTCTGCCGCGGAGACTTGAGTTTTGCCTCAACGAAGTGCTACGACCTGGAGGTCTGGGCGCCTGGGGTGGAAAAGTGGCTCGAGGTTTCAAGTTGCAGCAATTTTGAGGATTTCCAGGCGCGCCGTATCGGCATTCGTTATCGGCCTAAGACCGGCAAGGGACTCGAGTTTGTTCATACGCTGAACGGATCAGGGGTGGCCCTGGCCAGAACCGTTGCGGCACTTCTCGAAAGTGGACAAGAGGAAAATGGAACCGTGCGCCTGCCGGAGTGTCTTGCCCCTTACCTCGGCGGGGATCTCATCCTCAAATGATCGCCATTCTGGAAAAGGGCAGCAAGTTTTTGATCGGAGTCCTTTTTGTCCCGGCCGCTTATGTGGCGGGGGCGGTCCTGTGGAGGAGCGTAGAGTCGGCTCCGTTTTTTAGCGGGGGCGGGGCCTATTTTGCCGGAGGGGTGTTTTGCTATTTTGTCTTGCATACACTCGTTTGGGAGCCCACGTGGTTTTACGTTCTGGGGCACGAGCTTACCCACGCCTTTTTCGGGCTTCTCTTCCGAGCGAAGGTGTCCCGCGTGGAGATCTCGGCCGCCGGGGGGACGACTACCCTCTCCAAGTCCAATTTCCTGATCTCCTTGGGGCCGTATCTTGTGCCGTTTTATACCCTCATCTTTATGGTCGCGTTTCTTGTGCTGCGCATGACGGGTCATGCGGCCTATTTTGTTAAACCATTTCTTGCGGCCATTGGGTTTACGTGGGCCATGCATCTCGTGATGACGGTCAAATTCATCCGCATGGACCAGCCCGATATCATTCGCACAGGACAGCTCTTTTCCTTGGTCGTGATTGCCCTGGTGAACATCGTGATGTTGGCAGGCGTGCTGTCAGTTGCCGTGCCGCAGCTTGAGTTTAAAGCGTACGTTTGGGAGTCCGCACTTAGGATACGTCAGGCCTACCAGTCGATCTTTAAACAGCTTTTTTTCTAGGGAGGAGTGGCAGAGCGGACGAATGCGGCGGTCTTGAAAACCGTTGTGCCCTTCGGGGCACCGTGGGTTCGAATCCTACCTCCTCCGTTTGTTAGCGTATAGCATCGTTCTTTCTTAGATTTTCATCATGGAGAGGTAGCCAAGCGGCTTACGGCAGCGGTTTGCTAAACCGCCGGGGGGCTAACACCTCCCACGGGGGTTCGAATCCCCCCCTCTCCGGATTTATTTTCGCTCTTAGAGGGGGGGATTCGAAAGTGAGCGCCGGCCCCCCAAAATATGCGGTGCGACCGAATAGGAAGCACCGCCTTCCACGGCCGGCGCGAGTGGCCGACCCGCAGCGAGCCGGCTCAAAAACAAGTTAGAAGCCGAGCTGTCAACCTCGGCGAGCGAAGGGCGCCGAATCCCCCCCTCTCCGCCATTTTTGCCTGAGTTAGACTGGGGCAAAATTGGCAGAGCAATTGAGCAATAGAAAATAGAACAATAGATTAAAAGCTCAATTGCAGTCGAATGCTCTATTGCTCTATTGTTCTATTGCTCAAAAAACTTTTCCTGAAAAAGGGTTCGAGCGGCAGGTGGCCGAGTTTGGGCGAGCAATTGATTCGGTGATCGTGAATCGGTTATCGGTGATCGCAAACTTAAAGCCGCTTGCGATAACCGATCGCCGAACGCCGATAACCGACAAGGTGGATCAGGGAGAGGTGGCAGAGCGGACGAATGCGGCGGTCTCGAAAACCGTTAGGTCCTTTTTGGGCCTCGGGAGTTCGAATCTCCCCCTCTCCGGATTTATTTTCGCTCTTAGAGGGGGGGATTCGAAAGTGAGCCGCGCCCCCCAACATAATGTGGCGCGACCGGATAGGGAGCGCCACCATCCTTGGCGCGGCGAGGGGCCGAGTTTGGGCGAGCGATAGGAAACGCGCTATAAAGGAGCATTCAACATCGCGAGCCCAAACCGCCGAATCTCCCCCTCTCCGAAGTTATTTTTATATAAAGCAGGGTGGTGACTCGAACATGAACCGCGGCATGATGGGCGTACTCGTACTTGCGTTCTGCTTCGCGTTTTCAAGCCCTTTGCGAGGAGAGGATAACCAGGTGATGACGAACAAGGGAAGGTTATTCGAAATTAAAAAGGTGCAGATTGTTGGTCCCGACAAGGTTTATTTAAAGTCCAGCGATTACGTGTTGGATTCCAGATCGCCCGAGGGTGGGGTTACAGATGAGGGGCATTATTTCACAGCGGGCGGGGAGCTGAAGGAGTTTCCGAAGGGCCGTCAGCCGGATGAAATTTGGCTAAGGCCCG
Organism: Candidatus Omnitrophota bacterium; assembly: GCA_016190205.1. Taxonomy (GTDB): domain Bacteria; phylum Omnitrophota; class JACPQZ01; order JACPQZ01; family JACPQZ01; genus JACPQZ01. The sequence goes on along the minus strand of JACPQZ010000038.1, from coordinate 51,924 downwards.
GGGAGAGCTGTAATGTGGGAACGACGCGCCAATGGAGCATCTTAAAGCTGCTTAAGATTCAAGACGGAGCAGCCACTTTTGACGAAACCCTGTTTCTTAGGAGCGGACGGCAGGAGCAACGCGTCGTCAAGATTCTTCCGTATGAGGAATGAGTTTACGCTAACCGGCAGAAGCGATATGCTATACGCAAACTGTGGAGACCGATCATGAGAAAAGTCGAAGTGAAAACCGTTCATCCTATTTCTGTGTTTCGCTTTTACGGAGGGACAGGGATTTTACTCGGTGTCATTGGCGGGATTTTCCTCGCGTCGGCGAATAGGCTGGAGGTCCCCGCCGTGCTGGCCAATCTGCCATTCATTGCCGGGGCGGCAAAGGCCACGCGGGTCATCTTTCTGGGGGGCATTACGGGCGTCATGTATGGGCTTATTCTCGGGTTGGGCTCCGCCCTCTCGGCCCTCATCTATAATATCTTCGCGTCTTTGTTCGGGGGAATAGACGTTACGCTAAATGAAAAATAGGCCTCAAAATAAAAACGGGACGCCTGAATTCAAGCATCCCGTTTTGTTATGTTAATACAAATTTTAGTGGCAGCCCCCGCTCTTTCCCTCCGACTTTTTATCCCAGTCCCAGGAAGAGCAGCCTTCCGAGCGAGTCTCTTCCTTCGGCTTTTCCTGGGCCTCTTTTTTCTCCCCTTTCTTACCCGTCCCCTTCTTCTTAGGTAACATAACTTTCACCCCCTTCCTTATAGGAATAAAAAACCCTCAATCCTAAGCCGTCTTGCAACGCACCGAGCGAGCTCGAGCAACCTAACACGGAATGTTAAGCCTTGAAAAGCGCGCTTAAAACTTGGCTCTTAAGTATCGAATGAGAATCAGGATGCACAAAGGATAACACAAAAAGCGTGGAAACGAAAATGTACATAGAATATACAAAAAATTTAACCACGTGGAAGAATAAGGGTTATAACAACGCAAAATTTTCACCCCCATAAGTTAACGCGTCCCCTTGACCCCCCCTTAAGGTTTTAAGTATAATTAGTTAACAAAAGTGTTAACTATTTGTACCTATGAAAATAACTCGGCTAAGTGCCATAAAGTCCTTTTACTTCTCGGTGCGTGACGCAGCGAGGGCCCTGGAGGTTTAGGCGGCCTCGGCCAAGGTGAGCTGCTCGCGGTACGTCCGGCAGGGTCTGCTCATACGGCCGATGAGAGACGTCTATGTCCTAAGCGGACGGTGGGAACGCGCTAGGGATGATGAGCTGTTCATGCTGGCGAACAGACTTCAGGTCCCCTCGTACATATCTCTTACCACTGCCCTTGCTTTTTATGAAGCAACGACACAGGTTCAACAAGACTTTGTCGAGTCTATAGCTGTCAAGAGAACCAAAAAGGTAGTGACCGTTGCGCGGCAATTTGAGTACACGAAGGTGGCAAAGGAATTGTACTTCGGGTTTGTAAAGAGGAATAACTATTTTATTGCGAGGCCGGAGAAGGCGCTTTTGGATGCCTTATATATCATGACGCTCGGGAGGTACCGCCTGGATGTCAGCAGCGTAGATAAGGCGAAATTTGATGTGAAGCTGCTCAAGGATTTTTCTAAACGCTTTCCCGAGCCGACGAGAAGGATCTTAAAAACCCTATGGCAGATTTGAGCCGGCACGAATTGTTCGAGATGGAGGTTTTGGAAGCCCTGCATAGCGAAGGGGCGTTAAAACCTCTTGTCTTTGGAGGCGGGACGATGCTGCGTCTCTGCCATGAGCTGCCTCGATATTCCGTTGATTTAGATTTTTGGTTTGTAAAGAGGCTCGAGTATGGCATCTTTTTCAAGAAAATGCTGCGCATTTTGTCGAATCGCTACGAAATGACAGATCACAAGAGCAAGCGATTTACCCTGCTGTTTGAGTTCAGGTCCGGCATGTATCATAGAAGGATGAAGATCGAAATCAGAAAGGAGATGGCCAAGCAGGGCATTGAAGAAAGAATCGCTTTTTCAAAATACGGGTCACGTCAAGTCCTTGTTAAAACCTTATCCTTGGAAGAAATGGCCAGACGAAAGGTAGAGGCGGCTCTTACAAGGAGCGAGCTGAGGGACTATTTTGATCTCGAGTTTCTTATTAAGAAAGGGATTAAGCCGGAGGTGTCGAATCAAGATAGGAAGGCCCTCATATCACACATTCACCAATTCACCAAGAGGGATTACCAAGCTGCATTGGGGGGCCTTTTAGAGAAGGAAATCAGAGCGCATTATGAGAAGAGGGGCTTTGAATCATTCCTAAACTATCTGGCAAGCAGATCTATAACTACTCATTGAAATTTGCTATACTCAAGCGTCCTTCCGCGCCCATAGCTCAGTTGGATAGAGCGTCTGACTACGAATCAGAAGGCCGCAAGTTCGAATCTTGCTGGGCGCAAGTTCTTATAGGAGTTGGCGCCCGTCCCGAGCGAAGTCGAAGGGCTGGGCGCACGTACTTATCTTCAACGCAGCCAATCAATTATCTGTGCGGCATAGTCGGCCTGATCGCCCCGGTAGCCCGCCAGGGCCTTCAGGGCGCGCGGGCGGTCAGTGGGGTAGTCCTTAAAAACTTCGGATGGCTTTAACGGGGTTTCGTCGGGGTCTTCCAGGTGAAGGAGGGCCGGTAGGTAAGTGCCCACGATGTCGTCGTGGACTTCGCGAGCTGTTTTAAGCGCGCACAGGCGGAAGAAAAGAACGGCCAGGCGGTGGACATGGCCCGCCGGTACCGTGTCCGAGGCGGCGAGCGAGGCGTTGACGGAATCGAGCAACATGGCGCAGAAGGATGGGGAAAGGTCAGGGCGCTCGATGAGATTCGCCACGGCATCGAATGTTTTGAAATCCTTGAGGGCCGGCGCTTCCAAACGGCACCAGAAGTAGTCGGCGAAGAGTTCATCGAGCTCTGCGGATTCGGAGGCTGCGGCGTCGAGAAGGGCGTTTGGACTTAAATTCTTGCCCTCGGCGCCAAGGGCAAGGCGCACCCCGGTGAGACTTTCCTGGGCGCCCTTTAGCTTCTGGATATTGGGATCGGCGAGTAGCTTGGCGGCCGATAGCTCCGCACCCACACAAAAGGCGATGAGCCGGGTGCCGGGCTTAACGTCCCACCCCGACCACACCCCTGGAAGCGCGGCGATCCGGCCTGTGGGCAAACTGTGCTGAAGCACCTCGACATCCAACACAGTTCCGCCGGGTTCTGTCGTCCTTCCTTTAAGCGTTTCTTCCAGCGCGAGCTTTAGGCGCAACCTTTCCGTCACAAGACCTGCGTCAGCTTCGCGGGCGGGAGGCCCCTTCTTAACTTCCTCAACACGCACCAAGAGGATGTGCGTCGCGCGCAGAATGATAGAAGCCGAATCGGGGATTACTTTGTACATCTCCATGTCGTTTCCTTTCTCCTCAACCGGGGACGCCAGCGGTCCCTCAATTTGTGAAGCGATGACGAATGCACTTAGAACGGCCGCCGCAAGCCGGTAAATCCGACTGGTGGCTTTCATTGAGAACGAGCTACGAGAACCGCGCCTTTTCAATGCGATTTAAGCTTTCCTCCTTATGCATCCGCTCATCCAGCCCTATCCGCCTGAATAAATCCGCCAGGTTCGAGAGCCGGGCGTAGTTTTCCCTGAATGTACTGTCGAAAGGTTCGTGCTCAAAACTGGGGTTCTCTTTCGCAAACTCCATGTATTCGTGCTCGGCGTGGTCTTCGAAGTCCGCATTCAAAGAGTAGCTTAAGGCGGGCCTGATGACGTACAGGAGCCAGCTCGTGTGGTAAAAGAAAAACGCGATGAACTGTGGCAAGAGCCGGTGCCGGAAGAAGCCCTCCCGGATTCCTTTCTTCTGCACGAGCTCTTCCAGGATGAGGAGGTGCCACTGCTCATTGTCCTGCTGGGCCCGGGATTCTTTGACAAAGTCAAAGATCCGGCGGGCGAAATCCGGCCAGCGGTAGGTGTGGGTCACGGCGATGTAGGCCACGTGCTCCCAGGCCTGGTAGGGGACCCTGGCGATGACCTCGAGGACTTTAAATTTCGAGAGCGTCCTCTTGCGGCCGTAGACGAGGTCCAGGGTCACAAAGAGCATCCGGGCGAGGAGCCCATAGCGGCGCCGGGCCGAGCCCAGGGTTTTTTCCGCCTCGCGCTTTAGGTCCCCGCTGCCGGTGAGGGGTTCAGTCTCGTCAGGGTTCATGGCAAGTCTATTTTATCATGGAAGCCCAAGCGGGTTTACGTGTACAATTGGCACATGCTGTCAGTCAACCAGCCTGCCCCGCCCTTTTCTCTCGGCGCGATCGAGAAACGGAACAAAATACGCGTCTCTTTAAGTCAACTGAAGGGGAAATGGGCGGTTCTGTTTTTTTATCCGAAGGATTTCACTTTCATCTGCCCGACCGAGGTCATCGGCTTTGAAAAGGCGGCGGCGGCCTTCCGGAATGAGGGGGCAGTCCTTTTGGGCGCGAGCGCCGATTCCCTCGAAACCCATGCCGCCTGGGCGGAGGAGCTGGGCGGCATCTCATACCTGCTCTTAAGCGACCCTGACCGCGCGCTTGCAAAAAGCTACGGCGTTTTGGATGCGGCGTCAAATCTTCCCCTGCGCGCCACCTTTGTCATAGACCCCGCGGGGACCGTTGCCTATTCTGTGATGAGCCATATGAACGTGGGCCGCAGCGTGGAGGAAACCCTGCGCGTCTTGAAGGCCCTTAAGACCCAAAGGCTCTGCCCGGCTGACTGGAGACCCGGTGAGGAAACGGGAGACCCGGAGTTTAAATACTAGAGCCCATGGAAGCACTTGACAAGAAAAAGGCCCGGGTAGCGTCGCTCGGGCGGATACGCGAGTTCGTGTTCGGGATCCAGGATGGTCTCATCAGCACGGTGGGACTCTTGACCGGCATTCAGTCGGCGACCGGGAGCCGGCCGGCGGTGATTTTGACTGGGCTTGCTGCGGTCGTGACGGGAGCGCTCTCCATGGCCACGGGCTCTTATCTGTCTACGCATGCCGAAAAGGAGATTTTCGACAAGGAGCTTAAAGACCAGGAGGCCTTCGCGGTTGAGGAACCTCACGAGGCCAGGGAGGGCCTTTTGGAGGCCTTGGCCGGAGAGGGGCTTTCCAGAGAGGCGGCCTATCGTCTGGTCAAACTCCTCGCGCACGAAAAGCGGGTGTTCCTGCGCACTTTTCAGGAGAAGGTGCTGGGGTTGGGCACGGCCGAGATCCGGGATCCTATCAAGGCGGCCGCAGTCATGTATATGTCATTTGTAATCGGGGGAGGCATCCCGCTTCTTCCGTATCTCTTCATGGAAGGAGGGGGCGCGCTTCCTTCCTCCTGCCTCCTCTCCTCCCTCGTGCTTTTCGGGGTGGGCTATTGGAAGGGGCTTGTAGCCAGGCGCCCCGCTTTCCTATCGGGCTTACAGTTCTTTGCGGTGGCCGTGGGCTCGGCTGGGATCGGTTTCTTAGCCGGGAAGGCCTTCAGTTATTGTCAGGAGATGATGCAATGAAAATTCAAGCCAGTCCCCGCAAGATCCTGGTGGTAGATGACGAAAAGGATCTGGTCGCTCTTTTAAAGAGAAACCTGGAGCTTGAGGGCTACGATGTCTTCACCGCCCATGATGGAAAAACTGCGCTTGAGGCGGTGGATACTATTGCGCCCGATATGATTTTGCTCGACCTCACCATGCCGGAAGAGAGCGGGATATCTGTCTACACAAAACTCTGCACGGAGCATGCCCGGCCCCGTTACCCCGTCATCATCATGACGGCGCGGGAGGATTTGCGCCGCACGTTTCAAGACGTGGACGCGGATGCCTTTCTCGCGAAGCCCTTCGAGATGGATGAGCTTTTGCTCAAGATGAGGCTCATTTGGGAGCAGATCGAGGCGCAGGTCGTGTTTTTGCTGGACTTAAAATCCAATCCCCACTGTCAAGGGCTTATGGACTGTCTCAAAGAGGAGCGTTATCAGGTGGTTTTGATAGAGGATATAAGCAAGCTGGAGGGGGCCCTGAGAAAAGAACTCCCCAACTATATCCTCATGGAATATGTTCAGAAGGAACTGCCGGGAGAGGAGGCAGTCCGTAGGGTAAAGGAGGTATTGTCCACCGCGCTTTCGGACCGGGCGATCACGACACGTGTTCCAGTCCTCGTGTATTCCTATTCCGGTTTTGATTATGAGGTCAGGTCCCTCAAGAGCGGCGCGGACGGGTTTGTCAAAGACCCCGCCCATTACGGCAATTTCGTCACAGCGCTGCGCGCCTTCGAACTGCACGAGCGTTGATCCCCTGCCTGAAACATGACAGATTTTTAATGTAATTGTCATCTTTGTGTCACCTGCCGGGTGGTAGACTTTCGGGTGTAAAGCTGGAGGGAGCTCACATGATGAGACAGTTGCACCAGTGGTTCGTGTGGGGATTTGCAGCCATCTGTTTCGTACCGCAACCCTCTTGGGCGCAGGGGGCGACGGCCACCTCGGCGTACAACGAAGGTGCTGTAACACAGGTACACGCTCCATCAGAAAACGAATGGTCCTTCGGCTTTGGGCCCGGATTTCTTGCCAGCACACCCGATGACACGGCCTTTACGCTCAATGCCTCTCTGGACCGTTTCGTGAGCGATCGGGTGTCATTCGGCCCCATGGCACAGCTGGGCTTTTCAGATGACATGGCGCTCTTCGGGCTCTCGGGCCAGGGAAAATATTGGATGGATCTCCCCGAGACGGAAGGGGTCGGGAGGGTGTACCTCCATGCGGGCGCCGGGTTTGTCCATTCCGACTTCCGTGATTCCGATACCTCATGGCTTATTCCGGTCGGGTTCGGATATGATCATGCCATCTCACCGAACACAAGCCTGGATACGCGGCTCACGGTGAATTTTACAGACCTTAAAAATGGGCGCGGGGCGGATGCAGATGTAATGCCGGGGGTGTCGGTCGGCCTCCGGTTTTGACGTTATTAAGGCGTCTCCTTAAGGGGAAACCGGAGAAAAAAGATTCCCCGGCGCAGGACCTCGTGGGGCAGGTCGGCCCGGGGATTAAAAAGCGGGGTCTCCCCCCCGTAAGGACGCTGAAGGGGCCGTTGAAGTGGGTGCTTCAACGGCCCTTTTTTTGGGGCGGCTTGAGGAATATAATACTTGAAAGACGAGCGTGTGGAGGGTTTGACGGTGCGTGTTCTCTTGGTCGAAGATGAACCGCGAGTAGCGCAGTTTGTACGCCGGGGCCTGCGGGAGGAGCAATTTACCGTGGATGTGGCCCAGGACGGCGAAGAGGCCCTGTTTATGGCGGAGACCGGGGAATACGACGCCATGGTCTTGGACCTGCGCCTGCCCAAGCGGGATGGGATCGAGGTCTTGACACACCTCCGTGCTCATCAAAATAAGGTGCCTGTCTTGGTCCTGACCGCAAAGGATGATCTAAAGGACAAGGTGGAAGCGCTCAATAAAGGGGCAGATGATTATTTAGTCAAACCGTTTAAATTCGAAGAGCTCCTCGCGCGCCTGCGGGCGCTTTTGCGGAGACAGGGTGAGTTGTACCCCTTGGTCCTCCGGGCGGGGGGTTTGGAAATGGACACCTCAAAGCACAGCGTCACGCACGCCGGGCAGATGGTCCAGTTGACGACACGAGAGTACTCGGTGCTCGAGTTTCTCGTCCGTAACCAGGGGAAAGTTGTAACGAGGACGATGCTGTCTGAGCACGTCTGGGAGCATGACTTTGATTCCATGTCAAACGTGATCGACGTCTTGATCGCCCGGCTTCGGAAGAAGCTGGGAGGTGATTCCGGGGACGGCCTGATCCGGACGGTGAGAGGGAGTGGTTACATTTTAGAAGGTACGGATGAGCATGTCGACCGCCCAGGCGCCCCATAGGAGCCGGCTGGGGAAGTTCAGGCGCCACAAAACCTCCATACGGCTTTCTCTCACCTTGTGGTACGTGGGCGTCTGGGCTTGTGTCCTGGCTATCTTTACCGTCATTCTCTATTCCATATTGTCTACGGGGATGGGGCGGCAGCTCGACCAGACACTTAGATCGCATGCCGAGGGAGTCGAAAGCGCAATCAGCGCTTACTGGAGAGGCGAGAGCGAGTTGGGGAACTGGATGGAGTCGCCCCAACAGCCGCTCAAGGCTGCCGTCCGCGAGGGGAAGCTCTCCGAAGTAATCGCGGCCTGGGCGCAAGCGACGCGCATGCTTGAAACGGCACGCCCCTTCCGCATTCTGGACCATGGGGGTAATGTCCTGGCGGCGTCCTGGGGATTTGAGGGACTTGAGTCGCTTACTCCGGAACTCGTGACGGCGGATGAGGCCTCACGTCACCCGGTTCACCGTACGCACAAGACAGCAGAGAGCCGCATTCGGTTTCTAACCCATCCGGCGGTAGAAGACGGCGAGGGGCTTTATTACATACAAACGGGCGGCTTGCTCAATCGGGTGGATGCTGCGCGCAGGGAATTACGTCTCTGGCTCTTTCTGCTCGTGCCGCCTGCGCTTGCCATCGCTGTTCTCGTGGGGTGGCTCGTGGCCTCAACCGCCCTTCATCCCATAAACCGCATGATCCGGCAGGCCCAACGCATCAGCGCGGAGAGTCTTTTTGACCGCATTGATGTGCCGAAGACCGGGGACGAATTGGAGCGGCTCGCCGTGACCTTCAACGGCCTTCTTTCGCGCATTGAAAATTCCTTTGAGAGAATAAGGCGGTTCAGCGCCGCCGCCTCTCATGAGCTAAGGACCCCGCTCACGGTCATGAGGGGCGAGGTGGAGCTCGCCCTGCGCTCGCCGCGAAGCCCCAAGGAATACCAGGACCTTTTGCGCCTGCAGCTCGGCACGGTGGAGGAGATGACGGAGGTGGTGGGAGAGCTATTGACCCTGGCGCGCACAGATGGAAGCGAGGGGGTGATGAGGACGGAGCCCGTCGAGCTTACCACCATGATGGAGCGGCTTAAGGAGCGCTGGATGCCCATCGCCCGCAAGGCGAAGGTCCAAATGGAGGTCGAGACGGACGGGGCGGCGTGGGTAGAGGGCGATGCGAAGCTCTTGAACCGTCTGATATCTAATCTTGTCGATAATGCTGTAAGGTACACACCTCCTCATGGAACCATCACGATCAAGGTAGAGGCACAAGAAGATATTGTCTCGCTCCGCGTTCAAGACAGCGGACCGGGTATTCCAGAGTCAAAGCTGGCGCACATCTTCAACGGCATCACAAGCCCGCGCAGCGATGCGCCCAAAGATGCGACGGGCATTGGACTTGGGCTGTGCAGGTGGATTACCGAAGTTCACCGCGGCCGTATGGATGTGACGAGCCACGCCGGCCAGGGGACCCTCTGTACCGTTTGGCTTCCACGTCTGGACCGCTCTTAAAAACGTCCCTCGTAAGATCCAAACCCCCCAGACACTCCATGGACAAATTGTAATTTTAAGTTCATGTTCCTGTCATGGTGATTTTGCTACTCTTCAGTCATGGAGGTGATGTCCATGACCGAAAAAGTGTTTGGAATAAGGGCGGTTTGTCTTTTGTTGTGTGCGCTGGCGGCCGTTTTGTGCTGGCCGATCGGTGTCGTTGTGAAGAATGCAAATGGATCTGCTCAAGAGGCCTACTCCATTGATCATACGAGCGAGCGTCTTTTTGATCTTCCCGACGTGCAGTTGACGAACAAGAGACTCGAATTTTATCGAGCGCAATTTGCTTCGGAGGGAGCGTACGGGAAAGAGCCGGGCGAATCGCAGCTTAACCCCCGCGTGTTTGAGGAAGGAGGCCGTGGGAACCAGGAAGCCAATAATTTTTGGAAATATTATTGATCAAAAGCAAACGATCTGGTACCGCAAGGAAGACGGCAAGAACATCACCGAGACCATTACCATAGAAAAAGATACTGTCCCGGAGAAGCCGTAAAAACCAAGAGATCTGGCGGCGCAAGGGGCAGGCGATGGGGGCCGTTCGAAGGCCCCCATCGCTTTTTATTTGCCTGTGCCGACCTCAGGGCGCCGGTGGTTGTAAGGAGCCTCTCCCCGTGCTAAAGTAATGGGCATGTTCCGGAGCATCAGATCGAGGCTCGCCGCAGTCTTTGTATTGCTTTCCGCGCTCATTATAGGCCTGGCGGTGCTGGGAATTGCCATCGTCATCCGGATCACAGAACTCCCCTATAAACTGACGGTTATGATCGGCTATGCAACCATAGTTTTTGCCATAGTCATTTCGGTCGGAGACTTTCTGGCGCGGTCACTGACATCTTCCATCAGGAGACTTCGGGATGCCGCGCAGGCGGTCGGGAGGGGAGATCTCAACACGAGGATTGTGGTCGTCTCGCGTGATGAGGTGGGGCAGCTCGCCATGTCATTTAACAAAATGGCGGCCGATCTTAAGGGTCTTCTGGAAAGAGAAAAGGCCTTGACCCAAAAGGCGTTACAGGGCGCGCAGGAAGAAAAGGAGCGGGCCGAAGAGCTCGATACGGCATATTCCGATTTAGAAGAGAAACAAAAGAGGCTGGAGCGGTTTTTCCGCGTGACCGTAGACCGGGAGATGGAGATGATCAAGCTCAAAATGGAGATAAATACGCTGGCCGGTCAGTTGGGACAACCTAGAAGGTATGAGGTTCCCGACAAGGTTTCAGCTGCCGGGGGCACCCTCCGGCTCAAAATGGAGGATGGGGCATGACCCTTGAGGAACTCAAGAAAGTAACCGCAGTTCCGGCCGTCATCTCGGACCGGGACGGACTCATCAGCTGGGTGAATGCTTCGTTCGAATCCTTTTTCGGTTGGAAATCGAAGGAAATAATGGGAAGACCGCTCACCGTTCTCATTCCCAAAAACCTGCATGATGCCCACCACCTGGGATTCTCCCGCTTTCTTCTCACGGAGCAGGGTACCCTGCTCAATAAGCCGCTCAAACTTAAAGCGGTAACCAAGGCAGGGAAGGAAACTGACTGCGAGCACCTGATCATTGCGGAAAAACAGGATGGCAAGTGGGTTTTTGGGGCGACCCTTACTCCTTTGGAGTGAGGCCTTCAGTGAAGCATAAGGCGATCAAGCCCCTGTGGTAGCAGACTTAGCGGCTCTCATCGCGGAGCTCCGGTCCATTTTAGGCAAGCTCGAGGTGGCCTTAGGGTCCATTGATACGGGTGTCGTCTGGACGGACTCCAAAGGCAGGGTCCAGTGGTGCAACAGGGGGTTTGACAGGATCACCGGCCGCGCCCATATTGAGATCCTGGGGATCGGCCTGGAAGGGTTCTTGCCACTGAGCCGGGACGGTCGTTTGGTTCCGCCGGAGGCGCATCCCTTGCGCCTCATCATGACAACGGGCGTGATGGAGCGGGAGGCATACCAGCTCAAGAGAGGGGATGAGGTCTTGTCGCTCGAGATCGAAGGGTCCCGGTTTCACTTGAGCGAACGCGAAGAGGCCGCCATTCTTTTGGTACAGGATGTGACCGAACGCGCGCGCTCTCTTGAAAGGGAGAGGGAGCTTGCTCAAAGCGCTGCCCTAAGCGAGCAGAAGCGGTTGGCGGAGCTCGAACGCGCTCAACTGGCCGCGCTCAATGTCATGGAGGACCTGGAGCTGCGCCATAAAGAGATTGAGACGCGCGAGAAAAAGCTACAGGAAACCATGGCGATGCTCGTTCAGGCCGAAAAGCTCCAGTCGGTCGGGCGCCTCGCCGCAGGCGTGGCGCACGAGGTGAAGAACCCCCTAAGCGTTATCCGGATGGGGGCGGATTTCCTTGCCAAAAGAATCGGCGAGGGCGACCCGGATGCAAGACAGGTGATAGAAGACATCTCGGATGCGGTTCGCAAGGCTGATACCGTGATCAGGGGAATACTCGATTTCTCGTCTTTAAGCGCCGTGAGCTTAAAGCAGGATGATCTTCATGCGGTGCTCGAGGCTTCTATTTCTCTTGTGAGACACGAGCTCGAGCGGCTGCGCGTCAAGGTGGTCAGGAATATTGCGAAAGAGCCCCTGCTGGCCCTCATGGATCGAAATCGTGTTCAGCACGTTCTGGTTAACCTTATTTTAAACGCGTCGCACGCCATGGGTGTGGGAGGAACGCTCACCGTCCGGGCCTACACCCAGAAGATTGGAAACGCGGGTGCGGGGAAAGGCAGGAGGGAGGGCGATCGCTTTAAGGCCGGCGAAACCCTGGCCGTTTTGGAAATCGACGATACCGGGCCCGGGATCCCGGAGGAGCACTTAAGCAAGATCTTCGACCCCTTCTTCACCACCAAGAAGACCGGCCAGGGAACGGGGCTTGGGCTTTCCATCGCCAAAAATATTATGGACATGCACGGAGGCGAATTAAATATCTCCAACAGAAGAGGCGGCGGGGTTCGGGCGACGCTTATTTTCAAGACCTGACACTACTTCTTTCCACGGGCCCCTCTCACTTGCCCGGACAACGGGACCGCAAGCGAACTCTCATCAGGATCGTTGGATTCGATCACAAGGTCCGCCGAGTAGCTCGTGCTGGCGAGTGGCGAAAAGCGGATGGAGACTGTGCACGAGCCTGCCGGGGCGATCACGCGGGACGAGCAGCCATCCGAGGCGATTTGAAAGGCGCCTGTGGCGTTATTTACGATCTCCAGACGGTTTAAGAGGAGGTCCACGCTGCCGGTATTTGAAATGGAGAGGCTCCTCGTTTGTGAGGAACCCGCCTTCACGTTTCCGAAACTTATTCCAGTCGCGCTCAGCATGATATCCGGTTCCGCAGCAACACCCGTCCCGAAGAGGTAATATCCGTGCGGGCCCGTGGGGTCGTTCGAGGTGAAGGTGATGACGCCGGTGTCTGAACCCGAGTCAAACGGCAGGTAGTCGACGGAGAGAGAACAAGACTCAAAGGGCGCCAGGGTCTTGATGCAGTTTTCAGGGTTCGCCAGAGCGAACTCCGTGTGCGCAAGCTGGATGTTCGTGACGGTTAAGTCAGCACCTCCTTTATTGGACAGGGTGAGGATAAGGCGCTTGCTTCCTCCGATAGCCAGATTTCCGAACTGTAAATCGACCGGCGAAAAGGAGAGGACCGGTTCAAGCACCGGGGTGGTGCTCGTGCGGTAGTTGGAGAAGTAGGGAACGAATTGATTCAGGCTCCGGGCATTGTCCTCGGAATCAGGGACGCCCGTGGGCGTTCCGTCGTAGAGGAGGTTGGGGTTAGAAAAATACGGGATGCGCCTCCCGGGGCTGTAGGCCATGACCGTGCGGAACAGGGTGCCGCTATTTCCGTAAAATCGCCAGCCGTAGGCGTAAGGAAAGAGGGGGGTGCCGCCCGCATTTGCGCGATCATGATGCGAGCCCATGTTGTGGCCCAGCTCGTGTGCGAAGGTGTAATCGGTGCAGTTGCGCAGCACCACGCTGAAGCCCAGGGAGCTATTGCCGGTCGAAAGGCTTTTGGGAAGGTATCCCGTGCCGCAGTAATCCCCGCTGTTTAAGATGAGGGACACGAGATCCGCTCCGTAAAGGTTGCGCATCTCGTGCACAGTATCCATGTAACCGTCCGTGGAACCGCGCAACCGGGAGAGGTCTGTTGAAAAGCTTCCGCTCTCGACGTAACTCACCTCCGCGGTGTGCACGAGATTCATGCGGGTCGTGACCTGACTGTTGGCGAGGGCCGTGTTGGTCTGCGTCACGAAGAGCGAAATGCGAGAATTCATGGCGTCCGTCCCGCCCAATGTCGCCCGCGCCGCCGGCGTATAGACCACCAGGAGATCGGTCACCCCGCCGGAATCAGCGCTTGCGGTTTCGCCCGTAGGAGCTTCGCCCCCGGACGCGTCGCCCTCGTCGTGGGTGTGCGGCTTAGCTTCGGGCGGAAGGGCCGAGTAGTTCACCTCCAGAATTCTGTGGAGGCCGTTACCCAAAAACCGGATTTCGTAGCTCGTGCCCACCGTGGAAATGATTCCCGTGACGCTTGCCTTGTTTCTCACAATGAAGACGGTGCTGGTGGGATCTGACTCCACATAACCCTGCCACGCGATATGGTCGGGGCCCTTTCTCTCCGAAGGGTATAGTAAAAGGGTGAGCACGACATCTTCAAAGAGTGTGATTTCGACCTTTCGAATGTATCCATGCACTGGGTGCGACTCCGGGATGTCCCCAGGAAGGGCGTCCAGGTTAAGCTCCACGGCACGGGAGCGGACCTCGCCCAGTTCGGGGGCCGTGCGTTGAAAAGGAGCGGCCTTCCGGATGAGTTTTGCAGAGGGAGGGTCAGCGAAGGTGGCTGGAGCAAAAATTGTGGACAGGAACGCTATGAAAACGAACAGGCCTAGTAAGAAGGAGCTTCGGTGAGCGAAGTGCATGGGGCGGTCTCCTTGGCTATGCATAGTTTTGTATAGTAAAAGTAAATACCTGACAAATATACCATGAGGTTCCGCATCCTGTTTCCTAATATTTAGTTATAAAATTTGTAAATTGCACAATTGGCACACCCAGTTGCTTCTATATAAATGCGCTTACCTCGCGTGGTAAAATTCTAGCTGTATGGAAAAGATCCTTGTTGTGGATGATGAGACGAGTATTCGGGAGGCCGTAACCTACGGGCTAAAGACGGCCGGTTTTAACGTGCTCACCGCCGCCGATGGAGACGATGGCCTTGGGATGTGCCAAAGGGAGCTTCCGGATCTCGTGGTCCTGGATCTCATGCTCCCCAAGATGGATGGCCTTGAGGTCTGCCGCTCAATCAAGCGGGACACAAGAACTGCGCATATACCGGTCATTATGCTCACTGTAAAATCCGACGAGACGGATAAGGTAGTGGGCCTTGAGCTCGGGGCGGATGACTATATGACCAAGCCCTTCAGCCCCCGGGAGCTCGTTGCGCGCATCAAGGCGGTTCTGCGCCGCTACCGGGATCAAGGTGATGAGGAGATTTTCTCCCTGGGTGAGCTCAAGGCGGACTGGGCCAGACACCTCGTGACGGTCAAGGGAAAAGGGATAGAGCTCACGTCCAAGGAATTCGAGCTCCTCAAAGCCCTGGCCCAGGCCGGGGGAAAGGTCCTTTCCCGGGACGTCCTCTTAAGCCGGGTCTGGGGCTATGAGCGCTCGCTGGACATAGAGTCTAGGACGGTGGATCTTCATGTAAGCCAGCTCCGCCGAAAGCTTGGGGCTGCCGGAAAGCGCATTCTCACTATCAAAAATGTGGGGTACCGGTTTCTGATCGATAGGTAACTCTTAAAAAATACATTCATGAAAATTTCCCTCCACCAAATTTTTCTCCTTAGCATCATGGCTTGTGTGATCGCAGCGCTTGCGTTCACGGGGGCGGTCATGCCGGTGGGGGACGATATTGCACGTGCCCTTTCAGCAGGCCTGGGTGCGAGCCTTGTGCTCGCCCTGCTTTTACGTCTCGTGTTTTCCCGCAAGGTTGTGCGTCCGCTTACAGGGTTTACGGATCAGGCAAGATCCATAGCGCAGGGAGGGTGGGGTGGTCCGGCACCGAGATCAAATATCCCAGAGATCAATGAGTTAGGGCGAGCCTTGCATGCCGTGGCGCGTCTGCTTAAGAATGAGATGCATACTCTCTCCACCGAAAAGAATCAGGCCCAGGCGGTTTTGGAGAGTATGGCAGAGGGTGTCCTGGCACTGGATGCGGAGGACCGCATCGCCATCTTGAACCCCTCTGCGGCGTCTCTTTTCGGCACGGATTTGGCCCAAGCGCCGGGTAAGCCGCTTCTCGAGGTGGTAAGATTGCGCGAGGTAAATGAACTGGTTGAGGAAGTTCGCGCCCAGGGGCTCACGGCAAACCGAGAGTTTACCATCTACCAGCCTACGGAGAGGACGCTTCGTGCGACGGCGGTTTTGGGACGGGCCCTGGGTAGTGCGCGTCCTTCGGTCGTCATGGTGTTTGAGGACCTCACAGAAGTTTACAGGTATGAACGTTTGAGAAAGGCCTTTGTTGCCAATGTTTCGCACGAGCTCAAGAGCCCGTTAACCGGCATCAGGAGTCTCGCGGAAACGTTGAAAGACGGTGCTATCAATGATCCGGCGAATAACAGGAGGTTCGTGGAGCTCATTGACCAGGAAGCGGCAAGGCTTACCCGCCTCGTGGATGATCTCCTGCAGCTGGCCCAGTTGGAACTCAAGGAATCACCTCCCCGGGTTAAGGCGATAGAGCTTAAGCCCATTGTGGACGAGGTCCTCTCACTGCTCAAACAGCCCATTGAAAAGAGACGTCTGACTGTGAAGACGGATTTTGAAAACGCGCCGCGCATTCAGGCGGATCCCGAGAGGATCCGCCAGGTCTTTATGAACTTGATCGGTAATGCAGTAAGTTACAACCGCGACGGCGGGTCCGTGTCCATATCGGCGCGCAGCCGGGACCATCATGTGGAGATTGCCGTTGAAGATACCGGCATCGGGATTCCGGAGAAAGATCTTCCCAGGATCTTCGAGCGTTTTTACCGCGTTGACGAGGCCCGCTCCCGCAGTCTGGGCGGCACCGGCTTAGGACTTGCCATCGTCAAGCATATTGTAGAGGCGCACCAGGGCCGGGTCTGGGTTACCAGCAGGCCCGATCAAGGCTCCGCATTTATGTTTACACTCCCGCTATGAAAAAACTTTTAGAGATCGGCATCATGGCCGTCGCATACCTGACGACCGCGTTATTCGGCTTTCTTTTTGCTATCCCGCCGGGTAACGTCACCATCCTGTGGCCGCCCTCGGGGTTAGCGCTTGCAGGCACCTTGCTTCGCGGCCCCCGCATTTGGCCCGGTATTTGGATGGGTTCCTTCCTGGCCAACCTCATATTTTTTATCCACATGCCGACGGCGGGTATGGCGGGACTTTTGGTCTCATGCGCGATCGCCACGGGGTCAACTCTCCAGGCCCTGGCAGGGGCGTTTCTTATCCGGAACTGGGTCGGGACACAGAACCCGTTCAACCGCTCCCGTGACATGGTCATGTTTCTGGGAATTGGAATAGTGGCGTGCCTCATCGCGTCTACATGCGGCGTCGCAGGTCTGTGGCTCGGCAGATTTGTGGGTTCGGCGGCGTTCGCCCAAACGTGGCTCACGTGGTGGCTGGGGGATCTCATCGGTGTTTGCATCGTAACCCCGCTGATCATCACCTGGGGACAGTTTTCCAGGCTCGACTGGACTCCCAGGCGTTGGGGTGAAGCGATCGCTTTCGTGTGCGCCTGGGTTGCGGTGAGCGAGTTCATCTTCGGCAGCCACTCTGCCTTTGCCGTCAACAAATATCCCCTCGCTTGGGCGGTGCTTCCCTTCATTATCTGGGCAGGGGTTCGCTTCGGATCGAGCGGGGTGATGCTCTCAATCATGGCGATGGCGTATCTCGCGGTCAAGGGAGCAGGCACGGGCCTGGGGCCGTTTTCGACGCAGTCCCCCCCGGAGTCGTTTCTCTTCACGCAGATTTTTATGGGCTTTATTACCGTTTCAGGGCTCCTCGTGGCGGCGATTTTCTTCGAGCGGCAGGAGGCGGAGGAACAGTTCCGCCTGACGGTGGAGGGGGCGCCGTACGCGATGCTCGTCGTGGATGGCGAAGGGCGCATCGTGCTTGCCAATGCCCAGGCCGAGTCCACCTTTGGATACGCCCGGAGTGAACTCGTCGGGCGGCCGGTGGAACTCCTTATCCCCAGCCGTGTTCAAGGCGCGCACGAGAGGCACCGCAAGGAGTTCTTTCACGCTCCAACTGCACGCCCCATGGGGCAAGGCCGCGATCTCTACGCCCGCCACAAGGACGGCACGGAGATTCCCGTGGAGATCGGCTTAAATCCCATCCGGACATCGGAGGGCGCCTTTATCCTGGCCGCCATCATTGACATCAGCGAGCGTAAGAGGGGGGAGAAAGCCGTGCGGTGGGCTTATGAGGAGCTCGAGCGAAGGGTGGAACAGCGCACGGCGGAGCTTAAAGAAAAGCATGCCCGGCTCATCCAGGCAGAGAAGCTCGAATCCATTGGCCGCCTGGCGGCCTCGATCGTGCATGAGGTCAAGACACCTCTCACGCTGTTGCGGCTGGGCGTGGAACGCATTACGAAGGACCTCGACCGTATGACGGAGGACGACTTAAAAGGTGTGCTGGACGATATGGTCTATGCGGTGGAGGGTGCGGACAGAATTATCAAGGGACTGCTCAAGTATTCAGCCCCGGTTCGCATCGAGCCAGAGCCCACGGACTTAAATGCACTGGTTGAGGAGGCGTTTCTTCAGGTCACACACAAATTGAGAGGTTCGTGTATCAATCCGATCATGGGGCTTACACCCGGGCTTCCCCCGCTCATGTTGGACAGACAGAAGATCATGCAGGTTTTGGTGAACCTCATCTCGAATGCCATAGATGCCATGCCCGTGAGCGGCATACTGCGCATCGAGACCCGGGTCGATAGGATCCGAGACTTGGACAGCTTTCCTGGCGGCGGAAAAACCCGTCCCTTTGTTTTAGGGGACTCCGTAGTCAGTGTAAGCGTTGAGGATACGGGGCCAGGCATCTCCGAAGCGGACCTTCCCAAAATCTTTGATCCCTTCTTCACAACCAAACCGATTGAGCAAGGGACGGGCCTCGGGCTTGCGATCTCCAAGACCTTCGTGGAGCTTCACGGGGGAGTGATCCAGGTACAAAACCGCGAGGAAGGCGGCGTCCGGGTCACCCTCACGTTTAAAACGGAACTTAAGCTTGCGGCCTCTCCTCACCGATAACCTTACACAGGTATTACATCTCCTCTATTTATTCCTAACACTCGTCTTGTAGTGTAGTCGTGTCATGAAAAGGAGAAACTTATGTCACGAGTGGTGCGTGGTTTTGTCTTGTCTTGCTTAGGCGTTTTCTTGTGCCATGCGCAGGCCCAGGCCTTAAGCGAGATGGATATCCTCTTGGACAAATTGGTGGACAAGGGGGTGCTCTCCAGTGTGGAGGCGGGTTTGATCCGCCAGGAAATAAAGGAAACGAAAGAGGAACGGGATCAGGAAATCGCCCAGGACATCGTCCCCGAGTGGAGCCGGAACTGGAGATTAAAGGGTGAGCTTCGCCTGCGGGACGAATACCGCGACCGCACCGCGAATGCAGATTTCCACCGTCAGCGCATCCGTCTCCGCCTCGGCATGGAAGGCAGGGTCACGGATGAACTGAAAGTCGAAGCGCGCTTGGCAACCGGGAGTCTCACGGACCCGGTATCCACCAATCAGACTTTTGACGATACTTTCTCGAAGAAGACCTTCAATCTGGACTTGGCGTACGTAGAATACGCCCCGAGCGTGGCGGTCGTGGAATCATTAAGGCTTAAAGGGGGGATTTTCGAGAATCCTTTCTGGACTGCGAGCCCGTTGGTGTGGGACGAAGAGCTGGGATTTGCGGGGGCTTCCGGCCAGCTTGAGAAGGATTTGGGACCGGTGAGAGCCTTTTTAAACGCGGGTGCCTTTCCGATCGATTCCGACGGATTTGGGACGGACAACCCCAGCCTGTGGGGGGGACAGGCGGGGCTCGCCCTGAAGCCTTTCGAGAGCTCCGACACCCCGTTCTTAAATCAGCTTAAGGTTAAGGGGGCCTTTGCCTACTACGACTATAAGAATTCTGCGAAGAATGCGCTCGTCAACACCCCGAGCGGAAACAGTGCCGCCGTGGATGATTTCAATGAACTCAACCCCTCGGTCGAGATCTCCTCGAAGGTGGGCGCCCTTCCTGTCTCGGCCTTCGGTGACTGGGTCCACAACGCCTCGGTGGAGTCGGATGAAAACGGCTACCATGTGGGCCTTAAGCTGGGAAAGGCCAAGAGGCCCTGGGATCTTGTGGAAGGCTGGGAGGCGGGCTATTTCATTCAACGCCTTGAACCCGATGCGGCATTCGACGGTTTTGTGGACTCCGACTTTGGCGGTGGAGGAACCAACCACAAGGGGAACGTATTTTGGGTGAAACTAGCGGTCCTCGAAAATTCAACGTTTGGAGTGAAATATTTTGATACGAAGGAGGTCACCGGGTCCAAGAATCATTTTGACACCGTTCAAATGGACTGGGTGACCAAGTTTTAAACACACGCGGTGTGACGATGAAACGATTCGGACTGGTGGCTGCGGTCGTGGCTCTAGCGGCCGGCGCGCATCTTGCGCGGGCGGGCACAGGGGAGGGCGTCTTGGCCGTAGATCCTGGGCTACCCCCCTATCAGACGGTGGGGGGAATTTCCGGAAATCTTTCGAGCGTGGGGTCGGACACTTTAAATAACCTCATGACCCTTTGGGCCGAGGGCTTCCGCAAGAAGTATCCTAACGTCAGGATTCAGATCGAAGGAAAGGGTTCCACCACGGCGCCTCCGGCCTTGATTTCCAGAGTGGCCCAGCTCGGGCCCATGTCGCGGCCGATGAAGTCAAGTGAGATAGACGCCTTCGAGAAAAAGTTTGGCTATAAGCCCACGGCCGTGGGCGTGGCCCTGGATGCCCTGGCCGTCTATGTCAACAAGGATAACCCGATCGAACGGCTTACCCTTCAAGAAGTGGATGCCATATTCTCGAGCACGCGCTTGAGCGGGGCCCCCCGGGACATTACGACATGGGGCGAACAGGGTCTTGCAGGCGAGTGGGAGTCTTTACCGATCAGTTTGTACGGTCGGAACTCTGCCTCGGGAACTTATGGATATTTCAAAGAGCATGCCTTGAGCAAAGGGGATTTTAAAAATTCGGTCAAGGAACAGCCGGGTTCTGCCGCTGTGGTGGAGGGCATCACGAACGACCGGGCGGGCATTGGTTACAGCGGCCTGGGTTACCGGACTGCCGGGGTACGCGCCGTCCCGCTACAGGCGCCTGGGAGCGTGAGCGTGTACGAGGCCACTCCGGACCATGTGTACGCGGGCTCGTACCCTTTGAGCCGTTACCTTTATGTATATGTCAATAAGGCGCCGGGGCGGCCTCTGGATCCGTTGGTCGAACAGTTTCTGGAGTATGTCTTGAGCATCGAGGGGCAGGAGGTCGTGGTGAAGGATGGTTATGTCCCTCTGGCGAAGGAAATAGCAGAGGCAGAGCGGGCGAAGCTTCATTGAGAACGCAAACCGAAAGAGAATTACCCTTCAGGCGGCGCGCCAGGATAGAGGACCGTCTGGCGGGCATTTTTATAGCGGCCAATGCGGCCTTGGTCATAGCGGCCATATTGGGGATTGGGGCCTTTTTGTTTTTTGAGGCCCTGCCGCTCTTGTCCGGGGCGCGCATGGAGCGCGTGTCCGCGCTTCGACTCGCGGGGGCCGGGGAAGAGCCAAGACTTGTGCTCGTGGACGAGCGCCGCGAAGAGGCGCTTATCATTGCCGGTGCCCCAAAGGCGTTTGTGCATTCACTCAAAGATGGCAGGCTGCTTCAGGAGGTCGAGCTCGCGGGGCTGGATGGAGCGGTCGTTCAAGCCGCGTCCCGCTCCGGCGACGGCTCAACCGTTGCGCTGGGGACGGATACTGGGGCGGTGTGGGTGGGCGAGCTCGCGCTTGACACGGGTTTTGAGGGGACGGAACCAAAGACCGTACCGCGCGTTGAGCGCGAGGCGGTGGTCGAGATCGAGCCTGGGCACCCTATCTCGGCTCTTTCCCATGCGTGGAGCGCGGACTATGGCGTCATCGCATGTATCCTGGATGAGCAGAGACTTGTCTTAAGCCGAATAGCGATACAGAGGCCTTTAGTTGGGGAGCCCGTCTTGGAGACAAAAAGCGATATCCTTTCGTATGAGGATGTCGGCGCTCCAACCACAGTCCTTGTTCTGGAGGACGGCGCGGGGCTACTGGTAGGGACGCGGGCGGGGGAAGTCGCGCGGTTCAAATTCAGACGGGAGGGGGAGCCCGAGCTCGCGGAGATAGTCCGAGCTGTTTCGGAAGGTGCGGTGACGGGCCTGACCCCGCTTTTGGGCGGCCGGTCTTTTGTAGTAGGTGGCAGCGACGGGAGCGTGTCTACCTGGTCACTGGTGGGGGATCCAGTAAGTCGTGACGGGAAAAAGCTCACCCTTATCCATCCCTTCCAGTTGCACTCTTCTCCGGTCCGGACACTCATTCCTTCTCCGCGCGACAAGAGCTTTGTGGCTGTGTTCGAGGATGGAAAGGCGCGCCTCATGCACATGACCACCGAACGGGCGCTCGCGGAGCGGGCTTTAGGGTTCGTCCCAGAAGCTGTGGCTTTTGCCCCCAAGGCGGACGGGGCTGTGTTTACAGATGGTCCGGGCCGGCTCGAGCACTGGTTTATTGCGAATCCCCATCCAGACGTGAGTCTCAAGACCCTCTTTCGCAAGGTCTGGTATGAGGGCCATGATGAGCCCAAGCACACCTGGCAGTCCCACGGCGCGACGGATGACTTTGAGCCCAAGTTCGGGCTCGTGCCGCTTGTGTTTGGGACGCTTAAGGGGACTCTTTATGCCATGCTCTTTTCCGTGCCGCTCGCGCTTTTTGGGGCTCTCTATACCTCGCAATTTCTGGACAAGAAGCTGCGCGGCCCGTGTAAGTCGGTGATTGAACTCATGGCATCTCTTCCGAGCGTGGTCCTGGGATTTGTGGCGGGTCTGGTACTCGCCCCTTTGGTTGAGCGCCACATCGTGTCGGTCCTCATCGTCCCCCTCGTAGTTCCCGGAGTGGTCTTCTTGGGGATGCTCCTGTGCGCAAAGGGGCGTGCGCCATCCGGCACCTTTTCCTCAAGCCGTGAGCTCTGGCTCCTTTGTGTTTGGATCGCGGCCGGGCTCTGGGCGGCGGCACTATTGGGACCCTGGCTCGAGCGTGTGCTGTTTGGCGGACGGTTTGACCTCTGGATGAACCAAGCGGCCGGGATTCGCTATGATCAGCGCAACTCAATCGTCGTGGGCTGGGCGATGGGGTTTGCCATTATTCCTATCATATTTACCATTTGCGAGGATGCCTTTAGCTCGGTGCCGAGGCATCTGGTTTCGGCGTCTTTAGCCTGCGGGGCGACGGCCTGGCAGACGGCCACGCGGGTGGTTCTCCCGGCCGCCGGATCCGGGGTTTTTTCGGGCGTCATGGTGGGCTTTGGGCGGGCGGTGGGGGAGACCATGATCGTCCTCATGGCGACGGGCAATACCCCCATCATGGACTGGTCGATCTTTAACGGTTTCCGGGCGCTCTCCGCAAACATCGCCGTGGAGATTCCGGAGGCGCCTTTTGGAAGCAGTCACTACCGGGTGCTTTTCGTGGCCGCCCTTATTCTTTTTGGCATCTCGTTTGTGGTGAATACGGCGGCGGAGATCGTCCGGCTTAAACTGCGCGCGAGGCTTGCGGGATTATGAAAGACCGCCTCTACACCTGGCTTTCCGGCATGATGCTGGGACTTTCGCTCATCATGATTGCGTCCCTTTTGGGTTTCATCCTCTACATGGGGCTGGGGGCCTTCTGGCCAAGGCCGCTCTGGCAGGTTGAGGACGGTACTGGGAAGGTTTATTTGGGGGTGGTGCAAGGCAGGGAATATATGAGGGACGTGGGACGTGGGACGTGGGACGTGGGGAGCGGCTTCACGAGAACCTTCTACCGGATCGCCGACAGGGAGTTTTATGGAACGGACTTCGTGTGGCTTAATGACCATGAGGTTATCAGGCGCACGAAGCCAAAGGACGCGGTGGTCGTCGAAAGGCTCGAATGGGGCCCGTTTTTTGGGTTTATCCGGGGGATCGAAACGCCCGAAGCAAAAATTTCGGACGAGAACAGACTTTTGCCGCAGCTTCATGAAGAAATGCGCGCGGCCCGGGCCCGGGCAAAAAAAATCCGTCACATCGAACGGCATGTGATCGGCAAACTCAATGACGCGATGGAGCGGGAGCGTTTGGCCCTGCGCCGTAACGAGCTAAGATACGGACTGGGTGCCCAGGGGATGGAGCGTGTGCGGGCCGCGCACGAGGAGGCCATGCGCCGGCTTGAAGAGCGGTACGGAAAAATCGCGGAGGAACTTACGGTTCTGCGCTCCCAGGATGAGGCCTACCGCGTGACCTTGGCCACGGTGGAGGGCTTTAAGAAGGAGCTTCCGATTTCTTCCATCGTGCGGGTGCACGCCCCCAACAGCCTCTCTTGGTTCGGGCGGCTGGGTGTGTACGCGTCGCGCCTCAAGGAATTCATTTTCGATGAGCCGCGCGAGGCCAACTCGGAAGGCGGGGTGGCCCCTGCGATCTTCGGTACGGTGCTCATGACCCTCATGATGGCGGTGGCCGTTGTGCCCTTCGGGGTCTTGACGGCGCTTTATCTCAATGAGTACGCGCACAAAGGTCCCCTGGTTTCGGCGGTCCGCATTGCGGTCAATAACCTGGCCGGGGTCCCTTCGATCGTCTTCGGGGTTTTTGGGCTGGGGTTCTTCTGCTACCTCGTGGGGGGAACACTAGACCGCTTGCTGTTCGCGGAGCGGCTTCCTACGCCGACCTTTGGAGGAGGGGGAATTTTGTGGGCATCTTTTACGCTTGCCCTCTTGACTGTTCCTGTGGTTATCGTCGCGACAGAAGAGGCGCTGGTGGCGGTTCCGCGTTCCTACCGTGAGGCGTCTTTAGCCTGCGGGGCTACCCGGTTTCAGACCATCTGGCGCGTCGTCCTGCCTTCCGCCCTTCCGGGCATTTTGACGGGCATGATCCTCGCGATGGCGCGGGGGGCGGGGGAGGTGGCGCCCCTCATGATCACAGGGGTGGTGAAGCTTGCGCCCGAGCTTCCCTTCGATCTTAACTTCCCCTTTTTTCACCTGGAAAGGCGCTTCATGCATCTCGGGTTTCATATCTACGACGTGGGTTTTCAATCGCCCAATGTCGAGGCCTCCAAGCCCATGGTGTTTATGACGGCCCTTCTTCTTGTGGGGATCGTGCTCATGCTCAACTGGGCCGCGATCGTGATACGGGCAAGGCTTAGGACGCGCTTTCAGGGCGCGCAGATTTAGGAAGGAGGAGGGAGGAGAGAAGATGGAGGAGGCGGTAAGAGCTCAAGAGGCAGCGATGGAAATACAAGACCTCAACGTGTGGTATGGGACCGCGCACGCTATCTCGAACGTTACCATGCCGTTTCGTGAGCATCAGGTGACGGCCCTCATCGGGCCTTCCGGCTGCGGGAAGTCCACGCTCATACGCTGTTTGAATCGCTTAAACGATCTCATTGACGGCGCGCGCATAGAAGGCCGCATGTGTTTGTACGGACAGGATCTCTACGACCCCAACTTGGACGTGAGTGCGCTCCGCAAGCGGGTTGGGATGGTCTTTCAAAAGCCCAATCCCTTCCCCAAATCGGTCTATGAAAATGTCGCCTATGGGCTGCGCGTGAACGGAGAGAGGAGCCGCAGGGTGATCGATGAAGTGGTGGAGCGCAGTCTCAAGCAGGCGGCCCTCTGGGACGAGGTCCGGGACCGCCTCCACAAAAACGCCCTGGGGCTTTCCGGAGGGCAGCAGCAGCGCCTCTGCATTGCGCGCACCCTGGCCGTGGGTCCGGAGGTCTTGCTCCTCGACGAGCCCTGTTCGGCCCTGGACCCCATCGCTACGGGCAAGATTGAGGAGCTGTTGTATACCCTGAAGGCGCGCTATACTATTGTCATCGTCACGCACAACATGCAGCAGGCGGCGCGGGTTTCAGATGTGGCTGGGTTTTTGCTGATGGGAGAACTCGTGGAATTTGACCAGACGGAGACTATGTTTACGAACCCAACGGATAAAAGGACCGAGGCATATATCACAGGTCGTTTTGGATGAGAGGGGCAGGCCATGCGTGAGCGCATCGAGGCGGAACTTAAAGGGTTAAGGCAGGATCTGTTGACGATGGCTGGCCTTGCAGAGGAGGCCATCGGTAAGGCCGTGAAGTCTTTGGTCGCGCGGGATCCGAAACTTGCGGAGGGCGTGATCCAGGCGGACAAATCAATCGATCAGCTTGAGATCGCGATCGATGAGAGGTGCCTAAAGCTCTTGGCGCTCTACCAGCCGGAGGCGGTCGATTTGAGGTTCATTGCAATGGCCTTTAAGCTCAATAACGACCTCGAGCGCGTGGGGGACCTCGCGGTCAATATTGCCGAGCGGGTTCTGGACCTTATCAAGGAGCCCCCCTTAAAACCCCTGGTCAATCTCACCCGCATGGCTGATCTCGCGCAGGGGATGTTTAAGGATAGCCTGGATGCCTTTGTCCGGAAGGACGCGGGGCTCGCGCGTCAAGTCTGCCTAAGGGACCGGGAAGTGGACGAACTCGATCATCAGATTTTCCGCGCCCTTTTGACCTATATGCTGGAAGATTCCAAGACGATCACACGGTCCTTGAGCCTCATCCTCGTGAGCCGCCAGGTGGAGCGGGTGGCCGATCATGCCACCAATATTGCGGAGGATGTGATCTATCTCGTTCAGGGAAAGTCTATTAAGCACCACACCAAGGATTTGGTAGCACCCCCCCCGTGACCCAGACACGCTGTCGTGTCTGGCAGACACGACAGCGTGTCTGGCATTTGACCGGGCAGCCGCCCTTGTGGTACGCTAGGTGACGTACATCACCGAGCAGTGACGCACCCCGCCTTATTAAATCTATAAGCCCTTTAAAAGGAACTAGTTATGGAAACGAACAGCGCACTAACCTCGCGGGCCCTCAAACCTTCCGGGATACCCCTTCCAGTGGAAGTTGAGAAGGATCTTTCTGATTTTAGCGAGATGGTCAGCCGCTACTTGAGGCGGGAGATTTTTGACGATACGTTCAGGCCCTTTCGCCTGATGAGGGGGGTCTACGGCCAGAGGCAGGGCGGCACGAACCACATGATCCGGATCAAGATCCCCTCGGGGATCTTAACCCGCGATCAGCTCGTGCGTATCGCCGATATTATCGATAACTACACCGCGCACAAACTGGGCCACATCACGACCCGGCAGGACATCCAGATACACTTCGTCCAGACCCCGGATACGCCCACCGTATTGCGCCTTCTGTACGAGGCGGGCCTGACAACGCGGGAGGCCTGCGGCAACTCCATCCGAAACGTGGTGGCCGATCCCATGGCGGGGGTGAGTTCAGAAGAGCCTTTTGACGTCACCCCCTATGCGCGCATGACCTCCGCGTATTTCTTAAGGCACCCCGACAGCCAGAAGCTCCCGCGCAAGTTTAAGATCAATTTCGCCTCCTCGCATAAGAATGAGGGGCAGGTGACGTTTAACGAAATTGGCCTGGTCCCCAAGATAAAGGCTGTAAACGGAAAACCCGTGTGCGGATTTAAGATGTATGCGGGCGGGGGCTTGGGGGCAGCCCCGATGGTGGGCCAGCTCCTGTCCGACTTTGTCCAGGAAAAGGATTTTCTCCGGCTCATGCACGCGATCGTCAGGATTCAAGACCGATGCGGAGACCGCGTCAACAAAAACCAAGCCCGTATGAAGTTTCTGGTAAGAAAAATTGGTTTTGAAGAATTTAAAAAGCGCGTTTTGCAAGAGGCCGAAGCCTTGAAGGCCCAGGGCGTCAGGTACCCGGATATCGAGGAATATAAAGCCAAGTGGGAGGAGGCCCCTCCCCCCTCTCCTAAAAACCCGCCGCCAAAGGTGATGCTCACGAGCCCCGAGTTCAATCATTGGAAGGCGGCCAACGTCTTCCCCCAGAAGCACAAGGGTTACTCCACGGTCGAGGTCCTCATTCCTATTGGGGATATGACCCCCGCCCAGATGAGGGGCATGGCTGAACTATCAACCCGTTTTGCCGACGGCAAGGTGCGGCTTTCCATTACCCAGAACGTGCTCATCCGCTGGGTCCGTGACGAACATGTCCTGGCTCTTTATGTGGAGCTTCAAAAATTGGGTTTTCCCAAGGCGGGGGCAGGACAGGTCTACGATGTCCTGGCCTGCCCCGGGGCGGATACCTGTAATCTCGGGATCACGTCCTCGAAAGGACTTGCGCGGGCCTTGAACGAGATGTTTGCCCAGGGCAATGGGAAGTACGAGGACGTCAAGGACTTGACCATCAAAATCAGCGGCTGCCCCAATTCCTGCGGCCAGCACCACGTCGCGGCCTTAGGCTTTCACGGGGCGGTGGGAACTCGTAACGGCCGTGAGGTTCCCCATGTGCAGATGTTCTTCGGGGGCGGCATGGACCAGGAAGTCTGCCAGATAGGACGCGCCATCATGAAGCTCCCTACCAAAAAGGTGCCCGAGGCGGTTGAGCGTATTATTGCGCTCTATCGCAAGGAACGCGCCCCGGGTGAATCGATCGCAGCGTACTTAAGACGCCTCGACCGCGAGGCCGCGCGTGAGGCCTTGAAGGACCTCGCCCAAGTTGAGGAGTACGACACGAACCGCGGCGTGTACGTGGACTGGGATCAAAAAGAGGAATTTAAGCTCACCGTGGGTCAGGGAGAGTGCGCGGTATGACCGAAAATGGCGCGCTCCTTCAAAAGACAGATCCCTTCCGCCGTTTAAGCCGGGAAGACCAGCACCGTCTGGCGGAGGCCTCGTCCGAAAAGCATTTTGCCAAAGGAGAGGTCATCTTTTATGAGGGCCAGCCCTCCGATGCCGTTTGGCTCGTCAAGAGCGGGCGCGTGCATCTTTTAAAAGTCCTGGCCGACGGCAAGGTGAGTACGACTTGTGTCATGACCCGCGGCGAGGTGTTTTGCTGTCTTCCTTCCTTAGACCGCAAGCCCTACCCTGCGGATGCCGTGGCGGCGGAGCCCACGACCGTCATGCGCATTCCCATTCAGGCCATGCACGGCATCATGAGGCGGTCTTTTGATTTCACGCAAGACGTCATGTGCCTTTTCTGCGAGCGCTTGAGGATCGTGGAACGGGCCGGCTGCCGGCTGTACGAACCGGCGGAACTTAGGCTCGCCCATACCCTGCTCGTATTGGGCAAGAAATTTTCAGGTACCATCCCGTTGACCCGCCAGGAGTTTGCCGAGATCGCCGGCACCACCCATGAGACGGCCATCCGGATCTTGAGCCGTTTCAAGCAGCAGGGCTTGATTCAATCTTCACGCGGCAAGACCACGATCACCAATTCCGAAGGCCTGGCGGCTTTCCTCAATCACTCTCCCAAACCCTGATCTTAATCATAGAAGACTTCGTGCCGAGGGGGTATCTTGGTACCGCCATGATTACCCTCGATTCCCTGGACCGGATCTCCTATTTCTGCTCCATGCCGAGCTCGGCGCGGAGGGGCCTATCCCGGGAGCTGGAATTCCTTAAATTTAAGAAGGGCAAGGTCATCTTCGATGAAGGGGACCCGGCCGAGTTTGTCTGGATCATCGAAAGCGGCTGGGTGTATCTTATTAAACACACCTTAAACGGGGGGTACGCCACCATTTTTATCCTGACGCCCGACGAGGCCCTGTGCGGGATCTCCGCCCTGGATGGGGGGGGCGTCTACTCCACACGCGCCGTGGCGGCTACGGATGCGAGCTTTCTCCGCATACCGAGGGCCGCGTTTCTTAAACTGTTAAGCCGCTACCCCAAGTTCGCATCCCGGGTCCTCTTAAGCTGCTGCGACCGCATGCGCCACATGGCGGAGATGATCAGCCTCTCCCAGGCCAGCGTGGAGCAGAGGCTCGTGCACGTCCTCTTAAAACTCCGAAATTCCTTCGGCCGGACCGTTCCCATTACGCACCAGGAGCTCGCGCGTATGGTGGGCACGCGCTGGGAGACCTCCATCCGCACGCTGGCGCACCTCAAGCAAAAGGGATGGGTTTCGTCCGGCAGGGGCTGGATTACGATATTAGCCCCCCGGCAGCTTAAGGGTATCCTGCGAAACTGCAATTAAGCGCCCAGCCTATAGTATTAATATTCGTTCTTCACCTGACCCCTTCTTGTAACTTATACTAGGGGTTAATTTATGATCGTTGGCTCTATGACCTGTATCATAGTAGTCTCCCCGGACCTGTCTTATCATGGGGGCTCAAACAGCGTTTGTTTGGGAGGGTCATGTCCCTATCCGTCTTAGGAATGAATCACCGCACCGCGCCCATCCATCTGCGCGAGCGGCTTTCCATCCCGTCACGGGATTTACCAAAGGCCCTCCCAGGACTCTTAACCGCTTCCATTCAGGAAGCGGTTATTTTGTCTACCTGTAACCGGACGGAGCTTTACGCGGTAAGTGGTAATCTCCACGAAGCGCGCGCTCAAGGAGTGGAGCTTTTAGCGGGCTTAAGTCATCTGGAGCCTTCCGAATTCGAGGCACACTTGTACTGGATGGAAAGGCGGGAGGCGGCGCACCACCTCTTTCGCGTGACGGCAGGTCTGGATTCCATGATTTTGGGAGAAACCGAGATCACGGCCCAGGTCAAG
Organism: Candidatus Omnitrophota bacterium; assembly: GCA_016190205.1. GTDB lineage: Bacteria > Omnitrophota > JACPQZ01 > JACPQZ01 > JACPQZ01 > JACPQZ01. The sequence goes on along the minus strand of JACPQZ010000038.1, from coordinate 21,829 downwards.
CACGCCTATGGCGCGGCCGTAAGCGCGGGGGCCGCGGATTCCATTTTAAACCGGCTTTTTCAGAAGGCATTTCACTGCGCGCACCTCGTGCGTTCGCGAACCGATATCGCAAAGGGGCAGACCTCCATAGGATCCATGGTCGTGCGCTGGGCGCGCGAGTCCTTGGGACAGGATCTTGAATGTAGAAGCGCGCTCGTTTGGGGGGCGGGCAAGGCCTCGGAGTCTACGGCCCGGAATCTCACCCAGGCTGGATTGGGCCGGCTCTGGGTCGTCAATCGCACCCTCTCCAGGGCCCAGGACCTGGCGGAGATTTGCCGGGCAGGATGGGCTTCGTGGGAAGAGGGGATGAGATATTTGGAAGAGGTGGATCTCGCCGTACTCTCAACCCAGGCACCCCATTATGTATTAAGCCGCGAGGACATGCTCGCCGTCATGACCCGCCGCAGCGGGAGACCCGTTTATCTATTGGATCTCGCCGTCCCCCGCAACGTGGACCCCGCGGCGGGCGAGGTGCGCGGCGTGCACCTTAAGAATATCGATGATCTTACCGCCGCGTCCCAAGCCGCGCTCAAGGAACGGGGAAGGCACCTCCCGGCGTGTGAACTTATCTTGCATGATCAGGTAGAGCATTTTATGGAATGGTTAAACCGTGGTCCTTTAAAGGAGGAAGTCACATGTCCCGTGCAGGTCTCTTAATCGTCTCAAGTTTTATTCTTTTTTCCGTTTGCCCGGGCGCAGAGGCGACGGTTCAGAACCTGATGACCTTCAAAAAAGCCTATCCGGGGAAGGACGCGAAGGCCTATTCCTGCAAGGTCTGCCACCAGGGGGCCATGGGAAAGGCGGATGACCTCAATGTCTATGGGTTGAGTCTCAAGGCCACGAAGCCCGGAGGGGCGGCCAAGATCCTGGCGGAGGCGGACTTCCACCTCCTGGATCAGGAAGATGCCGACCAGGACGGAGCCGCCAATCTTATGGAATGGGAACAGGGCACCGATCTTGCGGATCCCGCGTCGCATCCCGAGGGGGTGACCCCTCCGGCTGCGGGTGGTGCGGCGGGCACGGATACGGCGGGCACTCCCGCACAATCTGAATAGCCCAAGGAGGCACAAATATGCGCGGCTCACGAAGAGGTTTGATGAAACAGGCGGGATGGGGGATTGCTTTCGTTGCCGTGTGTCTATTGGGTGCCACATCGGTGTGGGCCGATGAGGGTGAGCCTCAAGGAGAGGAGTCCGAAGAAGCGACATTCGTTGGTACCGAGACGTGTGCCATGTGTCACGACAAGGAGCACCAGGAATTTAAGCTTTCCACCCATGCGCGTATCAATGTGAAGGGAGAGGGTCTTGAACGGCAGGGTTGCGAGATGTGCCATGGCCCGGGGAGCCTCCACGTGGCGGCGGGGGGCGGGAAGGGTGTGGGAGGGATTGTAAATCCCCGGAAGGACCCCAGCACCTGTTTTGAATGTCACCTGGACAAGAAAATGGAATTTAAGCTTTCCTTTCATCACCCTGTCTTAGAGGGCAAGATGAGCTGTGCCGACTGCCACAGCCCCCACGGGACCGAGGTCAGGCCCTGGTCAGCCACGACCCTTCAGGACATCAACGAGGCCTGCTACAAATGCCATAAGGAGCAGAGGGGGCCCTTCGTGTGGGAGCATGAGGCCCTGCGCGAGGGCTGCACGACCTGCCACAAGGTGCATGGTTCCATGCATGCGAAGATGCTGATCGCGCGTGACAGCACCCTGTGTCTGCGGTGCCATACCCAGGTTAATTTTCCGACCATTGGCAAGAGAAGCCATACGGCCAATCTTGCGCAAGGGACATGTTTTAGCGCCGGGTGCCACACGGCACCGCACGGCTCGAATTTTGATGACCATTTGCGCTATTAAAAGCTAAGGGGGGCATGATGCGCGCCAAGATCATCGGGTTATTATCGGCCGGAGCGATGTGGGTTCTGCTCTCATGGGGCGGCCCGGCGCAGGCCGGGGATCCCGAGGTTGGGATTTCTGTTCTCCCGCTGCGATATATCTCTGTGGATGGAGACAGGCCTAAGTTTCGGGAACACCAGTGGATGCGCGATCGTTACGTGTTTGGCGTGGAGGACTTCGAGTTTAATTATGGACTCGCGGATGGCACCCAGCTCTCCTCCGAGGCGCATGCCCTCATAGATCAGAACGATCTGGGAGGGGAGATTACGCTAAAAAAAGAAGGTCTGGGTTTTCTAACGTTTGACTACAATGAGTTCAGCAAGTACTTTGACAATACCGGAGGCGTGTACTACCGCTTCGGCACCTTGTCCGGCCAGGATGCGGATAAAGATCTTGAACTTGAGATCGGCCACTTCGGTTTTAAGACCGGGCTCCGCAAGGAAGACGTGCCGGAAATCACCTTTACGTATGAGCGTGAGTTTAAGGATGGGGCGAAATCCCGTTTGACCTGGGCGGGAGTGAAGGAAGGGAGCACCACGCGTTTTATCGGGCCCTCGTGGCAGGACTTTGATGAGCGGGTGGATATGCTGGAGCTCGAAGTCGCAGATGACTTTCGCGGCGCGCGGCTCACGGGGAAACAGCACGTGGAATTCGTCCGGACCGAATCGACCCGCGTAGAAAAGAGCCTCTCCACGACCACGACAGCTTCCGACAAAAAGATCCGGCGGCAACTCCAAAGCCCGGAGAGCGATTTGTACACAACTTTCTTAGGTGCAGAAAGGTGGTTTTGGGACCGGAAACTCTTTACGTCGGGGGGTTACCAGTTCGCGTATCTCAATTTTACGGAACTGGAAGACATCTTTGAAACGAATGAGAACGGGGTGATCACCAATTTCAGTAACCCCAAGCAAAAGCGGGATGCCACCGCTGATAATGATTATTTTACCCATACGTGGGTGGGAAATGCCGTGCTCTATGAGTGGGAGGACGTGGCAGTGGGACTTAAACTTAAGTCAGAACTGGTGAGCCGGGACAGCAATTCCAGGTATCCGGAGGATAGTAATCCCAATAGTTCGGGCGGCAGCACGCCTGACGGATTTGTTGAAGAGGCCGAAATCAGCACCAATGACTCGACAGCCGTGAGGTGGGGGGAGGGGCTCAACATCCATTACACCGGGATCCCCTATACGGCGCTCTACTCGGAACTAGAGCTTGAGCAGTCCAGGATCAAGCTGGAAGAGCAGTCTGTGAGCTACGCCACCGGCGCTGTCAGCTTCGAGCGCGACACGATTACGGATGCCGATCGGGGGACTGTGACCGTGGGAGGCAGGGTGACCCCGGTGCATTATGTCGATCTCACCACCCACTACCGGCACCGCCGGGACAACCAGGACTATGACGATCTCTTTGAGACCGATCCCGGTTCGACCGCGGCCCGTTCAGCCTTTATGGACGGGATGAGTATCGATACGGATGAGATCATGGCGCGCGTGAGCCTTCGTCCCGTCCGCAAGGTCCGCACCTCATTTCGTTATCAGCTTCAGGACAAAGATTACCTGACACGCGCGGAAAGCGAGCCCAGGAGGAAAAGCGAGTTTACCTCACACACCTATACTTATGACCTGACCATCCACGTGCTTAGGGAGCTCATGCTGATGGGCTCATTCTCGCATCAGACGGCGGCCACCGTGACCCCGGCGAGGCTTGCCGCAAGCGGGCAGGTCCCGGTGTTTAACGCGGACGTCAATACCTGGCTTGTCGGGGCCGATTATATGATGAGACCCAATCTTACGCTCGACGCCTCTGCGCAGTATTCCGAGGCCGACAATTTCAACGATTTTACGTCGACCGGGCTTCCGCTGGGTGCGGACTTTGGTCAAATTGATCTCACCTGCGGCCTCCGCTGTGAGCTTGCTCAAGACACCTCGGTCAGGGCCGAGTACGGGTATTACCACTACCAGCCCGGCTCGCAGGCTGAAATAGGAAAGTACAAGGCGCATCTCGTCTCACTTGCGGTCTCCAAGACCTTCTGATACGATCTCTGGGTGGGGGTAAAGTCACATGAGGGCAGATCGCCCGGGAGCACGCGGGTTTTTCATCACACGAAGGTCTTTCTGTCAATCCGCCTTAAACGGCTCGCTCCTTGCCATTCTGGCCGCCGCCTTCTATCCCATCCTGCGTTATCTCAAGCCCCCTCCAGGCGTTGAGGCCGCACAATCCAGCGTCGTCGCGGCCAAGATAGGCGACTTAAAACCCAATTCGGCCAAGATCTTCCGCTTCGGGAACCGGCCGGGGCTTTTGGTGCACACCCTTGAGGGGGAACTCAAAGCTTACTCCGCCGTCTGTACCCACTTAAACTGCACGGTTCAGTACGACGATGCCTCCCGCTCCATCTGGTGCGCCTGCCACAACGGGAGATTCGATCTCAAAGGACAAGTCATTTCCGGCCCGCCCCCGCGTCCCCTGGAAAACTACGAGGTGAATGTGCGCGGGGAAGACGTCGTGGTCACCAAGACCGGATAACGCGATGGGTTCACCCATGGGCGCCCGCGAGAGGCTCAAGTCTTTTTTTCAAGCCCGCTACAACTTGGGGGGCTTGGGCGAGCTTGTCACGCACAAGACTGTGCCGGTCCACGGCCACTCTCTTTGGTACTATCTGGGCGGAACGACGCTTGTCTTGGTCGCGGTGCAGATCTTGAGCGGGCTCCTCCTCCTTTTGTACTACAGGCCCTCTGTGGGCGAGGCGCACGAGTCGGTGCGCCTTATCATGACGAAGGTCGAGTTTGGGTGGCTCGTGCGTTCGGTGCACGCCTGGGCGGCGAACATGGCTATCCTCTCGGCCTTCATCCACATGGCGAGCGCGTTTTTCCTGAAGGCCTACCGGCCGCCCCGGGAGCTCACCTGGGTCACGGGCTGTCTCCTTTTTTTTCTCCTTATGGGCTTTGGTTTCACCGGGTACCTCCTTCCCTGGAACACGCTCTCCTTTTTCGCCACAAAAGTGGGGACGGAGATCGCCTCAAGCGTCCCTGTGATCGGAAAGGTGTTGAGCACTTTCCTGCGCGGCGGGGCGGATGTGGGGGACGCGACACTTTCCCGCTTCTTTTGGTTCCATATCGCGGCGCTCCCCGTCTGCCTTTTCTTCCTATTGGGCGCGCATCTTATGATGGTTCAGCTTCAGGGGATGAGCCGGCCTTTATCCGTGCGGTCGGAGCGCGCCATGCCCTTTATCCCAAATTTTCTCCTGCGGGATCTGGCCGCCTGGTCGGTCATGCTCGGGATAGTGCTTGCCTTGAGCGCCTATTATCCGGCCACGGTGGGCGAGAAGGCGGATCCCTTTGCCCCGACACCGGCCGGAATCGAGCCGGAGTGGTACTTTTTGTGGATGTTTCAGACGCTCAAGTTTTTCCCGGGGCACATCCTGGGGCTTGAGGGGGAGCTTGTGGCGATTGTCGCCATGGGTCTTGCGGGGCTGGTCTTGATCTTAGTCCCCTGGCTCGACCGGCCGGCGGCCCGGGGCCAAGCGCATTGGCTCGCCTGGCTCGCGGGGTTTCTGACAGTTTTCTACATGATAGGGATGACGGTATACGCCAAATGGTTCATAGCTCGGCATTGATACGGCGTCTTATTTTTTCTCTTGCAGGCTTAAGCCTCGCCATGTGGCCGGCGGTGTCAGCCTGGGCCGCGCCTTTAAACACGTGCGCCGAATGCCACGAGATGCTGGAGGGCCAAACCCGCGGCCCCGCCGCTCTTTTTCAAGTTGATGTGCATTCTAAGCGGGGCTTAACCTGCGCCGACTGCCATGGGGGTGACCCTGCTGCACAGGATCCGACTCTTTCTATGGCCCTTGAAAAGGGATTCGTGGGCCGTCCCGCCCGCCAGGATATCCCCGGCTTCTGCGCGCGCTGTCACGCGGATCCCGCCTTTATGCGGCGCTTTAATCCTAATCTTCCCACCGATCAGTATGCGAAGTATCTGACGAGCCAGCACGGCAAGGCAAACGCCGCCGGGGATGAAGATGTAGCGGTCTGCACGAGCTGTCATGGAGTGCACGGCATCCGTTCAGCCAAGGACCCGCTCTCTCCCGTTTACGCCACGAATATCCCCGGGACCTGCGCCGTCTGCCACACGGATGCGGATCTCATGAAGCGTCACGGGCTGCCCGTGAACCAGCACTGGGACTACGCCCACAGCGTGCATGGACAGGCTCTTCTTGTGGCCGGTGACCGGGGGGCGCCGCATTGCGCGAGCTGCCACGGTTCTCACGAGGCCTCCAAGCCAGGGGCGATTGCGGTAGGGAATGTCTGCGCCCAGTGCCACAGCCTCTCGCGCGACCTTTTCGCGGCCAGCCCGCACAAGATGGTCCACGAGGCCCTGGGGCTTCCGGAATGCGAGGTGTGCCACGGAAACCACGCCATTCAAAAGACCTCCGATGAGATGCTGGGCACGGGGCCGGAGTCTTTCTGCGCGCGCTGTCATGAGCCGGGCTCAAAAGGATTTGAAACGGCGCAGGCGATGCGCGCGGCAGTTGAGGATTTGAAGGCCCGCATCCAGGGGGCCGAGGAAAGTATCCAGCGCGCCCATCATTTTGGCATGGACATGGAGGACGCCGAGTATACGCTCCATGAGGCTTCTTCACGGCTCACGCAGACCCGGGCCTATGTGCATTCCTTTTCGATCGAGAAAGTGAAATCGGTGGCCGGCGAGGGCCTGGCCCACGCAGACGAGGCCCGGAAGGCGGGAGAAAAGGCGGTCGAAGAGGTCTACTTCCGCCGCAAGGGTCTCTGGGTTACCGTGGCCCTCCTGGGAATCTTTGTCCTTGCCCTCATTGCGAAGATCCGCAGTATGGACAAAAAGGGACCCACTCATAGTGGATAAACGTCCTTTAAGACCCGTAGGCCTCATACGTAACCCGGTAAGTTTATTTGGGATAGGTATCGCTTGCTTAAATACCGCGGTTGGTCTTCCCCTCATGGTGACGGATTTTTTCAGCCGCCACACGAACGCCTACCTGGGCGTCGTCATTTACCTCGTATGCCCCATGGGGGCGACCGCGGGGGTAATCCTCATTCTCTTGGGTCTCCTTTGGGAGCGCAGGCGCAGGAAGAGGAGGCCCGAGCTGGGGCAGACGAGGCTCCCCAGCCTCGATCTCAACCGGCCCTCTCACAGGGCCTTTTTGTTGGGCGCATTTCTCGTCGCGATGACCGGGGTGATGCTCCTCTCGCTTACGGGTTACCGCGCGTATCACTTCACGGAGTCGGTCGAATTCTGCGGGCTCGTGTGCCACCAGGTCATGAAGCCCGAGTTTACGGCGTATCAGCACTCCCCCCACGCGCGCGTGGCCTGTGCGTCGTGCCACGTGGGGCCCGGCGCAAGCTGGTTTGTGCGCTCCAAAATCACGGGGGCCTATCAGGTCTATGCCGTGTCGCTCAAAAAGTACCCCCGCCCAATTCCCACTCCCATCGAGGACTTAAGACCCGCCCAGGAGACGTGCGAACAGTGCCATTGGCCGGAGAAGTTTTTCGGGGCGAAACAAAAAGTTTTTCAGCACTACCTGGCCGATGAGACAAACTCTCCCTGGCAGATCCAGATGCTGATTAAGGTGGGAGGCGGTGATCCGGAGCGCGGAACCCCGGCCGGCATCCACTGGCATATGAATATCAATAAGGAAATCTACTATGCGGCCCGTGACGAAGGCCGGGAGGAGATTCCCTGGATCAAGGTCGTGGACCGCGGGGGGCACGCCACGGAATACGTCTCGACGGAAAACCCCCTGACGGCCGGGGAGCTCGCGTCCCGTGAAGTGCGCCGCATGGACTGCATGGACTGCCACAACAGGCCCAGCCATCATTTCCATCCCCCCGACCGCGCCGTGGAACGGGCTTTTGAAACAGAACGGCTGGACCCCACCCTTCCCTACTTAAAGCGCGAGGCGATTAGAATTTTAGCAGAGCCGTACCTCTCGGAGGATGAGGCTGTGAGCAAAATCCAAAAGGGTCTTGCCGCGTATTACGAGAGGAGTTTCCCTGATCTGGCACGCGAAAAAGCCCTGGAAATCCGCCGGTCCGCCGAGGAGCTTGGGAAGATTTACGCGCGCAATTTCTTTCCCGAGATGAAGGCCGACTGGAGGGCCTACCCCGATCACATCGGGCACTTGAATTCCGAGGGCTGTTTCCGCTGTCACGACGGCCTGCACCGCTCAGGCGAGGGCCATACCATTACCAAAGACTGCAATGCCTGCCACACCATTTTGGCCCAGGGGCCCCCGCAGGAAGTTGCGGCGGCCAGCCTCGTGTCCCAGCCCTTTAGACACCCGGTCGATTTGGGGATGGACGTCACGGAGTTTAAGTGCAGCCAGTGTCATCAAGGAACAAGCGGTTTGTAGCGTGGCGCCTTGGTTTTCTTGCGGCCGGAGTCATGTGCATTGCTGTGCCCGGGGCGTCCGCCCGGGCGGAAGGCATAGATAACGAAACCTGTTTTGCCTGCCACGGCGTCCCGGACGGCCCCGCCCGCGTGGAGCAGGAAAAATTCCAGAGTTCTGTTCATGGCGGACACTTGTGCACGAGCTGCCACAGCGGAATTCAGGCTGTACCGCACGCAGTTCCCCTCCCAGCGGTAAGCTGTTCCACATGCCATATGATCGAAAGTGAAGTGTATCTGAAAAGCGACCATGGCCGGGCGCTTAAGGCCGGCATTGCGGAGGCGGCCTCCTGCCGGGACTGCCACGGGGATCCCCATGTCCTGGTTCCCTCGCGGCATCCCGACTCGCCAGTCTACAGGCTGAATATCCCGTCGACCTGCGCCCAGTGCCACGAGCAGGTGGATGAGATGAAGAAGTTTCATCTCTCCGAGGAGACGCCTGTGGCAAGTTACGCGGAAAGCGTGCACGGGTTGGCGCTTCTTAAGAAGGGGCTAGCGGCTTCCGCCGTTTGCACCGATTGCCACGGCTCGCACGACCTTCACCGGGCGACCCACCCCGAATCGAAGCTCAACTGGCGGAACATCCCTTCGACCTGCGGGCGCTGCCACGAAAATATTCGCAGCGTCTTTTCCCGCAGTGTGCACGGCCGGGCGGCCGCGGCCGGAAAGCGTGAAGCCCCGGTGTGCACGGATTGCCACGGGGAGCACACGATCGAGGCCGTGCGGCTCGCCACCTCCAAGGTTTTTCCGTCGCACATTCCGGAGACCTGCGGCCAGTGCCACGGAGCGGAGCGCATTGTGACGAAGTTCCGGATGCCATCGCACGTGGTTAAGACCTACATGGAGAGTTTTCACGGGCTGGCGGTACAGCTAGGGTCTGTCACTGCCGCGCACTGCGCCTCCTGTCACGGGGCGCACGACATCCTCTCTTCGGGCGACCCGCGTTCGTCCGTACACCCCGAGAATCTGGCTCAGACCTGCGGCGCCTGCCACCCGGGCGTGAGCAGCCAGGTGGCCCGTGGCGCTATTCACTCCGGGACACAGCCGGGTCTTGAGCACCGCGCGGTGTCCTGGGTGCGGACGTTTTATCTCGCGCTCATCTTTTCTGTGATTGGAGGCATGCTCTTGCACAATGTGCTGGATTACAGGAAAAAGCTTGCCGAGCATTACCGCCGCTCGGCTGCGGCCGCCGGTGCGGCCGAGCGCATGGGGGTCAATGAGAGGGTACAGCACCTCTTCTTAATCCTATCGTTTACGGTGCTCGCATATACCGGTTTCGCGCTTAAGGTTCCACAGGCCTGGTGGGCGAGTCCCTTCATGGGGAGGGTGGATTGGCGCAGCGGGGGTCACCGCTGGGCTGCCGTTCTATTCACGGCACTTGCGGCTTATCATCTCATCTTTATGCTCTTGACGCGGCGCGGCCGGCGTGAGCTTAATGAACTTTGGCCGCGGCGAGTGGATTGGATACAGCCTTTTCAGCTGCTTGCCTTTAACTTGGGATTTCGCCGGCAAAAGCCTGTCTTTGCAAAGTACAGCTACATTGAGAAACTTGAGTATTGGGCCCTCGTGTGGGGTTCCGTCATCATGACCGCTACCGGGGCCCTTATGCTTCGTGAAAGCTGGACCTTAAACGTCTTTCCCAAGTGGTTCTTTGACGCCGTGACGGCGGTCCATTACTACGAGGCCATCCTGGCTTGTCTTGCCATCCTCGTATGGCATTTGTATTTCGTCATGTTCGACCCCGACGAATATCCCATGAAGTGGTCATGGATTACGGGCCGAGGAAAGGGTTGACTTTTGTATTCGAATCGAATACAATATATATGTGACTAAGAACAAGCTCGTAACCATGCGGTTTTTGCCGCAAGAGCTCAAGGAGATTCAATCTTACTTGCGAAAGAACCCCCTTTTTACGTCCATCTCCAGCCTGGGGCGCGCGGCGACTATGGAATTTATTCACACGAGGAGGGAGGTGGCGCTTTTTCCCCAGGGCGGGTTTAAGGAAAAAGAAAGGCCTTCTTTCCTTTGGGATTACGATCTTACCGAGGCCCAGGTGCGTGAGATCCTTCGGCACTCTCCCTTTGAGGAGCGCAAGTGGCTGATTGCCCGTATCCTGGACCGGCTTGGGCCGCCAGAGATTTTCAGCTATCTGAGCGTAAGCGAAATTAAAAGGGCGCTTCCTGAACTTAGGATGGACCCCAAGGTCAAACGTCACTGGCAGGAGGCGGTGGACCTTTGGACAGCGAAAAGCCGGAAGTCTTAACCCCGCTCCATCGCACGGTGTTGGACGCGTGTTTCAAGGAGGAGGCGTTTGCGCGCTCATTTTACCTGACGGGGGGAACGGCGCTATCCGCGTTCTATCTTAATCACCGCTATTCGGAGCGCCGGGAAATCTTGGCCGCGCTGGGACCTAAGAAAAGTGCTGATTAAAAGAATCTAAAGAGTTATAATATAAGGTAACCTTCCGAGAATCCCTTCATGACAACTCTCTTTAGCCTCCTGGGTTCGCTTAGGATCGCGGTTTTTCTCATTATCGCGATTGCGTGCGTCTTGGGCTGGGGCACGATCTATGAGGTCCGCTTCGGAACCGCGGCCGTGCAGCGCTTTGTCTATCAGTCCTGGTGGTTTCAGGGAATTCTCTCGTTTTTGGCTGTAAACCTCATGCTCGCCGCGCTCAAGAGGCTTCCCTGGAAGCGCGCACACACCCCGTTTCTATTGGCCCACCTGGGGATTATCCTTATCCTTTTGGGCGGGATCGCCGGGGGCATTTGGGCGGTGGATGGCCAGCTTGTGATTCCGGAAGGGGAGAAAAACGATACGTTAAGGGTGCCCCAGTCCGTCATCGTGGTGCACAAACCCAATCCGGGCACGCACCACGTGATTCCCGTCGCCTTCGAGACGCAGGCCTGGGTGCATGAGCCCCACACGCTTTTTTCATTTGAAATGGAAGGGAAGACGATGGACCTTGTGGTGGACCGTTACTACCCGAATTCTCAAGTGACGGAGGAAATCAATGCTGGAGGCGAGGCGCCCAATCCCGCGGTTCACCTCATGATCGAACGTGAGGGCGTGGAGGATGCCGTGTGGCTTCTCGCCCGGCACCCGGAGCGCTTCGGCGTGGGCTGGGGTGATGCGCACGTTCTTTTTATGGAAGTCTCCTCACGCGAGGAGTGGGCCCGGATGGCTCATCCCGCGGCCATTCCCCAAAATGTGCGCGGAGTCGTGAGACTCGAGTTTCCGGACTTAAGCCGGACGGTCGAGGTGCCGGTTCCGGAGGAGCTTAAAAAAGCCCAGCCTATCGAGGGGACTCCCTATACCATTGCCTTCCAGGACTATTTTGCCGATTTTGTGATCTCGGAGTCGGGTCCGGTGAGCCGCTCGAACGAACCCCAAAACCCGGCCGTTGCTTTTACGTTGACGGGCCCCGAGGGAACGGACCCCCACATCCTTTTTGCCTTCCATCCCGAATTTGCATCGCTCCACGTGCGCGAGTACAAGATTCACGTGCATGCCGAGTACATACATGAGGCCGGGTCCTCGCTTCCTCCAAATTCCATCGTGCTCTTCGAGTTGCCGCAAGGGGAGCTCGCGGCCATCATGACCGGAGCCGCGGCCGAGCGTGAGATGATCGAGGCCGTTGAGCCGGGCAAGGACTATGCGCACCCCTGGGCCGGCATCAGGTTTCAAGTGGCGGCCCATTACCCCAAGGCACAGGTTATTGAGAGCATGACCAACAAGGGCGATGAGGTCCGGAACGAGGCCATTCATGTGATGGTGAGAGATGGGGAAAACCGAGGTGAGGCCTGGCTGGGTCAGGGCGAGACTAAGGAACTTGCGCTCGGCCAGGAAAAGGTCCTCGTAGAGTACCGTCAGGCCGAGCGGCCTCTTCCTTTTTTAGTGGCACTCAAGGATTTTAGAAAATTGGATTACCCGGGCACCCAGATGGCGGCGGGTTTTGAAAGCGACGTGGCGCTCACAGACCCTTCCAACGGAGTCACCTTGGAGCGCACCATCCGCATGAACAATCCTTTGAAGTACCGCGGCTTTAGCCTCTTTCAGTCGAGCTGGATAGACGGCCCCGTTCAGACGACTGTGCTTTCTGTCCGGAACGATCCCGGGACGCCGCTCGTCTACTCCGGGTTTATTATTGTGGTGGTTGGAATCGTGTCCTTATTTGTCAGGCGTGCACGAACTTCGAAGGGGAGCAAAAATTATGCATAGCAAACGTTCTGCCTGTCATTGCGAGGAGCGGAGCGACGAAGCAATCCGCGAAGCGTCGCGAGGCCGCCCAAGGCGGCCGTGGCGATCTCATGAGATTGCTTCGCCCCGCTATGCGGGGCTCGCAATGACGAGGGTCCCGATTCTCCGACTCGCTCTCGCAATGACCGTTCTCGCCGCTTCCTTCGCCTGGTCTTCTCACCACAAACCCCTGCCTGCCGCGGCCCTCGAAAGCTTAAGAGCCATCCCCATCCAGCACAGCGGGCGCGTCAAGCCCTTGGATAGTTTTGCCCGCGAGACCCTGGAGCTTTTAACCGGCTCCCCGCGGGTGGGGCACCTTGATCCTGTTCAAGCCGTGCTCTCTATGATGGCCGACCCGGACTACTGGAGCGGGGAGGCAATCCTTTCGGTCCCCTTTCGTCCCTTGCGCGAGGCCTTGAACTTAGATCCCAAAAAAACTCATGTCTCGCTTGGAGAGCTCTTGGCCGGGCGGGAGCTTATGCGCATGCTCCCCGCCATCGTTGAGAAACAGCAGGCCAATGAAAAACTCACCATGCTTGAAAACGAGACCATGGACCTCTATAACCGCTTCGTAACCTTTGACCAGCTCACCAAGCAGGAGCTTAACCTCGTTACGCCGCCCTCCGCCCAGGAGGCCGTTTGGCTTTCCATTCTCGAACCGGCGGGGTATGAGTGGAAGAAGGGTGAGTCCATGAAGTCGGCATGGACGGGTTTCGTGGACAGCGTTCGCTCCGGGACGGATGAAGAGATCGTTCTGACAGCACGAGTCTTAAAGGCCGAGCTCGCCTCGGCCAGCCCAACGCACTATCCGAGCGGCTGGCGCTTAAGTCTAGAGGTTTTATATCATAGCTTGAGTCCTTTCCGGTGGGCTCGGTGGGCGTATCTCATGGCGGCCGTGGCCCTGGGGGTGAGCTGTGTGTGGGGAGGGCGGTGGCTGGCGGGCGCGGGTTTTTTGGGGATGGGGCTCGCATTTCTCATGCACGTAGGTGGTATCGCCGCGCGCGTCATTGTGGGGGGGCGTCCCCCCGTTTCCAATTTTTACGAGTCCATGCTGTGGCTTGCCTTTGTGGCCGTTTTGCTTGCCATCATTTTTGAGGCGATCTACAGGGTGCGTTATTTCGGTTTGTGCGCATCGATCCTGGCCGCGGTGACTCTCCTCTTGGCGGATCACCTGCCGCTTGACCCCAGCATCTCTCCTGTGGTGGCGGTTCTCCGCAGTAACCTGTGGCTCACGGTCCACGTCCTTACGATCGTGGCGAGCTACGGGGCCTTGGCCCTGGGCGTGATCATGGCGCACATCTATGCGGGGATGTATCTGGTGCATGGCCGGGGCCATGAGGGCTTGAGGCCTCTCGACACTTGGGTTTACCGGTCGCTTCAGGTGGGTATCGTGCTCTTGGCGGCCGGGATCATGCTGGGCGCAGTGTGGGCCAATGCCTCCTGGGGGCGTTACTGGGGATGGGACCCCAAGGAGACGTGGGCGCTCGTGACGCTCTTGTGGTACATCGCGATGCTCCACGGCCGCTTCTCCGGATGGATTCGCGGCGCGGGCTTTGCCCTCGCAACTATCGCGGGCTTCTTTTTTCTTCTCATGACCTATTACGGGGTAAGCTTTTATCTCGTGGGTCTCCACAGTTATGCGGGCGGAAATGCCAAGCCTCTGCCGCCGCTACTCATTGCGTATTTTGCGGCCGAGATCGCCTTTATAGCGGTTGTAGGCCTGAAGGCCAGGGGCCTGGTTAGGGCCTGAATCGGACTTAACGCATGATCTACATCATGGTAAGAACAGGACGCGGGGCGCTATACTGAAGGTTCGGAGGTGCGACATGGGTATTCAGGATTGGAACAGCGAAAACAGGGAAAAAAGAAGGGAACGGCCGGTATCTTCCAAAGATCCTGCCTGGAAGATCGCCAGGATCAGGGAACGGGCCTATCAAATTTGGGAGCGCAAGGGGAGACCCCAGAACAGCCATCTTCAGGATTGGGTCGAGGCCGAGCAGGAATTGGTGAGGGGACAGGTCAGGTAGAGAAGAGGGCTTGCTCGCTCAGTAAAAACTGCTCAAGCTTTTCGGTAAGGCTTTGGTAGAACCCAGAATCAGTCTTTTGTTTGATCTGGTGTAAACAATCATACACCCAGCGGGCAAGATGGTCGTGAAAGAACATCTTGCCCTGCTCTGTTTGGCGGCGTTCCAAGAGCCGTCCCATAAACTCCAGCTCAATAGCGAGATGGTCGGGTAGTTCATGGCTGGCGGGCGCCAGGTCCAAACCGGCTTGACGGTAGACTTCGCGGACGGCAGTGCTGGAGGGCCCACCCAGGTATCCATTCAGGCTGATCTTGTGGGAGCTGGATGGGAAATAGGGCGAACAGGCTGTGGACGTGTCGATGGTTAATGCATCGCAGTACACCGATTCGTAGGGCCGAACGGCCTCATCCCCCGGAACCAGAAAAAGGCGGGCGTATTGAACGGCAACCTTCTCTGTCTCCGAAGCCTCCAGGACCTCCTGCCCTGTAATGAATTTCAAAAGATCTGTGGACGGCGCTTCCCGCATTAGCCGAGCAAACACGAGGTAACTCGCGGCCCGGGACGGCAGGTTTCCAGCCGTGATAGATGGGCGGGTGGCAGTGGTTTGAATCATGCCTTGGAGAGCCGGACGCAGATTTCTTTATTGAGCGCTTGGCCGGAGATGGGATCGGCCTGGGTGGGGGCGAGGAAGCCCGTATGTGCCCCGCGGCCCTTGGCGGTCCGTCCCATTGCCCAGTGACCCCAGCCATGCTGGGTACCGACCACCTCCGGATGGATCCCTTCCGTAAGTTCCGCCCGCATCTTGATCCTGCCATGCGGGGATTCAACCCAGATCCAGTCGCCGGAACGGATTCCCAGTGAGGCAGCGGTCTTGGTGTTGATCCGCAATCCGTCGGTTACCTTGAGCTCGGCCAGGAACGCATTGTTCTGTGTGCGGGAGTGCGTCTGTGAAGCCTCTTTCCAGTTGATCAAGTAGAGGGGGTACTCGGCGCTCGGCTGCCATTGCCTGGGCTCATACTCGGGAAGCAGCTTAAGCGGCTCACCTTCCGCATTTTTCTTACCCTCGTGTTTTGCGGCGTAGAGTTCAACCTTCCCGGAGGGCGTCAGAAAACCTCGCACCGCCGTGCCATCGGCCCGCACCATGCCGAGCGGCTTGTCCTTGGAGCCGTCTTTCTTCTTGGAGAAGACAAGCCCGCCTTCCACAATCGAATCAGCCATTTTTTCCGGCGGGATCACATCCAGATGCTTGTGGTACCGCGTTCCCTTCGTGCTAACCCATGTAGCGCCCGGCAGGTTTTTAAGTTCCTCCAGCGTCATCTTGGGCTCGCCCTCTTTCAGTTCTTTGCTAAGCCACTCTTCATACCAACGGGACTTGTCCTCGATGTTTTGGCCGGACATTCGCCCAAGCCGGAAGAGATCGTTGCCGTTGGCCTCTTTGAGCCCCATCCGGCGTCCAAGCTCGCAGACGAATTCGCTCTCAGCGGGCTGACCGAACAGCGGTTGAACGACCGGCTGCCGTAAGCCCACGACCGGCCACGTCACCCAGTGGGTGTTGAGGTCGTAGCGCTCCAGGTACGTTGTGCCCGGGAGGACGATGTCCGCAAACTCGGCCGTCTCGCTCATCATGGTGTCTACCACGACGATGAACTCCAATGTCTTGAGGGCCTTCTCGACGTTCTTCGTCCCCATGACCGACATGAGAAGGTTCTGGAACACGACCATGGCCATCTTGGGTTGGTAGGGGGTGTTTCCGTCGCCCAGCCGGTTGATAATTTCTGTATACACGCCTGATTTGTGGAAGTAGGGCCACCTGTCTTTGCCGCCGTCCAGGCGAGGCTGTTTCAAGGTATTCTTCGCGGTCTCATCAGCCTCGACTTCAATGTGCTTGCCTCCCTTCGCCTCAGGCATGACCAGAGTCCCGGGCTTCTCTATATTGCCTGTGATCGCCGCGAGTGCTCCGATGGCCCACCCGGCATAGACCCCGTTGGAATGGTGGGTGCCGGACCATACGTCGACCAGGGCAGGTTTGGTCCCGGCAAATTCTCTTGCCAGTTTCTCAATTCGCTCCGCGGGGACCGTGGTGATCTCACCGGCCCACTGCGGGGTTTTATCCTTTACGTAGTCCTTGAAGGGTTCGAAGCCGGTGACCCATTCATTGACGAATGCCGTGTCGTAGAGCCCGTCGCGCAGGATGACGTGGGCCAGTGCCAGTGCCAGCGCCCCGTCGGTCCCCGGGCGGATGGGAATCCACTCATGGGCCTTGGAGGCGGTATAGGAGAGGTGAGGGTCCACGACGACCAGTTTGGCTCCCTGCTCGATACCGCGCGTCACGATTCGCGGCAGGTGCGCCCACTTGGTTGCAGAAAGGGGGTTCCAGCCGAAGATCAGCATGTACCGGGCATTGATCGCGTCTATGAGCGGCCGTTCGTCTCCCATAAGGATCTTGAAGGAGGCCTTCCGTCCCACGTCGCAAAGGTTGGAATGCATGTTGTAGTTCGGAGTCCCGTAGAGCTTGCAGAAGTCGGCCTGGACGTGGGTGAACGAGTGATCCTCCGAGAACCACAAAAGCTTGTGCGCCTCGCCCGATTCCCGGAGCGCCTTAAGACGAGAGACGATTTCGCCGTACGCCTCCTCCCACGAAATCGCCTTCCAGCCGGGATCAACGCCAATTCCTTTCTCTGGTGTAGTCCGTCGCAAGGGCGTTTTTAGACGGTCCGGGTCGTACAGGGCCATGATGCCGGCATTGCCCTTCGGGCACATGACCGCTCCCTCCGTGGCCGCGTTGGCAAAAAAGTCCTCCGAGATATTGGAAAACCCGTTCGGGTTATGCACGTTGGGTTTAATCCGCACCAGCCGGCCATCCACCACCTGGCACATGATTCCCGTCTGCCCCCCGCACATGTTGCAGCAGGAGGCGAGCCACGCGCCCTCGGCAAAAGGCCCTTGCCCGGCACCTTTGCCCAGGCGCGCCTTTGCGGGCGTAAGGGCGCCAGCCCCCAGAAGGCCTGCCCCCGCCAGCCCCGTCAGTTTCAGAAATTGACGTCGATCCAGTTGCATAAGGTCCTCCTTCGTCACACCAGATAATAGACGGATGGTCTCGTGCCCAGCTCCTCTTTGAGCCGCACCCATGGGCGCTGCCCCAAGAGCTGGCTCACCTCGCTCGCCGGATCGCTCAAGTCACCAAAATGGATCGCCTTGCCCATACACGTCCTCGCGCAGGCCGGAAGGTCCGTATAATTTCCCTGGCCGTCTTGCAGGTGTGTACAAAAGGTGCACTTGCGTACCTTGCCGATCGGCGGCTGGCCATCCTCCCGCACCCATTTCTTGCCGTATTCATCGGACGGGATCTTATTGAATTCGCTTTTTCCCTCATGATAGGAATCTCCCAGATCGAGTGCCCTGGCTCCGTAGGGGCAGGCGGTGACGCAGGCGCCAAGACCTTTGCATTTCTCGTAGTCGACCACCACGATCCCGTCGTTCTCTCGCTTAAAGGTAGCCTGAATCGGGCAGGCGGGTACACAGGGCGGGTTTTCGCAGTGCAGGCAGGGGGTCGGGATGGACCGCCGCCGGACGTTGGGGTACTCGCCGAGCTCTTCTTCGTCGACCCGCGTATAGAACATGCCGGGTGGGGTTTTGTTTTCGAGCTTGCACGCCATGGTGCATGCCCGGCAGGCCACGCAGCGCTTAAGGTCGATCGCCATGCCGTAGCGGCGCTTTTTCACCGCCGGGGGGGCCGTGCCCATGGCCAGGACCTGGCCGGGCCTCAAGGTCAAGAGGGCCAGGGTGGTCAGTCCGGTGAGTTTCAGAAACACCTTCCGATCCATGGCCCGGTCAACGATCGTTTCCACTTGAGGATCGGGAGACCCTGCCGCTCGATCGCATAGAGCTTCTGCCGCCATGACGTTCCTCCTGTTAATACGCATACTGAAGCGCGCCGATGAGTTGGTCGTTGTCGATCTCTGTAGCCTGTTCATCCTTGTGGATGTAATTGAGCTGGACCTTGGCGTTTTCCTTGTTGATGAAGTAGTTGAGGCCCAGGGTAAGATCGCGCTCTTTGTCCAGCGAAACCAGCTCGTTGGGATCCCAGCTCTCAAACTTGGCGACCGCCTCGAGCTTCGGGATCCAGGGCGAGAGCGTGTACCCGGCCTCCGCGTACCAGCCCGTCGCCTTGGTGGAGTTTTCCGACGTCGCGTTTGCGCTCGCGGTCCCCTGGCCGAACATGTATTCCCACTTCAAAAACAGGTTCTTGTACTCGTAGCGGGCCTCATAGCCCAGACGCTTCTTGTCCCGTGTGCTGCCGTGGTCCGGCCGGTAATATCCGGAGAGGCCGAGTTCGATCTGGCCGATGTCGGGATATTCTTCCTCCAGCTTTAGGGCCTTGAGCGGTCTCACCACGATGCGCCCGGCGACATCCTTCTGATCGTTGGCGTCTGCCTGGTTCTGGCCGGAGCCGTTGAACACCCCCGCCTGATAGGTCACGCCCGGCCAGTCGCCTGTCAGCATGGCGCCGATATCCCGCTGATCGCCGAAGGTGCGCGCGATGTAGGAACGTTCCGCAGTGTCCAGCTTGGCTGAGGAACGCAGGCCCTCTTCCGTAAGAGGCAGCTTGTATTGACCGAGGTCGAGCTTGTGATGGGGGAGGAAAGACATGTGGTCAATGGTGAAAAGGGCATCTTGGAGAATGCTGCGGCGCGTGTTGTCTTCCTGGACCTGGACGGGGTCGATCATGACCGTATACTTGAACATTTGATCGCCCAGGATGTCGCCGGAAAACTTGACCTCGGTCCGGCGAACGCGGAAGCGGTCGTTGTCGTTTTCATCCCATACCGACCAGCCCTGGAGAAGCCCGCCGAGCTTGAGTGTTCCGTGTCCCACGTGAATCGTAGACTTGTCTCCGGCAGTCTGCTCGAGTTTTGTCAGCCGCTCTTCCAGCGCCGCCGGGGGCTGGACTCCTTCGGTTTGCTTGGGCGCTAATTCCGTTTCCACTTGCGCGATGTCCTCTTCGGTGATCAGGCCTTTTCGAATGAGGAGCTTGAGCAGTGTATCGCTGTCGATTGACCAGGCGGGTGGTGCGGTCAGGAGGATACCCCCCACCATACTAAGGATCCCTGCAATCTGTTGCCAGCTCGCCCCGCTGTTTTTCTTCCCCATGCTGTATCCTCCGGTTATGTTGCTTCTTATATATGGCGATAGTAAAGAAAGGCGGGAGGGGACACAATGACCGGCGTCATACAATATCAATTTAGCGAGGGCCGAATTGGGGGTTTATATGATCTAAATCATAGTCAAGGCAGCGCCGGCCAGGTATCCTTGAAGGTGAGGCACGGTGTGGAAATCATGCGCTCATCTAAGAGGAGGGCGGATTCTGCCCTCGTTGTGACGGGGAACCCCAACGTGGGGAAGAGCGTCCTTTTTCATCTTCTGACGGGGCGCTACGTCAACGTCTCCAATTATCCCGGCACCACGGTTATGGTGTCGGAAGGGAAGGCCGCTCTGGACGGCCGGGAGTATCGCGTCAAGGATACGCCCGGCCTCAATAGTTTAACGGCCTCTTCCGAAGATGAGCTCGTGGCCCGGGACCTCATCTTAAAAGAAGATGGCGTCATTCTTCAGATTGCCGACGCCAAGAACCTGCCGCGCGCCCTTACCCTTACCCTGGAAATTGCCGAGGCCGGAAGGCCGCTGGTACTCAATCTCAACATGATGGATGAGGCGCGGGAGCGCCGCATCCAGATAGATTCGAGCAGGCTCTCCGAGCTTTTGGATATCCCTGTAGTTCCCACTGTCGCCACCCAGCGCGTGGGACTTGACAAGCTGCGTCATGCCCTGCCCGCCGCCCGGCGCGCGCGTGCTCAAGTCACGTACCCCCCGGTGATCGAAGAGGCCCTTGCCGAAATCGAAGGACTTATACCGCAGGGGCTCGCGGCCCCCCGTGCCTGGGCCCTGCTTTGGCTCTCCCGTGATGCGGCTTGCGAAGGGTTTTTTAAAGGTGAGCTTGAGCCGGAGGCGCTTAAGGCGCTCACCCGGGTCCGGGCCATCGCCGAGGACCGGACTTCTTACCCGCTTTCCTATCTCATCGCGCAAGCCCGCCGGATTGAAGCGGCCCGCATGGCGCAGGCCGTTATGAGGCGGGAAGGGTCCGGCTCGCGCACGGTCTTAAAGCGGGCGGGGGATCTTGCCATGCACCCTGTCTGGGGACTGTTCTTCTTAGGAGGTGTTCTCGCCCTCATGTACATCGCGGTGGGGGACTGGGCGGCGCAAAAGGGGGTGGGCTTTCTGGAAGAGGTTGTCTTCGGGAGGTTTTTCGTGCCCTGGGCCGAAGCGGCAGTCCGCGCCACTATTCCGTGGGAGCTTGCGCAATCTTTTCTCATCGGGGAGTATGGGATTCTCACGATGGCGGCCCCGTATGCCTTTGCCATCATACTCCCCATCGTCGGGATGTTTTTCCTGTTTTTCGGCATGGTGGAAGACGTGGGGTACCTTCCAAGGCTCGCGGTCATGGCCAACCGGTTCTTGAGGTGCGTAGGTCTAAATGGCAAGGCGGTGCTCCCGCTCGTCTTAGGCTTAGGATGCGACACCATGGCCACCATGACGACGCGCATCCTGGATACGCGGCGTGACCGGATACTGGCCACCCTCCTCTTGGCCCTGGGGATTCCCTGCTCTGCCCAACTCGGGGTCGTGATGGCGATGCTGGCGCCTCTTTCATGGCTCGGCACCGCGATATGGCTCGCAGTCCTCGCGGGGGTGCTCGTGGTAGTCGGAAAGGCGGCCGCGAAGCTTATAGGAGGCGAGGAAAGCCCCTTTCTTTACGAAATCCCTCCGCTGCGCTGGCCCAAGTGGTCGAACGTCCTCATCAAAACGCTGGGGCGGCTTGAGTGGTATGTGCGCGAGGCGGTCCCCCTTTTCTTTTTGGGGACGGCGGCCTTGTTTGCGCTGGACCGGTCGGGGATTTTAAGGATTCTTGAGCGGACGGGGAGCCCCCTGGTGGTCTCGTGGCTGGGACTGCCCGCCAAGGCCACGGGGGCTTTTATTATGGGCTTCTTACGCAGGGATTTCGGCGCGGCCGGGTTTTATGATTTGCAAAGAAACGGATTTTTAACCGGCACGCAGACGGTGGTGAGCCTTGTGACGCTTACGCTTTTTGTCCCGTGCATCGCGCAGTACTTCATGATGATCAAGGAACGAGGCTTAAAGACGGCTAGTCTCATGGCTCTTCTCG
>JACPQZ010000037.1 GCA_016190205.1 Candidatus Omnitrophota bacterium | reverse complement strand
TCGAGAAACGTAAACCCCCTGCGGCTCACTTCTCAAGCCTTTCCCTCGCCGTCTCGGGCAGATAAAAATACGTGTCCATCCTGATCTCCTCGCGCCGGCGGCCTTCCTCCCAGTTCACGACGAGCTCCACGGTCCGCAGGGGGAGTTCCTCGAGTTCTTCCGAGTCTGTCTTCCATGAAAAAGAGTCATAAGGCCTCGGGAAATGCCCCCGGTCAGAAAGGATGGAGGGGTCATTGTCTTCGGAAAAGCGGCGCGCCAAGGACTCCAGCTTCTCTTCCGCGAGCCACGTCGCCGCCAGATACCCGTCCGACAGACGGATGGCGCGCAGGCTCGTTGAAAACCCGCGCGTGATAAAGACGAGGGTGGCCGATACTATCGCGACGGCGACGAGGACCTCAAACAATAAAAACCCTGCAAGCCATTTTCGTGATTCGTGATTCGTGAATCGTGAATCGTCACCCGTGATTCGTGATTCGTGATTCGTGAATCGTGAAACGTAGCAGACAACTTGAGTAACCAGAAACCAGTAACCAGATACCAGATAGATACCAGAGACCAGGTACCAGAACCCTGCGTGCAGCAATTTGATCTTCAACTATCTACCCCCTACTGTCCTATTGTTACAAATCCTCTGTTCTGGTTTCTGGTATCTGGTCTCTTCTGGTTACTGGCAACTGGTATCTGGTTTCTTTTTTGCGATTCACGATCCACGAACCACGATCCACGATCCACGATCCACGGCACATCACGGTTCGACGCCCTCCGGACCCACTTCCTCGAGCCGCGTGTACCCGTACACCCCCTCGCTGGACAGGACGTAAAAGGGATTTCCATTCTCCAGGATGGTGAGGGTGAAAGGGCTTTGCTCCCCGCTCGGGAAAAACGTCGGGGCTTCACCCTGCGCCTCAACGGTAACGCCCGCGGGCACCCTGCGCACCATGCCGTAGCGGTCCTTCACCTTCTTAAAGGAGCTGGTCTCGCCCGGCACCAGGCCCCCCGGCGCACGTTCGGTCCAATAGGCAGTGCGGTCCTCGTCAAACGCAAGCCGGTAAACGTTTCCCTCGGCGACGGCGCGTTCCCCCAGGGTGGTCGTAAGGCGTGCGAGGTCGTACGCAAAATTATCGGCGGACAGGCCCTTAAAGCTCCGGCTCAAGCGTGGACTCGCCAGACTTACGATCACCCCCATGACGAGCACCACCAGGATGAGCTCTATAAAAGTGAATCCGCGCCTAATCGACAGCCTCCCCCGCCTCTTCCTCCCAGTTCGTGATGTCGTCCTCGCTCACCTCGCCGTCAGGACCCATGGAATAAAGATCGTAGTCCTCCGTATTGTGCTCCCCCGGGCTCCGGTACTGGTACTCATTCCCCCATGGGTCGCGGGGGCTTTTCTTTTTGAGGTAAGGCCCCCTCCACTTCGAGGCTCGATCGGACCCCGGATTCTGCCACAGGTGGACGAGCGACTCCGGGTAACTGCCGTTGTCCATTTCATAGAGGTCCAGGACCGTGGAAAGGTTGGATTTGATGTCTGCTTGCGCGGCGGCGACCCGGGCATCTTCTGCCCGGCCCACAAGTCGCGGGCCAACCATTGCCGCCAAGGCGGCTATGATAAGAACAACTAGCGTAAGTTCGATTAAGGTGAAACCTTTCTGGTTCCGTAACATAGCTTCCTCCTTACCTCATAAATACATTTAGTTCAAATATGGGCAACAGCATCGCGATCACCACGAAGCCAACCACAGAACCCAAGAGCAGGATCATGGCAGGCCCGAGGAGTGAAGTCAAGACCTCCAACGTTCTGCGCGCCTCCCGCTCATAGGCCGCCGCGATGCGGTCCAGCGAGCGCTCGAGCTGGCCGCCCTCTTCGCCCACGTTCACCAGGTTTGTCACGAACGGAGGGAAAAACGGATGCCTCCCCAAACTCTCGGCAAGCGCTGCCCCTCCCGCCACCTCCCCGTGCACCGCCTTAAGTTCGTGTCGCGCGTACTCATTGGACAGGGTGCTTTCGCTCACCTGAAGGGCGGACAGGATGGGTACCCCGCTCCCTAACAGTGTCCCCAACGTGCGGCCCAGACCCGCGAGGTCGCTTTTCCTGGCGAGCTCGCCGGCCACCGGAATGCGCAGCCAGAGCCGGTGGATCACGAGCCGGGCCTCCTTCGTATTCAGGAGGCGCTTTAGAAACAGAAAGACGAGAGTTGCACCTATAAAGACAACCCATCCGTAAGCGGTCATGAGCCCGCTTATAGAGATTAAGATGCGGGTGGGCAAGGGAAGGGCCTGGCCCAGATCCGTAAACATACTTGTAATCTGCGGCACAACAAAGACAAGCAGGAAGCAAACGACCCCGCTCCCAAAAACAATCAGAATAAGAGGATAAATCATGGCATTCCGGATGCGGTCCTTCATGTCGTTCTCCTTCTCGCTAAAATCCGCCAGCCTGTGCAGGATAAGTTCCAGATTGCCCCCCGTCTCTCCCGAACGCACCATGTTGACGAATACATCCGAAAACACTCCCGGGTAACGCGCGAGACCTTCCGAAAAGGTTGCTCCGTCCTCGATAGCGCTCGCGAGACCCTTGAGGAGCCGCTTCATCCTGGGGCTATGGCTCTGGCCCTCGAGCACCTTAAGGGCGCGGATTAAGGTAAGACCCGATTCCAGAAGATTGGCCAATTGGCGCGTCAATTCCTCCAAATCCCTGGGCCGGGCGCGGCCCCGGAATGAACCCAATAGCCCGGTGCCATGTCCCTCCTTTTCTTCGACGATTGCCAGAGGGAAAAAACCCTGCTGGGCGAGCTTGGCGATGCATTCTGAACGCGTCTCCGCGTCGATCACACCCTCAACCGTCTTCTGCGGGCCTTGACGGGCCTTATATGCGAAACGGGCCATACTTTACCCTCTAGCGAGCCGTGCTCGTGATTCGTGAATCGTGAATCGTGATTCGAAGGTGTTCAAATCCGAATCTCGATATGCGAAGCACGAACAAATCTAAAGCACGAAATTCGAAATTCTTCGGATTTCGGATTTCATCTCATCACTGGTTTCTTTTTTGCGATTCACGATCCACGATGCACGATTCACGAACGGCGTTTCTTAACTGTCCAGAAGCGCGCCCTGCTGGGTCACACGGATCACCTCGCTCGGGGTGGTGATGCCGAGCTTCACCTTCTCCCAGCCGGATTCACGCAGGGTGCGCATGCCCTGCTCAATGGCGCGCAGACGTATCGTGTTCGACCCCGAGCGTTCCATGACGAGATCGCGCAAATCTTCATTCAGGATCAGAATCTCATGGATGGCGGTCCTGCCCTTATAACCCGTGAACTTGCAGGCCTCGCACCCGGCGCCCTCGGCCGCCTTGACAATCCCCATCATTTCCTTGACGCCCATTTCCTTCAAAACCGAAGGGGTGAGGATCACCTCCTTCTTGCACTGGGAGCAAATCCTGCGCACCAGGCGCTGGGCGATGATGCTCTCAAGCGAAGAGGACACGAGATAGGGCTCCACCCCCATGTCCAGAAGGCGGGTAATCGCGCCCGCCGCGTCGTTCGTATGCAGGGTGGAAAAGACGAGGTGGCCAGTGAGGGCGCTCCGGATGGCTATTTCAGCCGTCTCAAAATCGCGCACCTCCCCCACCATCATGACATCCGGGTCGTGCCGCAGCATGGACCTTAGACCGGTCGCAAAGGTGAAGTCTATTTTAGGCTGTACCTGCATCTGGATGATCCCGTAGAGCATGTATTCGATCGGGTCTTCGATCGTCAGGATCTTTTTGGACGTGGCATTGATGGAATTGAGCATCGCGTACAGGGTCGTGGTCTTTCCGCTTCCCGTGGGACCCGTTAGAAAGACGATGCCATGGGGCTTCTTGATGACGGTACCGATGACGGCGAGGTCCTCCTCCGTAAATCCGATCGATTTGAGATCCAAAAGGATATCGGTGCTCAAGAGGCGGATATCCACCGATTCCCCGTACGGGGTGGGAAGGACGGACACGCGCAGGTCAAGCTCCTTGCCCTCCACCTTGACCTTAATCCGCCCGTCCTGGGGGAGACGCCGCTCGGCGATGTTTAGGCTCGCCATGATCTTGATGCGCGAGACGATCGCATCTTGAAACTGCTTGATCGTGGGTGGTATGGGCGTTTCGTATAAGATTCCGTCAATCCGGTAGCGCGCCCTCAGAGAATCCTGAAACGGCTCGATATGGATGTCGGTGGCCCGGTCATTGTAGGCCCCGAGGAGGAGCTGATTGACGAACTTGATGATCGAGGCGTCTTCTGAAAGGTCGGCCAGGTCCTGCGTCTCAAAACCCGCGCGCGCCGGCTTTTTCTCGAGGGGCACATCGTCGATGATCCGCTCAATGGTCTCTGCCCCCACCCCGTAGTATTTGTTTATCCCCTCGAGGATCTCCTTTTCGCTTGCCAAGACAGGCCGGATCTTACAATTGATGAGAAGCCTCAAATCGTCCAGCGTGTGCACGTCCAGCGGATCTGCAATCGCGACGGTCAGCAGGTTGTCCTCGAACCGGACAGGCATGAGTTTGTAATAGACCGCGAACCGCGCCGGGACCTTCTCGATGGCAGTACGGTCCACCTGGAGAGAGTTCACCCGGACATACTCAATGCCGAGCTGTTCGGCCAGGATGGGCAGGACCTTTTCTTCGGTCACGATGCCCAGCCGGATGAGCGCCTGGGCGAAAAACCCCCCTGATTCCTCTTTTTCCTTGAGTACCTGGTCCAACTGCGCCTGGGTAATGATCCCCTTTTCGATCAGGAGGTCCCCCAGCCGCACGTTCAGGCGTTTAGCCATATGGACCTCACCCTGACGCCTTCCTTTGCAATAACTCGGGGCTGCGGACCAGCCGCTCTATGTTGGCTCGATGAAACCGCCACTGATGACCTATCTTCGCCCCCGGCAGGATCCCCCGGTTGGCCAGGCGGTGCGCAGTGATCTCACTGATATTGAGATACCGCGCCACCTCCTTGATGGTCATAACCTCTCTGGAAGCTTCTATGGACATTTTATCTTCAGTTACCCCTTTTTATCATCTTTAATCAAGTTTGCCACATGCAAAACAGGAAGTCAAACGAAGTGCGTGATTGTGAGTCAGCCAAAGAGAACCTTCGCGCGTCATTGACTCACGAACTGCTGGTCTCGCGAAGCTTTTTGAGGCGCTCTTTGATAATGGATTCGAAGCCGAGCTGGGTGGGTTCGTAATAAGTTCTTGGTTCGGCGAGATAGTCCTGCTTCACATGGTGCCCTTTAAAGTCGTGGGCATATTGATAGCCCTTCCCATGTCCCAGGCGCGCCGCCCCTTTATAACTTGCGTCTTTTAGATGCGCGGGCACCTCCAGGGAACGGCCTTCCTTTATATCCTTCTCCGCATGGGAGATGGCCAGGTAACTGGCGTTGCTCTTGGGGGCGCAGGCGATGTAAAGCGCAGCCTGCGCGAGCGGGATGCGGGCCTCCGGCAGGCCTACGAACTCTGACACCGTTACGGCGCTCGCCGCCACCACCAAGGCCTGCGGATCGGCGTTCCCCACGTCTTCCGCCGCCGCTATGGCGATGCGCCGGGCAATAAAGCGGGGATCTTCTCCGGCGTAGAGCATCTTGGCGAGCCAATAGATCGTGGCGTCAGGGTCCGAGCCACGCATGCTCTTGATGAAGGCGCTGGCGGCATCGTAATGCTGATCCTCATCCCGGTCATACCGCACCGCCTTCTTTTGGATGGACTCCTGGGCTACGGCACACGTTAGGTGAACCGCTCCGCCCGCTTCCGGGGCCGTCGTCTTGACCCCGATCTCCAAGGCGTTGAGCAGGCGGCGGGCGTCGCCGTCGGAGACATCGGCGAGAAAATCCAGGGCGTCAGCATCCAACTGCACCTTAAAACCTCCCAGGCCCCGCTCGCAGTCTTTCAGGGCGCGTCGGCCGATCTCCTTCAGATCCTCCTTCAAGAGGGGTTCAAATTCAAAGATGAGTGAGCGCGAGAGGAGAGGGCTGACGATCGAAAAAAAGGGATTATGCGTCGTGGCGCCAATGAGGATCGCGACCCCCTCTTCCACAAAAGGCATGAGCGAATCCTGCTGCGCCTTGTTAAAGCGGTGGATCTCGTCGATGAAAAGGATAGTCTTTTGACCCTTATCACGGGCCGCCCGCTGGGCCGTGTGCAGGATGGGTTTGAGCTCCGCCAGATTTGACGTGACGGCGTTGACCGATTCAAACCGTGCCTTCGTCACGCCCGCGATGAGATACGCCAACGCCGTCTTCCCCGTTCCGGGCGGCCCATAGAGGATGAGTGACGACAGCGACTGGGCCGCCAGGGCGCGCCTCAAGAGCCTGCCCTCCCCCACGATGTGGCCCTGGCCCACAAAATCCTCAAAAGCCCGCGGCCGCATCCTCACCGCCAGGGGCGGCGTGTGCTTCGACTTCTCCTGCCCATCGCCAAATAAGTTTTTCTGCATACCTTAATGAAATGCCCGTCTCGTCCCCTTCGGCCGCCGTCTGCTCTACCCCCACTGGAGCACGAACGGGCCGATCTCAAGCATCCGGGATACAGCACCCGGGGCCGGCACCCTTCTCCGCGAAACGGCCGGTATAATACGTATACCGGCACTTCCTTCGCCCACCCGCCGTGCGGCGGGTGCCCGGGCTCGGGGGCTCGGGG
>JACPQZ010000033.1 GCA_016190205.1 Candidatus Omnitrophota bacterium | reverse complement strand
CTTTAATATCTCTTCGATATTCTCCTGCTTCTTATAAAACGTTACCAATTCCTCTTTCGTTTCAAAAAGCTCTTTCGAAGATTCATCATTATAATCATCCAGTATCTTTACAAATTCCGGTGATATATTATGCTTGTTTTCGACCAAACCCAAAATAATGTCCAGTGGATTAACTTCGCACTCCATGGCAACAAGCAGCATGGGTTTCAACAGACCGATATTCCAAAACAACCAGATGAAAAAATGTACAGGCTTAATTTTCAGCATTTCTTCTTCACTCATGGTATTCGTTCCCTGAATGATTTCTTCGGGGTCAATAACCCATTCGCCGTAGTATTTTCCATAGGCATCTTTATTGAGGCGATATTTTGTCCTGATATCAAATTTCTCACGGCTTTCCTTTGAAGCCATTTCAGAACCGGCTATCATGCGAATGTTGATCAAACGAATCCAGCGAATATCATAATCAAAACATTTTCTCAGTGTTTTGATATGACTATGATACGTTTCTCCGGGAGAACCGACCAGGATATCGGTTTCCACATTGGCTTCCTTATCACGAAAATGGGTGACTATCTCCAGCAGATCTTTTTCCTTAATGTTGCTTCTTTTCATATGTTTAAGAACGTCATCGTCAAGACTCTGAAAAGCTACAAGAAAGCCGTTGATATTTCCCAGAATGTCGGCAATTTTTATATTTCTTTTAGCTGAATTTTTGGAATTCCACGCTTGTATTTTCTTCGGGCCATTGGAGCGGTTGCTTATCTCTTTGATACGCTTGGCAATGTCCAAATCCCTTTCGTACATACCAAAATTGCTGTCCGCAAAAAGCCAGCAGGGTTGATGGGCCCCGTTATTATAAACATACTCGAATTCACCCATGACCTGCTCCAATGGCCATCGTCTCATTTTACTCAATACAGAAACGCCCCACGTACAGAACGTACAGGAAAACGGACAACCTCGGTTTGTTTCAAACAACGGATAGAGAAAAGGATCTTTAACGAATTCGTCTAACAAGCCGGTCAAATAGGGGGACGGATATGTTAGATCCTTGCTCCGGGGTAACTTCGATTTATCTGTATAGTTCAATTCATCGGTGTACGTAGCCACACCCATAATTTTGGTCCTTTTTAACTTGCCGATGTCCTTATTTGCCATATAGGCCTTTACCAGCTCCATAAACGTTTCTTCGCCCTCGTAAGGTATATAGTAATCAATTTGGGGGTTGCTTATAAAAAAGTTGGTCAGAAACTCCTCGGTTGTGTCAATGTTTGGTCCTCCCAAGACAATTAGAACATCGGGGTGGGCTTGCTTGATTTTTCCGGCTATAAAAAGAACCAGCTCTTGGTTCCAGGTGTAAAACGAAAAGCCAATTACATCAGGAATATCTGTTTTCATGGTTTCAATAAGTTTTTGAGGATATTTAAATAAGGCCAAATCAACCGAATCGCCAACCTCACGCTTGAGGAACGCACCTATAAAGCCGATATTCAAGGGGACCGAATTCCAGTCTTCTCTTGTTCTAAATGAATCATGGATAAGATCACACAAAAATATTTTTATTTTTTTCATATTCAGGTGCTCCCCACGCAGGAGAACTGTCGGCTCTCATTCGGGGCAAATGCAGGTGGTGGGGTTACCATGCTGTCCATCCCCCATCTACCGTTAAATTATGACCCGTGACATAACTTGAAAGATCGCTAGCCAGATAAGCGACGGCACCTTTAAGGTCCACTTCCTTTGCCATACGTTTGAGAGGAGTCCGCGCGCAGTAGCGCGCATGAAAGGCCTCGGGCTGATTACGCCAGACACCCCCTGGAGAGATGGCATTGACCCTCACCTGCGGAGCGAGCAAAGTGGCCAGGTGCCTCGTGAGCTGGATGAGCCCTCCCTTGGAGGCCGCATAGCCGACCGGGTTCTGCATGGGGGTTCCCTCATAAAGGCGCATGTCGGGTCCCACCGATCCATAGATAGAAGCCAGGACGATTACGGAACCGTGGCCCGAGGCGCTTAATGCCTCGCGGGCCTCCTGCACCAAGATAAATGCCGACGTGAGGTTCACGCGCAGCGCGGCATCCCAGGCGGAGACCGCCTGCTCTTCAAATGGCACAGCCCAACCGGGCACCTCCGTGGTTCCGACATAGGCCGCACAATGGATCAGGATATCCAAACCCTTCAGCCGCTCAACACAGTCGCGGACAGCGCCCCGCGTGGAGGCTTCATCCGTGAGATTGCAGGGGATCGCAACAGCCCTTGAACTTTTAAAACGGGATAGCTCCTCAACCCTCTTCTCACAGGCTTGACGATCCAGGTCCAATACCGCCACCCGGGCCCCCAGCTCGAGCAGGGTCTCTGCGGCCGCGAGACCGATATGGCCCGCGCCGCCCGTGATGAGCGCCTTCCGCCCCGAAAGATCCATGAGCTGGGCCACGGTCTGCATCAGACGGCCTTCGCCTCGCACAGCCAGGGAAACCTGATCATTCCCTGCTTGACCAAAAGCTCCGCCTGTTCGAATTGAAAGGCATCGTCGATAGACATGGCCCGTATTTCGGGGATTTCATATATCAGATATCGCCCGCGGTTTTTCCAGGAATCCTCGACCTTCCGCACAAATTCTGTCCGCCAGATATAGAGGGAACCGTTCACCCTGAATACGCGCGGGACGTCCTGCCGGCGAGCAAACTCCCCCGCCCCAGGAACAAGATCTCTCATCCATCCGCCCTCCTCCACGACACAGTGCCATAGGGGGTTGAAACTGGGCTCGGAAACCCCAATGATACCGCTCGCCTCTGTGTTCGACCGCAGGCGCTTAAGGGCCTCGCGTATATCTGCGGGTTCCCTTGCAGGCGAGGTCGGATCCAACAAGAGCAGGAACTCATACGAGCGTCCCTCCTCCCTTTCCGTCTCGGCCAGGGCATGCCGCAAAACGGGCCACATCGGGGTGTCATCCTGAGCCAACGGAGCGGGCCTTAAAAAGGGAATGTCCGCGTCGTAACGCAACGCCGCGTCCCGTATGCCGGCCGAATCTGTGGAGACAATCGTACGCTCAATCTCAGGGCACATCCTCGCGAAGAGGATCGAATGAGCAATCAGCGGAAGCCCGGCAAAGGAACGCATGTTCTTGCCGGGGAGCCCTTTCGATCCACCCCGGGCCGGAATGACAGCGAGCAAGAGAGGGCGCTTATCTTTCACGGCAGGCACGAGAGAACGCTTCGCGCGCAGACGTTCACGAAGTTGTCTCGCAACAGAAGCTGTTTAAGCTGATAAAGCGTCATCCAGCAGAACTCCGGCGGGATCTCATCGAATTCTCCCTCGTCCACTTCCAGTATGACGTTCAGGTTGTTTTTCTTCCAAAACCGCGCTCCTTCCTCTGATTGCAATCCTTCGTAAATGCTCCTTCGCCCATCTTTGCGGCGGTTGAGGAAGAACTCAACGAAAGGAGGAAATCTGCCGCCGTGCACCTTAGTATAATTGCTCTTGGTTGCCTGTACCGTTGGGGAGATCAGATAACCGTCAATGTTGCCCGGCTCGGTCTTGGCCTGCATGAGAAAATAATAAAGCCCGTCAATCTTTTTCACGATAATCCCCAAAATACCCACCTCGGGCTGGTTGATAATCGGCTGGCACCAAGAGGCGACCTCACGATTTTTCATTTGGATGCGCACGCCCTCGATGGAAAAGAATTTTCCAGATTCGTGGCGGATGTTCCCCGTTCCCTCTTCGACACGCCATTTCTCAAGATCCCTGATTCCGATCCGCTCCACGCTGTTTTGGCTCGTCTCGCGGAAACGGGTCAACCAGGCGACGATCTCCTCCAAAGTCATAAATTTACTGAAGGGGGTGATTGAGGAGAGAAAAAAGTCTACCTTGAGCCCCAGCGCAGCGTCTCTTTTGACTTCCGCTTCAGTCCTGCCAATGGATCGGAGCACTTGCTTCCTCATTTCGTCCACGGTTTCCCTCGGTGGTGGCATCTCAATCTTCATAGGGATCCTCTTAAACCTCTCTGGCTTGCGCAAACCGGTATCACGTCCTTCAAATCGACCTTTCCCCCCTGGCGGGCGGACAGACGGAGGGCCTCCATCACCTTCGCCTGACGGAGCGCCTCCTCCTCAAAATGCCCTCGCCCACTGTCCGATTGAATCTCGATACAGAAGGCATCAATCATCTTGCTGAAGTGGTTTTCGGCAGGCAGCTTCAGTTCCTCACTCCGGCCCATCCGCTCCACATGAACCAACGGCTCAAGCGTGGGGGGCGTGGTGAAAGCCCGATCAACGGAAACATGCCCCTTCGTTCCCCAAAGGGAATAGGAACAACGATAGGAACGGTCGTAACCGAACGCACAATAGGCGCTGCCCCCGGAAGCAAACTCAAGGGTTGCGCTGCCGGAGAAATCGACACCAGACTCATACCCTAAATGGCAGACTACAGATAAAGGCTCTGAATCGAAAAAAAGCCGGGCGGCGGACACCGGGTAGCAGCCCACCTCATTCAGGATGCCCATCCCCATCTGGGGATCACGCCGCAGGGAGTCCCCGGCGGGAAGAGAGAAACCAAAGCTGCCCACATAACTTTTGAGGGCGCCGATCTCACCAGACCGAACCACCTGCCGTACCCTCTGGAAAAGAGAGTGGAAGCGGTACATGAACCCCTCCAGTACCCGCCTCTCATTTTCGCGAGCGCATTCCAAAATCTGATCCACTTCCCCTAGTGACGGTGCAAGAGATTTTTCACAGTGTACATGCTTTCCCGCCTTGAGCGCACGCTGTGTCCATTCACCGTGCAGTCGGATGGGTAAGGCTACGTATACGATGTCAATCTCCTCCATCCTTAAGAGCGCTTCGTACGACGACGCGTGGCCACAGCCGAACCGCTCTGCGTACGCCTGGGCCCTCTTGGGGTCGCGGCTGGCAACAAAGGCAAGCTCTGCGCGACCGCAGTCCTTTAAGGCCGGGATCACGAGCCTGGCGGCGGCCGCCCCGCACCCCAGGATCCCGTAGCGAAATTTGGAATCATCGGACCGCATCAGGGTTCACCCCAGCTCACAGGAGCATGGCCATAAAAGTGCGCACATACATGTTGACGGTGTTTTCGCGGGAGAGCGCCCGCTTCAGGCAGCCCATGGGGACCCAGCGGTATCTCTCTTCCGGATGCGTGACGGCGTTGGCAGAAAGCAAAATCGCCCTATATCTCTTTTTATCCCTAAAGAACCGTCCACCTTCCTCCGACTGCACGCCATCGAAAAGAAGCGTTCCGTTTCTAGGATTGTCAAAAAGGGGCAGGTAGTTCTGACGGACACCCTTGCCCGCGTTGGGCATGATATCGGTCTGCACGGTAGGACCCACCTGGCAGCTGCCGATGATGCCGGGCTCCTCCACCGCCTGCATCAGACCGTAATAGTCTCCGCCCGCTTTCTTAAGAATCAATCCGCAGAGATGCTCGACCGGACTAAACATGAGGGGCTGGGCCCACTCGCGAACTTCTCTCTCGTGAAGCACCGTTTTCACCAGGGCCACGCAGTCCTTAATTCTATCGTCCGTAACCGTTCTCGCTCCAAAACGGTGCTCCATCACCTCCGAGAGCGATACCCTGCGGCTTCGGATCGCGGTCTGCGCCCGCCGCTCCTTAAGCCAGGCAAAAAGCTCGCGCAGCCGTCTCTCGTCACGTGAGGCGTGGGACACCATCGCCTTGAAGAGCTCCATTCGGAAAGATTCCGAAAGGGCTGACGGCGGTGTTGCTATGGGATCAGTATTTCGTTTCAACTCGCAGCACATCCTGAATAAAATAGAGCGGACGCCCCTTGACCTCCTCGTAAATTCTCCCCATATACTCGCCCAGGACGCCCAGCACCAGAAGCTGGACCCCGCTGAAAAACGTGAGGCCCACGAAAAGCGAAGTCCAGCCGCGATAGGGAATGCCATAAAATATCTTGAAGAAGATGATGAGCGCCGCGCAGACAATCGAAAGGATGAAGATAAAAAGCCCGATAAAAAACGAGATCCTCAAGGGGATTACGGAAAAAGAGGCGATGGCATCCATGCCCAGGCGGACCAGCTTTTTAAATGTATAGCCGGACCCTCCCCGCAGACTTTGGGTGCGCGTGTAAGAGACCGAGGCTGTCTTAAAACCTGTCCAGAACGTGAGCCCCCTGATATATCGATGCCGCTCACGGATGCGTCTCAACGCCTCTACCACCGGCCGCCCCATCAGCCTGAAATCTCCGGCCTGATGAGGGAGCGGGGTGCCGGATAACTTTTTCAGAAGCCAATAAAAAGCGCCCGCGCCCAATCTTTTCAGAAAAGAATCCTGCCTCTCTTCATGCACCGCATAGACGATTTCAAAACCCTCCTGCCACTTCTTGAGAAGCTCCGGGATCAGCTCCGGTGGATCCTGCAGATCGGAGTCCATCACGACGGCGCAATCGCCTTCGCAGAAATCTAAGCCGGCGGTCACGGCGATCTGGTGCCCAAAGTTGCGCGAGAGATCAATCCCTCTGACCCGCTCCTCCCTTTGGCCCAGTTCCAATATGGTGCGCCATGTCTCGTCCCGGCTTCCGTCATTCACCAGGAGAATTTCCCAAGGAAAGGAGCTGGAGTCCAACACAGGTTTCAGACGCCCCACCAGCTGCCCCAAGACCTGCTCATCGTTGTAACAGGGGACGACAACTGAAATGGTTTTCCCTCGTTCGTGATCTCTCATCCCGGCTTCACCGCCTCATTTGCAGCAGTTTAGCGGACCTATCTTTCTTTTCCAGAAGGGACCCTGCCATGCCTATCCACGTCTTGAGGTCATTGAACACCAGGGACAGCGTACATACCGCCAAAGCCGTAGCAGCTGGAATCAGGTGAATGGAAAACCGCCCAGGATAAGCACGTCCAACTAAATAAAGCGAAAACACAATGGCTCCAAGGCATACGACACACGGACCCAGCGGCAGGCGCCGCGGGCCGGGGACGCGCAGCACAGCCAGCAACGCAGAGAAGGCACCCAGCATGACCAGCACCCCGCGGGGATCTTCTAACAGGCTCCGGCCGGGCATGCCATGCACCGAAACCACCCGGAGCACATTAATAAGAATTTTGTGCAAAATCTCTCCGGGAAGAATCGCGGCTGGAGCCAATTCCATCCAGTGATATCCTGCTATCGTACCATGCATCACACTAAACACCCCTGTATAATGCCACGTCCTGAGCGCGAAAAGGGCAACCCCGGCAGCGATCAAGAGCTCGTACAGAATAAAAGGGCCGACAGACGTGTATCGAAGCATGTGACGCGGGTGGATCCATCTCTCGGCAGGAACGGAAAGCGGCCATACCAGGACGCCTATGGCAATGACAAACGGCAGGTGGTTTAGCCGCGTGTAAAACGCGAGCACTGCAAAGAAACCGGCCAGAACCACCCCGCGCGGATCCCTAAGGCGTGACCGGAGGAGCCAGAAGCACGCAAGATAGGCGAACGCGGCGCCCGATATATCCGCGAGGCCTCTGCCGATAACGGCCCAAACAGGTCCGATCACGAAGGTGGCCAGCGTGACAACCAGTGCGAACAGACCCGGTTTAAAACCAGAAAACTTCTTAACTACATGGAAGGCGAATAACGACATGATCAAAAGGCCTATGGAGTCCCAATATAATTCCCCGACGCTCGAATCACCAAAAACCAAATGCAGCAGACCTACCACCCAACGGTAGAGCGGCTGCACCTGAAAGACCGGTTCCCCGCCCTCCAGCCACCGGCCTTCCATGAAAATCTGGTGGGCAAACCATTGAAACGCAAACCAGTCGTCCCCCGACGGGTAAAATGAGACCTTACCAATCAGGTCCAATGACCTCGCAACCGAAAAACTCAACCACGGCACGCCCACCAGCAAAAATGCCCCTCGGAGATTGCGCAACGGTAAGGCGGCTGGAATACCCAAACAGCCCAGCAACAGCAAAATGGCGAGGCGGGGAAGGTGCACACTGCCGACGCTGTGAGTCTCCATCCAACCGATGAGCGCCATCACAAAAGACGCGCCCAGAACCCAGGTCAAGAATGCGGGAGCCGGCCGATAAACCCTAAAAGCGGACCTTAGCCAAAGGGCAAGAATGACCCACACCCAGACGAGCACTATAAAACCGAGGGGTTTCGAGAGCATGCGATCCAGCCGGTTTGGCTGTTTGACGGTCGTATCAACTTCCCGCCACATATCGCCGCCATTCCAGAGAGGCTCGAAGCGCCAAGAAGAACCCGTCAAAACGATCTCAAGTAGAACAGGATGCACCCCCGGCTCAATCCAGACCCCCGGCGCGCCACCCTTACCTTGGCCAACCGAATGGGAACCAACCCTCCCTTCTAAGAGCATGTCGGGCCCTATCTTGAAAGAGAGCTCACCGGCCTGCCGGGGAGCAATAAAACCCTCCACCTCCATGGTGTAGGTTGAAAGAGGCTCTTTACGGGTGCCGCGTGACAGATTCGAAAACCAAACCGGAAAACCAGGGCCATCCAAGTAGGGACGGTCTATCACCGCAGAACACCGCGGCTCCTTAGAGCGCCAATCGGCACGCACGTCCCAGCTTTTTTCAACAATGAGCGTATCCGCATCCCTGTAATCCGGACCTATGATCCGGCCGCACCATCCCGCTTGTGTCAAAAAGAACGACATGCACAGCTTAAGAACCAGCAAGCCCGCTATCAGCGCTTTCACCCACGACTTTCGCAGAAAAACGGAATGGAACCATAAGAGAACGGGCAGGAGCATGCCGAGGAGGACTGCTTCCCAGCCGCGGTCCAAGGGCAACCCGTCCAGTGCGGAAATCTTTCGGGCAGGCCAATACATCGCTACGAGTACTACCGACGCCCAAAACCAGTTACTTCTGATGTGCTTCACGAATGATCTTCCACCCGATAATCAACTTTTGTCTCGCGGCGGCTGTCTGAGGCCCTTCGCGCCGCATCCGAGATGCTGACGGCCCGGTATCCCTCCTGCAATGTGGCGAGCCGGGACGGCGCATCTTCCACACACGCTTGAATGAATGATTGAAGTTGGGCCGTATACAACGCCTCCTTGGTTTGTTGAGATGTCGCCAGCTCGTCCCTTTTCCCGGGTCGTTTAAGCGCAACGGAAAGCCCTATTCCATCCCATTCGAGCGTCCCCTTTTCTCCGCTGGCGCGGACTCCACGCCGCGAGGGTCGCGTAAGATAATCCAGAGAGATCGACACCAGGGTCCCCGAGGACGCCTCCCAGGAGAGCCAGGCGATTTCATCGGCTGAAATCCCGAGACGTCCTGTATTTCTGATCCGGGCCTGAATCGCTTCCGGCCACCCAAAAAGCCAGCCCGCGTAATCAATCTCATGGATCAGATCGCGTAAAACTCCCCCCTCCCCCTCACGTGCCGAATAGGCATCCTTGTACGCCCGATCCGGCCGCCAATCGGGGAGATAGGACTGGCACTCGATATGAACGGTATGGACACGACCGATCCGGGGAAGCTGCTGCCTGAATACGTTCAGGGAATCCGAGAAGCGCAAGACACACCCTACGAAGACCCGGCGCCCTGCGCGGGCTGCGCAGGCCTTGATTCGGGCGGCCTCCCCGATATTCACGGCCAACGGCTTCTCCACCAAAAGATTAAATCCCAGGTTCAGGGCTTGGCACGCGTCCTCCGCATGACGGGCC
This sequence comes from Candidatus Omnitrophota bacterium, assembly GCA_016190205.1. Lineage (GTDB taxonomy): Bacteria > Omnitrophota > JACPQZ01 > JACPQZ01 > JACPQZ01 > JACPQZ01. Next base: position 46,791 of record JACPQZ010000033.1, on the reverse strand, counting down.
GTATCCGTTGCCACAACGCCCAGCAGGGGCCCATCACCCACCATCTGCTCCCAGCCGCTTGCTACCCGGTAACCGGAGCGCTCCCAGTAACGGCGGCGATCCCGCCGCATGGGGACGGCAACCGGTTCCACCCCCTCGATTTTCCTGAGAAGCTCGAGGTGGCGGGTTCCAATGCTCCCCGTTCCGAGGACAGCAACGGGAATCCGCCCCCCGACAGCTCCTTTACTTGACATAGACATACTCCATGTCGTGGGCCCCGCAAGCGAGGCGAATGCCGGGGGTCTTGCTGGTACAGACGATGGTGTGAACGGTTCCCCGGGGAAGACACACGACATCCGAGGGCCCGGCCTTGATCACCTTTCCGTTATCCGTACGCCACTCGAATTCCCCTTCGAGCACGATCTCCCACCCTGAATGGGTCACCAGGCAACGTTTGCGGGCCGGCTCGTGATTCGCCTGACAGATCAGTGCAATCTGCTGGTTCCCCGTGGACCTGAAAAAATAGACCCAGGGGGCGGATCCCATATGCCTGCTGATCTCCTTCAGGTTGCTCAGCTCGAGCGCTGCCCCGTTTCCTTCCAACCCTGACGCCCCGCCGCTGACCAACGGGTCTTTAAAACGCGGTTCGATTCCAACGACCCCCTCTGAAAAGTAAAACGGTCCGGGACGCTCCCCCTGGCGACTGTGCCGGAGGCAGGCCTCAACCATGAAAAGATCGTCCTGCGTGTCCGTATCAAGGGCCTCGACACGGTTCATCGGGAAAAGACCCATCTTCCCGCAAAAGGTCGGTCCCGGCTCACCGGGACGGCCGTTGCGATAACTCTCGACAAAGGATTCGCTCCTCCATCCGGTGAGTGACCACGTAATAATCTGCACGGGTTCAAGTTTTTGGGAGGGGGTCTTCCCAGAGAGGGAAAAATTCAAGGGACGGGATGCGATGCAGGACTCTGCATAACGCTCCTCAACGGAGAACAGTGAATCATAACCTTCTTGTTCCAGCATCTCCATAAATGAACGGACGGTCGCCGGCTGGATGAGCGGAGAGGTCGTATTCACCATGCCCAAAAGGCAGGGACCCACATCCTGCATAAAATCACAGAGGTAGTGATCATGCCTTTGACATCGTTCTCCCTGACAACCATGGGATTTATCTTGCACCGTACAACGGGACCCGCCGCGGTCAGGACGGCGCCGGTAAAATTTGACGTTCACCATCTCGGCAATCTTACCGAAAATGTCATGTTCTGAATTAATATAAATCTCATCAAAGATCCCGGATGCCCGGCAGGCGCTCGCGGCATAGAAGACCATGGGTGCCCCATCTACCAGCAGCAGGTTCTTTTCGGGTATCCGTGTGCTGCCGAGCAGAGCAGGAATGACGGCAATCCGTTTCATCGTGATAGGATCCCCTTCATATATTTTTCTTCGTATTCTGCGCTGTAGCGGTCTAAAACAGCCAGGGCCTCGGGCGTCGCCTCCCTTGCGGCAAAGGCCCGCCGGTCTCTCAACTCGTCAGCCTCTGTCGCTCCCCTGCGGGGAGGCCTCCACCCATAGACCTTATATATAGGAAGACCGATCCCATCCGCTATCATCTTGCGAGGAACATGATGCTTCTTCATCATACGCCGTGTCTCCGGGACACATTCCGTTCCCAAGAATAGTTCGAGCCGCTTCATGATAGGTTCGGGCCGAAGCACATATTCCTCAAAAGGCACCTTCATGATCAGCTTTTGTTGATCGGGGTTGAGGCGCTCCACCGCCTGCTCCATCCGCCGCCACATGTCCTCAAGCGCATAAATCGTGCGATCCATCCGATTCGATCCGAGAAACTTTTCCTCCCAGCCTTTTGCATAATAAGGAAGCGAATGGCCTCGATACTCAAAACAAAGGGAAAAAACTCTCGGATCCACTCCGGCGCGCGGCATCCAGGTGTAGGTCTGTTTGATCATGTAAAGCGGGTGACGGATCACCTCCATGATCCGAACTGCGTCTCCCAAGGCGGCAAGAATAGGGCCTTCGATACCGACAAGCACATGGGTGACCAAGAGAAGAATGGGCTTCTCCCTTTGGATACGCTTTACGGCCTCTTCCCCCTCGGGCAGAAAGAAACGTTTGAGATACCGCATGGGCCGTGCGTTTTTAAAGACGCTGGACACATCTCCCGGCCGAAAATTAACTTCCCGGGACATCGTCAGATGATAGAGGTCCAGATCCGTGTACGTGCGGACAAGCGAAATAGCTGCATCATCATCAATGGCATTCAGATACCTTAACTGGCACGCGTGCTCAAGCTGGTAGTCAAAGTGCATGACCTCCATGCGGGCCAGCGCTCCGACAATCGGAGCCACCAAAGTCTTCCCGCACCCCGGCAGGCCATTCACGATAACGACTTTGTCCGCTATCCTGTTCTTACGAACGAGCCGAACGGGGGACCTTTGCATCACAGGGCGCTCTTCTTGGACAGGTGACATTACTTCCTCCTTAGGTAACAGGGCAATGCTCCAGGGTTGGGCTTGTCAGCAATCTGAATTGGGTTTTAATTTCACCGAGCAAGAACTCATGAGCCGGAAAACACTCTTCCAAAGTGGGCAATTCGCATGAGCCCTTTTCGAGGAGATCGCTCACAAAACGCCTGCTCATGTTACTGATAAGCAGATTCCCCTCAAAAGGGATCGGTCTCCAAGCCCACCTGCTGGAGGCATCGGCTTCATAGGCCCATCGATCGTCTTGCACGAGCAGGAAGCGGTAGGCCCTGGATGTGACCATAAAACAGGGAGGGGCCTGATGATCCCGTGCAAACGTCAGCGAAAAGAAACTTCCTTTTTCAGACACCGCCTGGAGTGTTCCGCTCATGTCATATACATTTTTTCCGCGCTTGGAAGGATGCAGAATGGAATCCAAGCGGGATCCCTGCGGGATAAGCCGTCGGCATCTGTCATAGTGCACAAAGAGATCCACGATGTGAATTCCGTTCGTAGCAAGACCGTGATTTCCTCCAGCCACAAGGAACTGAATGGGCTCCTCCGGATCCATGCGCTCGGCCGCCTGCTTGTGGAACGGATAGGCGCGGGACTTGCAGTTGACCCACACCGAGAGCGAGTGGTTCCGGGAGTACGTTAGGAGCTCGTCATACTCTTCCACGGACTGGGTGACGATTTTCTCCAGCAGGAAGGTGCGATATCCCAGGCCTGCGGCCTGGCGGACGATGGCACTTCTACCGGATGCCTGTGTGGCGATGATGCACAGGCCCCCGGACGGGGCCGCCTCCTCCAGGGATCGAATCCAACGATAACGGATTTCGGAACGCCGGTCTAAAGCTTCGTGAAGCCGCTCCTTCCCAAGCGCATGTGCCTCGGGCCGGGGATCAACGATCTCGACCTCCTCCACTTGGGAAAGGGACGCGATCGCCTGCAAATGGCGGCTTCCGATCTCACCGCACCCGACCAGGAGAACCCGCCCCTTCATGCCAACCCCTGCGCGACCCGGATCCTCGCGGTTTCCCGGACTACGCGATCGCAAACCGCAAGGAGCCAGATCTGGTGGACATTCTCGACGACATTATAAACCTTGCTGTCAACCCACAGGCTCGGCTGACCCAGCGCCCGTAAGGGATTATCCGGCTCAAATCCGGTGAAGGTGGCGAGGGCCAGCGCCCGATCGCGGGCCGCGCGGGCTGCGCGCACCACATTCGGAGACTGCCCGCTTGAGCTGATCAAGATGACGAGGTCCCCCTCATCCGAATAATATTCGATGGCCTTCTCAATCCAACGCTCGTACCCGAAGTCATTTGCAAAGCAGGTGATGAGCGCGGGTTCGTTGAAACTCACGCAACGGACGCCGGCCGCCTTGGTAAAATCCACCGCCGCGTGGCTTGCGATGGCGGCGCTCCCTCCGTTACCCGCCACCATGAGCTTTCGTCCCGCGGCATGCGTGGCGGCCACGCGCTGGGCCAGCTCGATGAGCTGTGAGCTGATAGATTCGTCAAAAAGATGGGAACGATACTGCTCGAAGTAGTCCGAGAACCATTTCCTTTGATCTTCCATGATTAATCTCCCCTGTAAATGGCGTCCACCAGACGCATCAGTTTCAAGGCATCCCGCGAGTTTCCCGTCACCACGGGCGTGTCCTGACGAATGGAGCGCAAAAATTGATCGCACTCGTAACGCCACGAGTTATTTACCTCAAACCGGATATGCTCCTCGTCAGTCCACTTAACGGCCGGGGTCGAGTTGCGGTTCTTGGCAATGGTCATGGCTTCCTCTCCGTAAGTCCCGGAAGAGGTGAGAAGCCCGTTGATAACGGTGTAACCCTTTTCGAGAAAGATCTCGAAGGCGAAGAGATGCCTCCATTGGGTCATGGTCGAGTGGAGCGATGCCACCAGGCCGTTCCGGTTCCTCAAGATGGCAAAGACATTGTCCTCAATACTCAACTTCCAGTAGAGATTCGAGACGAAGGCATGGACCTCGTCGAACTCCCCCGCCATCATGAGAAAGAGATCCAGCATGTGAATCCCCTGATCCATCAAGATCCCCCCGCCGGCCAGTTCCTTGCGGGAGCGCCAGTCGTTGCAAAAACTCTGATCCACGCTTTTGCCATAGCGGCCCCGCATCCAGAGAATGCGCCCGAATACGCCCGAATCAATCAACTCCTTTGCCTTCTTCACACTGTCATGATGCCGGTGATTGAATCCATACATCAGTTTTCGGTCCCCCGCCTCGCGCTCCGCCTCCATGACCTCTTCAACCTCGCTGGCAGAGAACGCCGGAGGTTTTTCGCAGAAGACATGCTTTCCGGCGCGCAAGGCCTGAATCGTGAGGGGTTTATTGAAACAGTTCGGAGTACAGATGAACACCGCCTCTACGCCCGGATCCCGGATCAGTTCCTCCGCCGTCTCGTGATGTCTGACCCCTTTGATCCGGGAACATCCTTGCGGCTCCGCAATCGCGACGACCCGGCCCAGGCCGTTCTGAGACAGGGCTTCATATCGGATGGCACCCATTTTCCCGAAGCCGATGATGCCTACCCGAACCGCGTCTTCCCTTAAACCAGAGGCTGGCGAGCCTGCCTCAGCGCACACGGTCAAAGACACGAGACCCCTCCAAAATCGCTCAGATAAAACACATCCCCACCCTTCAGACGAGGGTCGCACACGCCGACGAAGAGGCATTCACCCTCCTCCGCCGCCTTTCGATCTTCACTCGTATCTCCGAAATAAATGATCTCCTCCCCGTACAACCCATATCTGCTGCGACATTCGGACAGCCATTTCCCCTTCTTAACCGGAGCGCCCTGGACTTCCATAAAGTAAGACCTCCATCCGCGCGCCTCCACAATCTGATTCACGATCGGCGTGGGCGTACTCGAGAGAACGGCCGTCATGCGTGTTCGGGACACCTCCCGCAGAAAATGGGAGGCACCCCGTATCTCAGGGGCATCCACGATGGGCTGGAGGGTCAAATGGTTAAAACGCCCTTCGAGCCCTTTGTCGATCTCATCTGTGTAGCGCAGGTCCAAAATGCTTTCATAAATGACCCGGAACTTTTCCCCCCGCGGGAGGTGAGGGTTCGAACGGCAATACGCCATGATCTCGGTCAGGCGTTCCGGAAAATCCGAGAAGCATAGCTCAAAGGCACGCCATTTGATATCGTTCGAATCCACTAAGGTGCCGTCGAAATCAAATACCAGGGCCTTCGCCCTCCGAATAAGCGTTCGGGCGTCGCATGCGTTCGCAGTCCTCACGAGGGCTGAACCCCCTGCTCGTGCCGCGCCTTTCTTTGACGGATCCACGCAGCCGTCAGAAAAACAAGCGCACACAGAGAGACGGCGCACCCCACCCAAAACGCCTGGATATAAACCGTATCAGACAGCTCATTTTGGATCTGCGGCCAAATCTCGGGGCTCGGAGGGGTTAACCCGCTCGTCACCGCCTGATCATATTCCACCTGAATCTTGTGCATCCTCCAAACCCGCGTGTTGTTAAAGAGGAAGTACGCGAGCCCCGCCCCTGCCGCTGCGATAAGGGCCTTGACTCGTTGGACGGATCCATATTTTTTCAAGAAACCCTGCAGGTTGATCGATGCAATCGCAGCGACCATGAGAAGCGGAATGATCATGTAGCGTGTCTTGACAGATTCGGCATTCAGGAGAGGAATCCAGTTTGGGATAATGTAAAGCTTGAGATAGCCGCACGAGATGACCAGCAGCACGGCGCACGGGATCCACACAGCACGCCATCCATGAAACCGCACCCAGTCGGAACGCATAAAGGGTCCCCACAGCCCGAAATATATCAGGGCATAGGTTCCGATGAGGCTGACGTAGAGCGAATACTCGTGCCAGCAAAACAACGGAGGTACGAACTGGGTTCGAATGGCGGTCAACCCCTCCACCAGCGTGTTGGGAGAGGGGTAACCCGCCTGTCCGGCATGGGGGCTGGCCCCCGGCCCAAATGAAACGACGGCGGGCAAAAGACGTGCAGCCGCCGTAAGCCCCGCGGTGATGCACGCAACGATGGGAACGCGCCAACGCTTAAAATCAGAAATAACCCAAACAAAAAGAAAAGTGACGCATTCCACAAAGAGATGGAATGTGCCCTGATAAACCATGCCCGCGAGGGTCAACCCAAGAAACACACCCAACCGGACATGCTCCTTCACCGCAGCCGGGGGCGTCTCAGCGGATCGAAGCACGGCCCACAAAAAGAAGGGCATCAGAAAGTAGCCGAACATGCTGCTCGGATACACACTGATCTTGGTCACAAAGTAACCGTTAAAATTGAATATGAGAAAGAAAAATGTGAAGGCCATCGCGCCCAGGCCGAAAACCTTTCGAAGCAGGAGCGCGCCCCAGAATCCGACCGCGTACATCAACATGAGATTGACCGGAATAAAAGCGGAAGGGCCCAGGACCGAGAGCAAAAGAATCTGAGGCGACCAAGGATAGACCAGGGTGGCCAGAAATCGATCGCTGCCATTGGGAGATGCCGCCCAAACCGACAAATCGGGTGAGTGGAACGGAAGGGTTCGTGTCCGGATGGCTTCCTTAAGCACACGCAGGAAATTGATATCTTTGTACCAGTCATGGGCGTCGAACGCGCGAACCGAAAACCACTGTTGAGGTTGATGGATGAGTCCCATCCAGGCCCGGTCTCCCCCTTCGGGATAGGCCAGGTAAAAGTAGACGAGCCAATGCAGGAGCCCCGCACAGAAAAGGAAGGCCAGCCATGCGCGAGGTTTATTCAAGACTTCCATGCCGCTCCCTCTTTCCGCACTTCCTTCTGGTTTCTCAAAAGCACCCTGAAAGAGAATTTTTCCAAACGCCTCAACATAATATGAAAAAGGGCATTGGTGACGGAAAGCAGGTTCGAAATCGTAAAGGCCTTGGAAAAGCCCCTGTTCCGGCTGCTGTTTGCGATCCGCACTTCCTTCACCGAAATCCCCTCATCCAACAGCCTGCAGAGCAACTCCGCCTGATAGGCAAACCCGGCGGTCTCCGAAAACCAAACCCGCACATTCTCCGTCCTGTGCAGAACAGGGCCGTTATAATATTTCAACCGGTGGCCGCTCAAGAAATTGACAAGAAACGTAAACGACCGGCTTAAAAACCGCCGCGGCCAGGTTCGGCTTTCATACAGGCCAAAATAGGGCACGACGGCATCGGCACACCCCAGCTGCGAGACGAGGGTACGGATAGACTCGGCGGGTTCAGCCGCATCCCCATTCACCAGCATGAAATATTCGCCCGAGGCGCGCTGGGCCGCAATGAAATAGTTGCGTCCGAGGCCTCGCACGAAGCGATTTTGGATGATCTCAATGCGCACGCCCGGATGGCGCTCGCGTCGGTCCATGACTTCCGCTTTTGACCCATCCACAGAGGCATCATCTACCACGATGATCTCATAGGAATGCGCCCTCTCGTTCATTACTTGTACGATGGTGTCGATCGTCCGGCCCACGTTGCCTTCTTCATTCAAACACGGCACAAAAAACGAAAGGCGCACGCCATTTTCCCCTGGGGTCATGAACTCACCCGCCGGGCTACAAAACCGGTGACTCCGGTCTTTCCTAACAGGGACTGCAGAAACGTAAAAGGAAGAGTCATCAGGATAAAAAGCGGATACCCGCGAAAGCGGCCGGTGTGGGGCGGGCGTAAATTCAAAAGGTGCACGCACAGGTTTTGAAGCCCCCCCGACCATCCCAAGGTCATCAGACGCGGTTCCATGCGGATGAGTTCAAACCCGGTACGCCGGAAGAGTTCTTCAAGCGACCGGCGGCTGAAGAGACACAAATGCCTCGGCACCGAATAACCGCCCCAGAAGCGGCCGAATAGATGCCGATCCAGGCAATCCACGTTGGGCGTCTCCCCGACGACGTATCCGCCCTTCTTCAAAAAACCGTTGATCTTCCGCAAGGCGAGAACGGGATCCGCAAAGTGCTCGATGACATGGTTGATACGCACGACATCGATATTACGAAAAGGGGCATCGACGGTTTCCAGAAAGCCGTGAACGATATTTTCTTTGCCGAGACGCGAAGCAGCCAGCTCCGCCATCTTATCGTCCATCTCGATTCCGTAGCGATGGGCTGCACGCCCCTTGAGCATATCCAGAAAAGAGGCGTCCGCACACCCCACGTCCAGAATTGAACCGGAAGGAGGCAAAAACCGCATTAGACGGCGCATCTCCTGTTTCCTCAAGACCTGCCAAAGCAGGCGGGCCCCGGGAAAATGGTTTTCGTTATAACAGCTGAAGAACTCCGGATAAAATTTCCGGAGCGCATCAAACGAAGGCTGTGGATGAACAAAAAGGAGCCCGCACTGTCCGCACTCATACAGATCAAACAGGTCCTGATGATCCGTTTCGTAATCGCGCAGTGAAAGGATTCTCCGGCGCGAGACGTGACCGCACACGGGGCAGGCTCCCTCTTTCATGCTATCCCTCCAAACGGGCGTTGAGGACATGTCCCAGCCCGTCCACCGCAAGGGCGAGGCGCCGTCCCCCGCGCGTGAGAGATACGGATCCGTTCGTCTGCCGGATCAGGCCGCGCGCGCGCATCAGACGGATCCTTTCCTCAAAACGGCTGGACCGGGCATATTCATCCACGAGCGCCTCAAAATCCACAGGGTCCCCTCCTGACCGCAGCATGTGTACCAGGCAGGTGAGGGATACCGAACGCGCCAAACCGGCATAAACAAAGAAATACAAAATAATCCAGAAGGCATCGATCCACAAGACCGAGCAAAGCCGGGCGGCGTCCGGGCGCGCCCCGATCGAGGCGATCCCCAGCGATACCCCCATTCCCACGAGCGCGAGCCCGCTCAAGAGAACCATCCTTGGGTTATCGGAAGGCATAGAACGCCATAGAATCACATGCAGCGCGAGAAAGACGGTGATTCCGGCCAGTACAGAAATCCAAATACCGTTATCCACCTTACCCTCCTAGCCTACCGACGTTAAGCGCAGGAGCCGGCGCATCGCCCAACCGATCCCAGCCGCACCCCGCCCGATCGGTGTCAGGGAACCCGCGCGGGGCCCTTCCATACGCAGCAAACCCAAACGGGCGAGTGACCCCAATCGTTTAGCCAACAGACCGCGAAGCCCCCTGCCGTTTCCGTAACGGACGATCAAGTCTTTCTTCGCAAGTTCCCCGCCGGACTTGAGGAGATCCAGCAAAATCCGGAAGGAGTACCCTCTAGAGAGCAATGAGCGAAGCTCGACATAGACCAAACATCCTGCCCCGTACAAGAAAATGCTGCCCACCCGCAGATGAAGCGGAATCCGGATCCCCACAGCCCGCCCATCAGAGAAGAGCCCCAGCAATCCCCAGAGGAACCAAGGTCCTGCCACCAGCATGCTTCCCTCCAGAAACGCCGCCGTGCGGTAAGCAATCGGTTTGTCTGATCCGAGCGCCCAAGCCAATGCCTTCACATGAAGAGCCGCCAGGGCCGAAAGGGTCAGGACGACGAGGACCCAGCAGAGAAAAACCGGTTCGATCACGGCCGGTAAGACCTCTCGTTCGGTTCAAAATGGAGGATCGGCCTGCCCGGAGGGTCCTCTTCGAGCGCCTGGATGGCATGGTTCACCTCCTCCAGGGAAAACCGTTTACCTACAAGAAGCTCGTGATTCACATTCCCGTTTCCCATGAGCTGTACAAACCGGGGAATGTCCACATCCGGATTGACACCCCCTCCCCAGCTGCCCGTGAGCGAGCGCCCCTGAATCAAGTGCATGGGATTCACTTGGAACGTCTCGCCGCTCTTAAGATTTCCAACAATAACGACATGCCCTCCTTTGGGCTTGGCAAGGCGCACCGCAAGCTCCATCGAGCTTCTCGCACCGGCACACTCAATCACAAGGTCAAACCCCCGCCCGGCGGTGATGCGTGCTGTTTTCTTCTCGATATCCTCTGCTCCGACCTCAAGGGTATGAGTCGCCCCCAGCGCCCGGGCTCGCTCGAGTCGTGAAGAGCGCAAATCTGCGGCCGCCACCTGACCCCATCCGGCGAGCCGCGCACCGCACACGGCCGCAAGGCCCACTCCCCCGACGCCCAAAATACACACCGCCCCATTGGGATCCGCGATCCGGGCATTCAGGACCGTACCCACCCCTGTCGGAATCGCGCAACCTGCCAGTACAGCGATTTCCGGATCTACCGCGGGATCAATCCGCGTCACACACTGTTCCGACACGACGGGAGACTCGCAAAACGTCGCGATGTGCCCAGCCTGAACGGGCCCTCGGCCGGAAGTGTATACGATACGGACCGCTTCCAACCCCGACCCCCTGATCCATGATAAAACCACCTGATCACCGCGAGCCACCTTCGTTACGCCGGGCCCCACCTCCTCAACCACACCCACCCCCTCATGCCCGATCAAGTGCGGTAGAAAGTTATCCGGACCCCGTCCGCCCGACACCTCGAGCTTCTGCGAATGACAGACCGCCGCCAGCTGCATGCCAACGCGGACCTGACCCTTGGAAAGCGGGGGGGGTTCCAAGTCTTCGATACCCAGCGGTTGACCCAGGACCCTAAGAACGGCCGCCTTCACTTCAAAACCCCTTTCTATTCCGTAATCGTCCAGTTAAAATCACCGGTGTAACCTTCCTCTCTGAAAACCCTCTTCCACTGTTCCGTGTCATAAATCAGCTCGGCCGTGAGCTGCCACACCTCGAGCTTTTCCTTCTCCTCCGGGGTGCGAAAGGAATCGACCTGCACGTACTTATGAGCCCGCCCGACACGCTCCATCTCCCGGATCGCCCGGCGGCATAAGTCATCCGGTAAATTGTGTACGACATTGATGGATATGACCAGATCAAACGACTTGTCCGGATAAGGTAAATCCGTCGCATTTGCCACTTGAAGAAAAGGTTTCACATCTTCCAGGGCGTGATCGACGGCATACTGCGAAATGTCAATGCCCCAGACCCCGGCTCCCGGAAGAAGCTCACGGAAGTCATGCAGCATGAAACCCTTGCCGCAGCCGATATCCAAGATCCGCGCCCCCTCCGTGAGCCCGTAATATTCCTGCATCCGTTTCACCACCGCCTTCCATCTCCCGTCGTAGCGATATCCCCCGTATCCCTGTTCACGTGTCCCGTCAAAATACTCAAATCCGAACCGCTTGGCGATTGCGCGGTTTTCGGGCGTGCGCGCTTTCCAACGGCCACGTTCCGCGAGATTTCGCTTGATCCGCGGATAAACGTCCAAGAGATTCACTTCACGCATAGGGCCTCCCAGCCGTCGCCATTTCGGCGGACTCATGATAGGTCGCCTTGAGGGCGTCGACGAGCATCGTGAAGGGCCATCCAGGCAGGACACGCACGAGCCTCGTCACGTCAAAATGCTGATTAAAGAGAGGTCCCGTGCGCTGCTTTTGGATGACCTCGAATCCATAAGGAACAATGCCCCGCAGGCAATCCACCGCCTCCCGGAACGAAAAACTCCGGCCCGTGGCCAAATTGAATACCCCTTGATGAACGCCCAGAGAAAGTTCGACGATGGCACGGGCGGCATCGCGGACAAACACACCGTCGCGCAGCTCATTTCCATCTCCATAGAGCTGAACGTGCCTCTCATGAATAATGGTTTCTACGAACCGGCTCGGACCGTAGGTTGCCTGCGTGTCTCCCGCACCAAAGATCCGGCACGGTCTCACCATGACGAGCGGGGCATACGCCCGGCTGGTTGCTTCTTGAAGCAGCCGCTCACCCTCACACTTCGCGGCGGCGTACTCCGAGTGGGGAGAGACGGGCGACTCCTCGGTAATAGGACGATCAGACCCACCCTCTCCATAGACCGATGCAGTGCTAAGATACACACATTTCTCTAAGGATGCGGTCTCGATTAATCGGGCCACGTGCGCGGCGATCTCGATATTGGCCTGGGCAGACCCCCGGCCCTTATCGGTTTCGGGCCGCGCCGCGGCAGCCACCACGAGAATCGTTTTGCCATCCACACGCGGGAGGAGGCGGTCCACAGACTCGCCCTGGGTGAGATCCATGTCATGTGAGGCCACGCCTTCGACTTCCACGCCCCGGTTTTGAAAAGCGGCCGCCAGGGCATGGCCTACGAAACCCGTATGGCCCAAAAGGAGTATCTTATGCCTTGTGCGCATACTCGAGCGGCTCCTGAACGATCTGATCCCATGACTGTTCAATCCAAGCAATCGTCTCACGCAATCCATCCTCAAAGTCGACTTCGGGACGCCACCCGAGCTCCCGCTGGGCCTTCGTGCAATCCAGCCAATAACGGGAATCCTGGCCGAGCCGCTCCCCGACAGTCTCGGCAATCTCCTCAAAGGATTTCCCCATGAGCTCGCCGAGCTTACGAACGATCCCGGCAACCGTTAAATCACTCTGTGTCGAAAAGTGATAGACGCCCCCCGGCTCCCCGACCCGCATGGCTTCCAGTCCGCCTCGGACCACGTCCCGGATATGGACGAACGATTTGACGGCATGTCCTCCGCCATGCAACTGAATCTTCCGGTTTTGTTTGATGCGAATGATGGTACGGGGGATGATTTTAAAAAGCTGCTGATGTTTGCCATAAACGTTGGTCGAGCGCACCGTCACTGCCGGAAAGCCGAAATTACTTACCAGGGTTGAGAGATAAAGATCCGCCGCGGCCTTGGACACCGCATACGGGGTACTGGGCCGAAAGGGATCGGTCTCACTCACGGGATGGGGGCACGGTCCGTAGATCTCCGCGGAAGAAATATGCACGTACCGCTTGAAGTACGGACGGGTCCGCAGAAAATGACAAAGCCGGACCACGCCGAGGGTATTCGTCTCAAAATACTCGAGCGGGCGGTGATTACTCAACGCGACTTCACTCAACGCTGCGACGTTGATCACCGTAGCGGGTTCGAGCTCATCCAACAGAGTTTCCAGCGCTTGCGGCTGCCTGACAAGATCCATTCGATAAAAATTAAACCCTTGCTGATCACGTGCCTTATAAGGAAGATACATGGAACGGGCCTCGGGCGAGCGGCTGATACCGACCACGGGTCTCACCCCGGCTTGAAGCAGGGCATCCACGAAATGGCTGCCCGTAAAACAATTACTGCCGATCACGACAACGGGTTGGGTGCTCATATGGGCTTGACGTCAGCTCTCTAAAACGGTCCTCTAAATGTTTCGGGTTCCATGGGGGATTGAGTTTGAGAGACCATCGTTGCTGCAGCGCTTTCGGCCCCATCCACCCCCATACAATCGAACACGGCCTGGATAATCTCTTTCACTCCTGGATAGAAGACTGCCTCCAGCGCAGCACTCGTGGGGGTGGGGATATCAGGAAGCGCCACACGGCGAATGGGTGCCTTAAGCGAACTGAAAGCCTGCTCGGCCGCGATGGCAGCTACTTCCGCACTGATTCCGCAACATGTCCACCCGGTATCCACCACCACGAGCCGGCCGGTCTTTCGCACCGAATCCAGGATGAGATTACGATCGAGCGGCTTAGCCGTACGCGGGTCAATAAGCTCCACATGAACTCCGGCATTGGCGAGGGCCGGCAGGGCACGCTTGACCTCACTCACCATATTGGAAAACGCCACAACCGTGACGTCTTGTCCTTCCTGGCAGATGATTCCCTGACCGATCGGAACCGTGTAGGATTCTTCGGGAACCTCCCCCACCTCGTCGTAGAGCTTCCGCGACTCGATCACAATCACCGGGTTCGGATCTCGTATGGCCGCGAGAAGAAGCCCCTTGGCATCATACGGAGTGGCCGGCATTACCACCTTGAGACCCGGGATATGCGCAAACCAGGCCTGAAGACTCTGGGAGTGCTGGGATCCCTGTCCCCAACCCCGGCCCACGATGGCTCGTATCGTGAGCGGGACCGCTTGCCGTCCTCCCGAGGAATAACACCTTTTGGCCGCCTGATTGACGATTTGATCCATGGCATATAACGTAAAATCAAGCCGCTGGTGTGTCATCACGGGACGCATCCCGGTCAGCGCCGCCCCTACGGCGACACCCGTCATTCCGTTTTCGGAAAGCGGCATATCGAACACGCGATCCTCGCCAAAGCGCTGCTTGAGTCCCAGGGTTGAACCGAAGACCGCCCTGGGATCATCCACGCCCAGCCCAAAGAGGATCACCGAGGGATCTTCATGCATGGCCTGCAATTGCGCCTCCCGCAGTGCTTCACAAAAAGTAAGGGATCTCGCCGTCATGAACTTATTCCCCCGCATAGACGCCCCGCGCGAGATCCCGTGCATCCGGGAACGGGCTTTGCTCGGCAAACGCGACGGCAAGATCCAGCTCGCGCCCTATACCTTCCTCCCACCGCGCCACCTTCTCGGGCGTCATGAGATTCTCCGCTTGAAGCTCCCTTTGAAGCCGCTTAATCGGACACTCCTCTCTTCCCTGGCGAACTTCTTCCTCGCTGCGGTAACCCAGATGTGTGTCATCATGGGGGCCCACATGCTCCAGCCAGCGGTAGGTCCGGCACTCCAGGAGGGAAGGACCTCCCCCTCCCCGGGCGCGCTCGACCGCCTCACGCGCTGCCTGCCAAACCTCGACGACATTGTTACCGTCCACACAGTCCCCCGGCATGCCATAGACGCCGGCGCGCTTATAAATATTGTCCAGCGGTTGACGAAAGCGCTGGTGCGTATAACATGAGTAAAAATTATTTTCGCACACAAAGACCACAGGCAATTTTTTAAGAGCTGCGAAGTTCATGCTCTCGTGAAAAACCCCTTCCTCGGTGGCTCCATCCCCAAAAAAGACCAATGCAATTTCTCGAGCCTGATGAAGCCTTGCGGACAGGGCTGCCCCCACTGCCATGGGTAGAGTCCCGCCCACTATCGCAGAGGTGCAGACAAAACCCACTTCCGGAGCGATGAGCTGCATCGATCCTCCTCGACCCGAGGTGCAACCGGTGTCTTTCCCATATAATTCCGCCATGAGGGCATTCAGGCCTCCCCCCTTTGCAAGGTAGATCCCGTGTCCCCGATAGGTCCCAAAAACCTTATCCCCCTTTCCCAGGTGTGCACACACACCCGCTGCGATCGCCTCCTGACCGATGGTCAGGTGGCAAGGACACCGCATGCGCTGTTGGGGATACAGCTCCTTGATCCTTTCCTCGAGTCTGCGGATCCGAAGCATGGCATAAAGAAGGTCTCGCTTCTCATCGGATGCGGGCCCGTTTGGGGTCACCTTTTTTCTCCTTGATAAAACCGGGTGATGGTTTTGACGACGTAATCAATTGACTCCGCGGAAAGCCCCTGATGCACGGGAAGGGAGAGAATCCTCCGGGCCTGCGCCTCCGCGCTTGGAAAATCCCCCACACGATACCCTAAATCGCGGCTCGCCGGCTGCAGATGAATCGGCGTGGGATAATGAACATAGGCCTCAATGCCGCGCTCATCCAAATAACGCATGAGCTCATCGCGCCGGTCACATTGGATCATGAAAAGATGATAAATTTCGCAATCCCCCGGCCGTTCATCGGGACACATGACCGCCGGGGGCAGCATCATGCGATAACGGGCCGCGTTCTTGCGGCGTGCCTCGATCACGGACGAGAGCGTTTTCAGACGACAGAAAAGGACCGCTGCGTGCAGGGTATCGAGACGCGAATTAAAACCCCATCGCTCGACCACCCCGCGGGTACGGAGCCCGTGATTGGAAAGCGACCGCACCCTGGCGGCAATCGCATCATCATTCGTCGTCACCACACCTCCATCCCCCACGCCGCTCAAATTTTTGAGGGGATGCAGACTGAAACAGCCTACATGACCCAGGGAACCGGATGGGCGTCCCTGGTAACAAGCGCCGGCGGACTGGGCCGCATCCTCGACCACGACCAAGCCGTGGCGTTCGGCGAGCGCGTTGATGGCATCCATATCGGCGCACCGTCCCGTGAGATGCACGGGCATCAGGACCTTGGTGCGCGGAGTGATGGCCGCCTCAATCCTTTCGGGATCGATGTTAAAATCGGGGCCCACATCCGCAAAGACCGGCCTCGCCCCGATGAGCACAATACTTGAAGTGGACGAGATCCATGAGTTGGGCGGCGTGATGACTTCATCCCCCCGGCCGACCCCCACCGCCCGCATCGCAAGCATCAGGGCATCTGTTCCATTCGCGACCCCGATCGCATGCCTTGCCCCCGCAAGCTCTGCAAAGGCGGCCTCAAATTCCCTCACCTCGCGTCCCAGTATAAAATCGCCCCGCCGGAGCACCCTCTCAATCGCCTCGAGAATCTCCTGGGCCTGGACCTCAAACTGGACCGGAAAATCGGTAAACGAAACCCGATACCGGGTCCGTGCGTCTGTCGCAAGTGGAGCGGTCGCCACGTCGTTCAACCCTCCCGGTAGAATCGTGTCACGGTATCCACCACGAGATCGAGCTCATCCTGCGAAAGATGCTGATCCACAGGGAGCGTGATACAGGAAGCGGACTGCCGTTCGGTTTCAGGAAAGTCCCCCGGGTGATAGCCCAGGGGTTGAAGTCCCCTCTGCAAGGGCAGAGGAATCGGATAATGGATCTTGGCCTCAATCCCCTCTTCCAGAAGAAACCGGTATAAATCGTCCCGCCGGCGGGCGTAGATCTGATAGAGATGGAACACGCGTCGGACTTCAGGGCGGCGCGGCGGCAAGGTAATATCTCCTTCTAACGCGGCAAACGCCCGGTCGTAACGCGCGGCGTTGGCGATCCTTTGCTCCGTGATCGATTCCGCTTGAGCCATCAGCCGGTTTCCCACAATCGCCTGGATGGAGTCCAAACGGCTGTTCACCCCCAGGATCTCGACCTCATCCCGGCCGGAGAGCCCGTGGTTACGCAACAGGCGAAGCTGTCTATCGAACCGAGCCTCATTTGTGACGATGACCCCGGCATCTCCCCAGACATTGAGATTCTTTAGGGGATGGAGGCTGAACGCTCCGAACGCACCCAGCGTGCCGGCCGCCCGGTCTTTGTATCGGGCTCCGATCGCTTGACAGGCGTCCTCCACAACCGGCAGCCCGCGGCGCCCGGCGAGCTCAAGAAGGGGATCCATATCCGCCATCTCGCCCGTAAGATGAACGGGAATGATCGCTTTCGTCCGAGGGGTGAGGGCGCGTTCAATGAGGGCCGGATCGATCGTAAAATCAGGCCGGACGTCCACCAGGACGGGCCGGGCGCCTGTCGAATGAATCGCTCCCACCGTAGCGATAAACGTATTAGCGGCCGTGATCACCTCATCCCCGTGGCCGATCCCGAGGGCCTTCAAACTCAAGGCCAAGGCGTCCGTACCGCTTCCGACTCCGACTGCGTATCTCGCTCCGATCAGTGCCGCAAAAGAGCGTTCGAACTGCTCCACTTCAGGTCCCAGCGTAAACTGGCAGTTCACGAGGTGTGCCCGGATGGCGTTCAAAATCTCCTCTGAATCCTGAAATTGCTGGGGAAGATAGGAATAGCGCACCCGCACGCAGGGAATCGCTTTAGACATAAAGCCCCTCTTCCAATTTGAGTGCCTGCATGGTTTTGATGTTGTAGTAACTGATATTGTTCAGGGGGTCGTGGACTTTGCCGGCCCGATAAGCTTCCACGAGGCTGCGCACCGCATCTTGAATCGTCCAGCGCGGCTTGAAGCCGAGCGTCCTGCGTATTCGATCCGAGTTGATGTGGTAGGAACGAAGATCCT
This sequence comes from Candidatus Omnitrophota bacterium, assembly GCA_016190205.1. Taxonomy (GTDB): domain Bacteria; phylum Omnitrophota; class JACPQZ01; order JACPQZ01; family JACPQZ01; genus JACPQZ01. The sequence goes on along the minus strand of JACPQZ010000033.1, from coordinate 28,657 downwards.
CGGTTGGTTCCGTAACGATCGTAACGCTTCCGTCGCCTATCTCAGAGCGCACGATGTCGGCAATCTCCGACACGCTGCAGTTCTGGGTGCCAATGTTGAATGTCTCACCCTTGACTGCCTCCCGGGGGGCCTCCAAGAGGAGCCCGTAGGCCGCCGCCATATCCTGGATGTGAATGTTCGGACGCAACTGGCTTCCTCCGAAAACCGTGATCTTCTTGCGAACCAGGGCATGGATCGTGAGGGTATTCACGGTAAGATCCAGCCTCAGGCGCGGGGCCCAGCCGCACACCGTGGCCGGCCGAAGGATCACCCATTCCATATCTCGCCAACGCCCTTGCTTGAGCAGGTCCTCACACAGTAATTTATACTTCGAATAGTCCGTGAGGGGTTCACACGTCATGTCTTCGTGGACATCCCGCTCTTCCTTGACCCCGTACACGCTGGAACTCGAGGCATAAATAAAGCGCTTGATGCGATGGCTCGATACGGCACGCAAGAGGCCCCTGAAGGCATCATAATTAATGGACCGTCCGAGCGCCGGGTTAAGCTCAAAGCTCGGGTCGTTTGAAACGCAGGCCAGATGGATCACGGCATCCACGCCGGCGAGGTGCCTTGCCACAGCGGTTTCATCCCGTATGTCGACCTCCACCTCATGCAGGCGATCCGCATGTTCAACGCCTTTAAACACATGCCTTCCATAAAGGTAGAGGTCCATCACCGTCACATCATAACCTTCCTGAAGAAGATGGGGTACCAGCGCACTGCCTACGTAACCCGCGCCTCCCGTTATGGCTACCTTCTTGAACAAAGGCCTTCCCGGACTCACATGAGCACGCTCTTGATAAATTTTAAGAGGAGCGTCGGATCAACAGGATCGCGGTTGCAGACAATTTCAACCGCCAGGGCCCCGACACAGTTACCCAGAAATCCAACCACCTCGACCGGATATTTCTTGTAGACACAGGGAGATGCGATGGAGAAGAGGGCGTCTCCCGCCCCCGTGCGGTCCACGACCCTGGTCGCGAGCGCCGGGGTGTGCACCACCGGCTCGTGGTCCGAAAAGATAAGTGAACCGAGCGGCCCCCGGCTGACGAGAAAGGCGTCGACTTGAATGCGCCTGCGGACCTCATCCGTCAACCTGTGCAAATCACCATATTGACGGGCAGCCGCAAGTTTCAATTCGGGCTCATCGATGCAGACAAAATTGGCCCGCTGGTAGTTCGTCACAGTATTAAACCCCAGATTGGCGCTGTTGCTCTGGGTGTTGAGCGCGAGAAATTTTCCGTGGGATGAGACAAATTCACGCAGGGCCTTCGTCATCAAGCCATGCCCGAAATCCGCCGTGACCAGAAAGTCATGGCCCTCCAGGCACTTTTCCAAGCGCGATCGGATGTCCTTTTCCACCGCGTCCGGCACGGGACGGTCATCCAGGTATTGAACTTCAAACATCTTGGTCAAAAAGTTAGGCTCTAAATAACGGCGCTTCGTGATCGTCGGCCGGTCCTTCATCACAACCGCTTTGAGCTGGACATTGGGCCGGAGCTTCGAGTCGATGAAGCGGCGCTGATCGGTGTTCTCCCCCAGCATCGTAATCAGCGTGACCTCTTTACAAAAACCTGCCAGGTGATTGGCAATCGCGAGCGACCCTCCGGCAAAGATCTCCTCATTCTCAAAACGTGTCGAGACGATCGTCTCCTTGGGAGATTTACCCATGGGGGTACAATAGCGGTATTGATCCAGGATGGCCTCACCCACCAGGAGAACCTTGAGATCTTGAAGACCCCGGACACAATCGATCACCTGGTCGGCCGAGTAACGACTCCGGAACGATTTGAGATACTTCTCCGTTTGGGGAGGATACGTACTAAAGAACTGGTTGATCAGACGGCTGGAGCTGAAGGATTCCTCATTCGTGAAGAAGATCTCCCCGCCAATCGAACGCACGGCGTTCTCTTCATCCACGATACGGCCTGTCAGGTCGTCCGCAGGATTCGTGTAATCGTTTCCCTTGGCATAGACATGGGGCTTCAGACGCGCAATGGTCTCCACGGCCGTCGGCCACTCATTGAGCGCCGTGTAGTCCACGTCTTGAAGGGACGCAACAGTCTGAATTCTGAGCTTTTCACTGAAAACAGGCCGGCCCGGACCTTTTCGGACGAAGCGGTCCGGGGTGATGGTTACGGCCAGCACATCCCCTTGCTTCCGTGCCGCCGCGATGTGGAGAATATGCCCGGGGTGCATGAGATCAAACACACCATGGCACAGTACAGTCCTCTTTCCCTCCTGACGGGCCTTTCCCAGGATCTCGCCCAGTTCAGTCAAGTTCTTAATCTTTTGATGGGCTGCCATACTCCAAATTCCTATTTTTGAACGGTCTCCTGCGGTGTCAAACATTCGAACCACTCATGCGTGGCTTCCAGGATGGTGTCGGGCGTCCACACGGGGGCCCCCTCCCAATCCCCGATATGCTCAAGCACGCGCCTGACGCCCTCTTCGAAGGAAATGCGGGCCCTCCACCCGAGGGCCTGCTCGATCGCCGTAGTATCCGCAAAGGTCGAGTCCGGCTCGCCCGGGCGCTTCGGGATGTGTACGACAGGCCCGCCCAAGAGTTCAACCAGCCGCTTGATTGAATACGTTCCGCCCGATCCCACGTTAAACACCCTGCCGGACAAATCCGATTCCGACGCCTTGACAAAGGCGTCCGCCACATCCGTCACATATGTAAAGTCCCGAGTCTGCATCCCGTCGCCGACTACGGTGAACGGTTTCCCGGCCAACTTCTGAGCCAAGAACACACCCAAGACAGCCCCATAGGCGCCCGAGGTCCGGGAGCGGGGTCCATAGACATTAAAGAGACGGAGCGAGATCACGCGCATCCGGTATGTATGCGCCCAATGCATGGCTATCTCCTCCCCTAACCGCTTGGTAAGGGCATAGGGATAGAGAGGCTGCATCGGTGAAGATTCGGGCGTCGGGGTGAGGTCCGGAACACCGTAACAAGAGGAGGAAGCCGCATAAACAACAGAGTGGACGCGGGCCCTGCGTGAGGCCTCAAGCACAGAGGCGGTTCCCTCTACGTTGGCCCGGTGATAAAGAAGCGGTTTTTGAATGGACGGTACGATATCGGCCAGCGCCGCCAGGTGGAAAACACGCCTGACGCCGGTAAAGAGCGGGTGGATCTCGTCGAAATTCGCAACATCCACGCGCTGAAAACGCAGGCGGGGATGGCCGCTCAAATGCGCCAAGTTTTCGAGGCGCCCTGTTGCCAAACTGTCCAACACGACGACCTCGTGACCCTCACCAATGAGCCGTTCGGTGAGATGGCTTCCGATAAACCCCGCGCCGCCCGTGACCAACACCCTATCCATGATCCGAATACCCTAAAATATCTTCCGCATACCTTGTCAAGCGGGCCGCCTCGCGCAAGGTAACGAGCGGGGCGATATCCGATTTCAAAGATGCCGCTACCTCCTCCAGGACCCCGGCTTTCATATGGGGTTCGAACGCCTTCACAGGAACAGGTTCCCAGCCCCCTTGCGCCGCCGTTTTCTGAAAAAGTTTTTCCAAAGGGCAAAGGCAGTAGGAAGCCGCAGAGGTATGAATCTCGACGGACCAACGCCCCTTTGAACCCCAGTCGGCGTGATAAGCAAATGGAATGCCCTGCTCGGATCGGCCCGACCCCACAAAAACTGATCCGCTCGGGTGCCAAGAAAGGGAACCGGCTCGATGCGCCTTCCATTCGGACGGCATGCCGATGAGCCGGTGCGCGAGACTGATGACATGCATGCTGTTTGCGATTCCCCAGCGGGAGAGTTCCGTGGCAGAAAAGCGATCCGGCCAGTCCGGCTTGATCATTTCCGTAAAGGTGTAGAAGCAGGATGTGATCCCGCCGTCCCGCCCGGCACGGGCCCGGGCCTCCAGCACGGAAGGATAGACGACACGGTTATAGGCCGCATAGGCCTCAACCCCTTTTTCCTCCAGGTCCACGGCCAACGCATCTATCTCCGAAGAGGACAGGGCCACCGGCTTCTCGATCAAAAGACGGCGAAATCCCAGCAGGACCAGCTTTTCCACGGCGCCCGGCAAGAGGGATAGTGGTGCCGCCACCACGCCCACTTCGTCCTTCCGCGCGTGTGCGCTCATGCCTTCATAACCGCCGGAGAAGGTGTCCACATTTTTGAGTGTGCCCAGCTCTTTCAAGGGGCCCGGGGATCGGGAGATCACCCGGATGTGACCGACTCCCAACGCGCGTAGGGCCCGCACATACTGACTCCCCATGTGACCATACCCGATGACCGTAGCCGCGCAGCCCGAGAAATCCGTCTCGGAGATCTCCGCCCTGAAGGCGGCAGAAGTTAACGCCGACTCGATGGTCTGGAGGGCAGTCATCGATTCACCGTTGCGAGGTCCTGTGCGCTGGGGCGACCCGCACCGCCTGCTTGCCGTGCCGTCTTGGTGACGACACGATAGACCGGCATAAATTCTTCGTGATAAGGTGAAGAGGTCTTAAGAAGCGCTTTCAAGGATATCCCGCTCCCGGAACCGCGGATCATCGCCTCCCACCTGAACCACGTGCGCTTGAGGAACGGAATACCCCGCACAAACCTGCGAATACGTGAGTCAGCCCGCCGGCGCCGGGGTACCCCATCCTCCCGCAGTGACCCCGCGAATTTGCTGGCTAAATGGCGCGCGAAGAACTGTTTGATAAACTGTTCGGCCTCGTCCCGGGCCAGGCCATCCATACCCGTCAGCTCTTCAAGCATGCGATCGCGATACATCTGGAATGAAGGAAACCAATTGGCATGCGTAATCCAATCATAGGGGTCCGGCTGGTGATACCTCGCGTCATGCCCTTGACGCACCAAGGAAAGGACAGGGATCTCTTTGACCCTTCCCCTGATCGCCGAAACACACCCCGGAATCAGCTCATCCTTAAATACGTTGGAACTATTAATCCCTGCCAGGGTGCTGATGCCCCGGAAAGCCGCCCGCCAGGCTTCTGTGCGAAACAGTGAGAAAAAGATGGCATAGGGTCCGGGAGGTTTGAGATATTGCCCGAGCCTTTCATAGCCCCTCTTTGCCTCCAGGACTGACTGCGGATACCTCTTGAGAACTATCATCTCGCCGTAAGGACCGCTGCGGTCCAGGGCGAAGATCGAACCTACACCATGGGCCGCCGTGTAATCCGTATTGTTTTCAAGAAAGGTCATGCATTGAAGCAGACCGCCCGTGGTCAAAAAATCGTCGTCCGAAACGCTGGCGCAATAAGGCGTGGAGATGGAGGGTCTTATATAATCGAGCGTCGCACTGCAGCTTAAGCCCGGCAGCGCGTGGTGATTAATCTCCAAGTGCCCCTTGAATGCTTGTATCGTTTCCGCATTTGTCTCTAAGTGGTGCTGCGTACTTGAATCTAAAACGACAATCTTATAGGGATATTTCGTTTGACTGTAATACGTCAATAAGCGGCTCACGAAGCCCGATCGATTGAATGTGGGTATGCACAGGGTGATCATGGCGAAACCTTCGTTTCCATGACGGCCCGATAAATGGGCAAGAAATCCTCGTGATATTTCGAACCCGCACGCTTAAGCGTGCTCACCGACATCCCCCGGCTGCCGGCAGGAAAAAAGGTGCGAAGACGGCGCGATGCGGAAAGGAGTTCCGGTCTAGCCCGGACAAAACGCCGCAGCCTGCCTCCCCATTTCGTCGCCCGCCATCCGTAACGCCACCTCCCGTTCCTCGTCAGTCCGCCGGCCAAGAAAGACCAGAACGCCTGCTTGACAACCTGATGGGCCTCCCCCTGAGAGATGCCGTCCTGACGGACGAGCGCCTCGCTTAGACAGGCGTTAAATGCCGCGTATTTTTCCGGGAACTTCATGCTGGTGACCCAGTCAAAACAGTCCCACGAGCTCCCCTCGCGCCAGGTATCCCTCGCGTCATGGATGTGGCGGAACATGTATAGCGTGTCCAGGCTCTTGACCTTTCCATCAATTACGGATAACCACGCCAGGGCCATCTCGGACCAATAATAGCCGAATCCATGTTCGACGCATTGCTCTAAAATGGACCGGAGATTTTGCGCCCGGTAAACCGAGTAAAAGAGCGAGCAGCTCCCCGAGGCAAAACGGAGCAAACGGTCGCATGCGCGCCGGGAGGTATAAGAGTGCTGGACGAAGGGGGAAACGTTCAGCGAGGGCCAATCCCCCCGCACCGCATCCAAGGTGAAGCGGGCGATCTGACCCTGCGCGATACTGAAATCTCCATGGTCTTCCAAAAAACGGGCCGCCACATCGACGGATCGCGGGACCAGAAGATCGTCATCCGACCAAAACACAACATAGGGAGTGGTGACATGCTTAACCCCTTCGGCTATCTTGGTCACGGGTGAACACTCCGGGTCATAGGCGGTATGGCGGACGCGGGGCGAGCGAAGGAGCTCTTTTAACTCCGCGTCATCCAATGAATCACTGCTCGAATCGAGGACGTGCATGGGAAAAGGGAATTGAAAAGACCCGTAGTATCTCAAGAGCCTCAAGAGAAACGGATAGCGATTAAACGTCGGCACGACAATGGTAATAAGGTTTGGAGATTCCTGTTTCATGGCTATATAATCTTGGCCTCGGGGAAGGGTAAAATAAAGCGGCCTCCCCGCCGGCGGTACTCATCTTGCTGTCTTAAGACTTCATCGGCGAAGTTCCAGGCCAGCAGGAGCACGTAGTCGGGTTGATCCTCAAGCAGCCGTTCGGGCGGCACGACCGGTACGTGCGTGCCCGGCGTATAGCGCCCCTGCTTCAAGGGGCTCCGGTCGGCAATAAACTTAAGGACTTCCGGTCCCATTCCCAGAAAACTCAACAGCGTATTGCCCTTGGCAGGGGCACCGTATCCCGCGAGCCGTTTCCCCCGGACAAGGAGATCATTGAGAACCTTCCACAATTTCTCTTTCAACCTATAAGTCCTTTCGGCAAACCGTTGAAAGATATCAAAACGGTCGAGTCCTTTGTCCTTCTCCTCTTCCAAAATACCGGCCACCGAGGGCTGGACGGCGCCTTCGCCCTCACGCTGCACGAAGACGCGCAGCTGCCCGTGATGGAAGGGGATGCGCTCCACGTCCACGATGTGCATCCCCAGGCGCTCGAACGCGGCCTGCATGGGGCGGAGCGCCCAATAGGAAACATGCTCGTGGTAGATCGTATCGAACGCGCCCTGCTCCAGAAGGTCCTGCAGATAATGCGCCTCGATCACAAAAACCCCGCCGGGGGCCAGGGCGCTCCGCACCCCTTTAATAAAATCCTCCAAATCGGGAATGTGCGGAAAGGTGTTGGTGGCCGTAATAGCGGCGGCCTTCCCCCAGCGCGCGACAATATGCCGGGCCGTCTGCGAGTTGAAGAACCCCGTAAAGCGTTCGATGCCGCTGGCATCCGTAAACGGGGCCAGGTTTACGGCCGGATCGACCCCCAGGGTCTTGACCCCATGCCGCTGAAACCCTTTCAGCAAGGTCCCGTCATTACAGCCGATATCCATGACCAGGTCGGATGGACCCAACCGAAAGCGCCCCACCACCCCGTCGCTCAATTTCACCAGGTGAGCGGCCAGCGCATCGGAAGCGGAAGAAATATAAAGGTAATCCGTAAACATGGCGCTCGGGGGGACATGATCCATCAACTGCACATGGGAGCAGCTCGTACAAAACCCGACCTCAAGGGGAAATGTGGGCTCGGGCCTTGCACATTCTTCTTGGGTTAAAAATTTGTTGGCCAGGGCGGTGCGTCCCAAATTCAGAAATGCCCGAACCTGCTTCGTGCCGCACACAATGCACGCCGCCAACCGCCCTTCCCTCGATACCTTCTGACTGAGGATCATCGATTCAACCCGCTGACCTCGTCCTGGTGAAGAGTGACCCATTCGATCGTCTTCGACAACCCCTCCTCCAGACGGGTGCGGGGGACCCACCCCAAAAGACGATGAGCCGCGGAATTATCGCCCGAACACTCCCAAATCTCATCCGGACGGGTTGGGAGTGCTCCCGGGATGGCCCTGACGTTCTTTTTCATCAGACGGAGAATGAGTTCCACCAACTCCAATACGGGTATCCCCCGTCCCGAACAGATATTGATAACGGATCCAGGAGGCACGGGCTTTATCGCCGCGAGCCTAAGGGCCTCCACCAAATCATCGATATAGAAAAAATCCCGCTCTTGGCGTCCGTCGCTCAAGGAGACATCTTGACCGTTCAGGGCGGAAAGTATCGTGTGCGGAACCAGCCGCTCCGCCTTTTCCCAGGGCCCGAACGGAGTGAAGACGCGAAGGACCACGGTCTCCATGCGGTGGAGCGCCGCATAGGTCTGCATCAGAAGGGTTGAGGCCGCCTTGGCCGCGCCCAGAGCGGTGCGGGGTGCGAGGGGTTGATCCTCCCGTATGCGCGCGCCGCTCCCGTACTCCGCCGCGGAACCTGTCGAAATGATGCGGATGCCCGGCCGATCGCGCAGGGCTTCCAAAATATTCACGGTCCCCATGGCGATGACCTGCATGTGCGTCACGCCGCTCACCGTCGGCGGATTGAAAGGTGTGCTCGCCAGATGGTAGACTACTTCCGGCCGGATCTCATCGATCGCGGCGCTGAGCGACAAGGCGTCACGGATATCTACGGCCCGAAAATGAATTTGTTCTTCGATCGTTTTGAGACGGTCCCGGGAAGTTTCCTGTCGCGAAAGCACCCACACCCGGCACCCGTCTTGAACCAGCCGGACGGCAAGGGAGGAACCGACCATACCGGTGCCCCCGGTAATCAGAATCCTTCGTCCACACCACTCCGTCGGCTGTTTCATTGTGCAAACGGCATCAACAGCCGGGACCCATGCGCTTCATAACCGATCTTTAGCTCCGTCATGTCGCCCAGGGCGCTGCGGATGGACTGCCTGCGATCCGGCGGCGTGACAAGCAGCAGAAAGCCGCCGCCCCCCGCCCCGCAGATCTTTCCGCCGACCGCCCCCGCCTCCTTGGCTTGGGTATACCAGGAATCGATACGGCCGTTGGTCACCTTGCTTGCCAGCCGGCGCTTGAGCGTCCACGTCTCATCCAACACCCTTCCAAACTTGAGCGGGTCGAAACCGTTGCAAAGAATGGAATGCAGCTCATGGGCATGTCTTCGAATAGACACAAGCTCATCACGCATCCCGGGGGTATTGGCCTTCTGCTCATGTAGAATCGAGCTCGCATCCCGGCGAATACCCGTCCAGAAAAGCAGGAGGTGGCCGAACAGGGCGCTTAAGACACCTTCCGGTATCCGCTGGACCTCGATCGCCACACTCCCGTCGGGATTGAAGCAGAAGAAATTAAGACCTCCGAAGGCGGCGGCATAATGGTCCTGTTTGCCGATGGGGCGTCGCAGGACATCAATCTCGATATGCGAGGCCTCCTCCGCGAGCTGGCTTGCCGAGATGCGCTCCCCTTTCAGGACATGCAGCGCATTGAGTAACCCGACCGCGAAACTGCTCGACGAACCCAGTCCCGAAAACTCCGGGACGTCCGCAACTGTGCTCACATAAATGGGCGGATCGACCTTGAGAAAGCGGAGGCACTCACGGATGATGTCGTTCTTGATGGAGGCAATGTCCTGGGTGAGTTCGGCCTCGGAATAATTGAGGCGTATAGGCTCGCCGTAAAGTGCTCCGTGCCGCTTCACCGTGACATAAATGTACTTCCGTATCGCGGTGCTCAGCACGGCCCCCTGCTCCATTTCATAAAACGCAGCCAGATCCGTCCCTCCTCCGGCAAAACTGATCCGAAGAGGGGTGCGCGTTACGATCAGATCATCGGTTCCGATGTGAGTCCGTTCAGCCATGCTTGAGATCCCACTTGTATGGAATATCGTTTTTGATTGGGTCTATCCGGATGATCTCGTCGGGATCATGCGGTTCGGTGGCACAGTTGGCAAGCACCGCCGGGGTGTCGCCATAGGCCTTATACCCGTTCACGATGCCCGGGGGAATCTGGACCAGGCAATAATTGTCCTCGCCGATGAATAGCTCCATCACTTCGCCCCGTGTCGGCGAACCCGCCCGCGCGTCATACAACACCAATTTGATACGTCCGACCACCACCGCATTATTAAGGGTCATGCGCTTGTGGATATGCCATGCCTTGATGGCCCCCGGAAATCCGCACGAAAAATAGATCTCACCGAACGTGAGAAAGTGGGGATCGGTCTTTTTGAGCATGTGCATGACCTTCCCGCGCTCATCGGGAATCTGACGCAGAGGTACGATTTTCACGCCGTCAATCATGTTCATTCCTCAATCTCACCGATTGAAACGAGCGGGATTCGCGATCGACTTCCTCGCGCCAATAGTCCAGCGTATCATCCAAAATCTGCTCGAAGGACAAACGAGCCTCCCAGCCGGTCCGATCCCTGAACTTACGAATATCCCCCACCAGACGCGGCACGTTGGTGGGCCGCACATATTTTGGATTTATCTCATAGCGTATGCCCTTGACCTTGGACTTTTCGATCAACCGCTCCAAGGCCTCCCGGAAGGTATGAATATGCTCGGGTGCCTCCGAACCGATCAAATACAGCTCACCTGGCTCGCACTTCTCAACCGAAAGCCAATAGGCCTCGACCATATCCCGGATATGGGTAAAGTTGCGCAGATCATCCAGGAAGCCTACCTCCAGAACAGGCGGCATTAACCCCGCCTCAACGCGCGCGATCTGATAGGCGTACCAGGCGATGCCGAACACGTTGTCGCGCCTCGGCCCCTCGTGATTAAAAGAACGGGTTCGAATGACCGGGATCCCGTATGACCTAAAATACACATAACCGATTAGATCTTGGGCTACCTTACTGACCGCATAAGGATTGACCGGCCGCAAAACGGTCTCCTCACGGATGGGAATTTCATGCTCAAAAATCTCTCCATATTCCTCACCCGATCCCGGAATGTGAATGCGCGTCTTCGGCGAGAGCACACGCAGGGCTTCCAGAAAATGAAGGGTTCCTTTGTAATTGACGTCCATATAGTGCGATGGGTGGTCCCAAGATGGACTCACAAAGCTCTCGGCCGCGCAATGGAAGATCTTGTCCGGACGGGTACGTTCCACGACTTTACGGACGGCGATCGGATCCGTGATATCACAATCCAAGAGTGTGATGCGTTCCTTAACGTGACGGATGCGATCCAAGCGCGAATGATGCCACCGCTTCAGACCGTACACCTCATGTCCTTTCTCCAGGACGTAATCGGCCATATGCGAGCCGACAAAACCCGTTATACCCGTTATAAGGATGCGTTCCATAGCGTTCTCACCTTGGCTTGTTTGATCTGAATTTCTCCGGAATCAATATGACGGCGGACATACGCGTTCAAAGATGTTTCGGGTGAGACCAGGAAGGTGGGGCACCCGGCCGCACGGCCGGCCTCAACGTCCCGTTTGTCGTCCCCGACGAAAACGGTCCTCGTTAAATCGAGATGGAATTCCCGCTGCGCTCGCAATAAGAGCCCGGGCCGGGGCTTCCTGCACTCACAGCCTTCGTCCCACCCATGCGGGCAGGTGTACACGGCCTCGATCTTACCCCCTGCCCGTTCCGTGTCGCGGTGCATGCGCTCATGAACCTTTTCCAGATCCCGTTCCGTCATAAAACCCCTTGCGATACCCGCCTGATTTGAGATGACGATGACCCTGTAGCCTGCGTCGCGCAAAAGGCGCAGCGCCTCCAGCGAGCCGGGGAGCCACTCAAATTCGCCGGGTGTGCGCACGTATTCCCCGCGCGGGGCCTTGCGGTTGAGCACGCCGTCCCTATCGACCAGCAGGGTGGGTCTGCGAGCCAGGAACTCTTCCGTGATCCCAAGCCGGGCAAAATCGCCCACGCTATAGTAACGATGCTCCGTCCAGAAGGCCTTCATTTGACGCCGGCTGGCGAGCGCAGGGAATACCGTCTTTTCGAAGGAGACATTGCCCTCGGGCAAAAGGTTTAAGACCTCGCGGCGCAGGAAGGTAAATCCGATTTCCACACCCTTGAGCCCCGGGAGGGACCGGCCCTTGTCATAAACGGTCACGAATCCTTCCGGATCGACCGACACATTATCTTTTGTATACCCGTCACGGTTGGCGTAGATCGTGACCTGGCTCTCAACATCGGAAGCCGAAAACCGATTCCACATCTCCTCAAAGGGAAGGGGCCAATAATTGTCCGCATAGGCCAGGAGAAATACGGGGTCGAGGCGCGATGCGGCGCGGCGCAAGCGCGTACCGGTCTCATCCTCTACGGGTGTGACGGAATACTCGATATGCAATCCCCATCTGCGGCCGTCACCGAAATAATCCTGAATCACCTCCGGCAGATAACCCAGCAGCAGGAGCACGCGGCGCACACCCCTGTCACAAAAAAGCTCGATCAAATATTCCAAGAAGGGCTTGGAATGAAATTCGATCATGGGCTTGGGCCGTGTATCGGTGAGCGGACTGAGCCGCGTCCCCCTCCCCCCCGCGAGTATCACCGCCTGTGCCGGTCGCCACTTCATCCCGGCGCCCCCTGCGCGGCCAGAACGCGATTCTCATCGTAGAGCCTTGCGTAGACCCCGCCCCGATTCATGAGCTCCGCGTGGAGGCCCTCTTCCACAATCTTTCCGGACTCAATGACCAGGATCTGATCCGCCGCCCTGACCGTGCTCAACCGATGCGCTACAATCAGGATGATGGCATCGCGATGCATGGCGCTGAAGGCCTCATAGACTGCCCGCTCGGTGAGATTGTCGAGCGCGCTCGTCGCTTCATCGAAGATGAGGACTTCGGGCCTTCTGAAAATAGCACGGGCAATCGCCAGCCGCTGACATTGCCCGCCCGACAGGCGGAGCCCGCGATCACCTACAACCGTGTCATACCCTTCAGGGAGGGAGATGATGTAATCGTGCAGCTGGGCGATCCGGGCCGCCCACTCAATCCGGTCCTGCGGAACGTCCTGATACCCCAAAGCAATGTTATCTTTGATACTCTCATTAAATACAAAAATGTCCTGGGAGACATAGCCCACCCTATGTCGCCAGGCGGCAAGATTGACACGAGTCAAATCCTCATTGTTCACATGAATCGCACCCTGCGACGGCTCGTACAGGCCCATGAGGAGACTTACAATCGTGCTCTTGCCGGCCCCCGTGGATCCCACCAGAGCGGTCGCTGTCCCTTTTCGCATACGGATGCTTACATCTTTCAGCACCTGTCGATCCGGATTCGAGGCATAGGAAAATGACAGCCGCTCGATGGCAACGGTCTCGATCGTGTCCGGGATGCGCCCCCCCTCGCGCTGCTGCGGAAGGTGATGCAAAAACTCGTCCACAACCTCCAGACTTCTTTTCTTGCGGCTCAATTCGACCCACACGGCATTGATGCTCGTAAGTGACGGGGCGATGCGCCGCGTAGCCAGCAAGAAGGCCGCCAGCATCGAAAAACGAAATCCCAGCGACGGCAGAAGGAACGTTGCGGTGCCCAAGCCTACGATCGCCGAACCAATGATGATTTCGTGCATCAGACCGTTGCCATATCTAAAAAAAGCCAGCTTAACCGTCGGTTTGACCTCTAAATCGAGCAGCGCCTGTTGCCGGGTGACCATGTCCCGCTCGAGCCCATAGGCCTTCACGATCTTCAGGCCGTCTACCGCATCCAGTTCAAGCTTGGCTTGTGCCCTCTGGGAGTCATACAGCATGCGCCCGCAAGAGGTCGCCGGGCGTTCGCACAGTTTTCCCCACGTCTTAAGCCCCCCGTAGGCAAGCAGGGCCACCAATAGAGAGGCCCACCACGAGATATGTATCAAGAGCCCGACCATGACGGCGCAGTTAAAAAAAGCGGTAAACAGCTCGCCCAGATTGATAATGGATGTGTGAATCGCGTCCGACGGAATGGTGATGTCATGCACGAGGGCGCCGCGTGCCCGCTTACTGATATCCTCATAACGGGCGTTCATGGCCTTTCCGAACAGCAGCGACTTGATGCGCCGCTTCAGACGGATGGCAACCCCCGCCGTCATACAGCGGGTCAGCAGGGCCACGCCGCCCCGGAACACGAAAAGGATCATCGCCACCAGAAGGAGGGCGAATACGACGGTGTTCGTTTCCGGGTTAATCCCCATGAAGGAAAGAACGGAAGACATGACCGCCAACGTCCCGCCTTGCGCCGCCTTGGCCGGATCCATCAAAAGATCAACGAGCGGGATGCTGAGACCAATGGTAAACGCCTCGATCAAAGCCCCCCCGAGCATGAGCAGGACCAGAAAGACCGCCTGACCCAGATTGGGCCTGACGGCAATGCGCCAGTAAAAGGGCAAAAGTTTTTCCGAACCTGCGGCCCCCGCAACGAGCACGCGCCTCTGGTTGGCCGGCATCATCCGGTCCTCGCGGATTCGACCGCGGTTGGCACGCCGCGGGCGGCGCGGTACCACGCAAGGGTCCGCCGTACCCCTTCCCTGAGGCCTATCTTGGCTCTAAAGCCCAGCTCTCGTTCCGCGCGCGCAGCGCTGACTAATAAAATGGGAATCATCGCCGGCTTGGAAGGATCGAAGCGCACATCCGCACCCCGGTACCCGTCGACCTCCAGAAGGGTCTCGAGAACCTGCTGGACGGAATACCCCCGGCCGCCCGCGATATTGATCACATTATGTCGATCCGTTTTGCGGACGGCGAGCAGCATGCCCTCCAAGAAATCATCAATATAGATTAAATCCCTGACATCCCCCCCGGTCCCCCAAACCTCGATGGGGGCCTGTCTTTCCGCCACCCGCCGAATCAGGGCCGCCGCCATGTGCGACGTACGGAAGTCGTAGTCATCGTACGGGCCGTAGATGTTGGAGGGCCTGATCACTACGGTGGTCATGGGCTCCTTGATCTTTTCGGCGTACGTCTTGCACATGATCTCCGTGTACCGTTTCATCCACCCGGCGACGTAGTAAGTCTCGTAGGGGTCCCCCAGAAATGCCTCCTCCTCTTTCACGGGACGCTCACCCGACGGCGGATAGACCACACTGCTGCTGATAAAGACAAATTTTTTGACCCGGGCGGCATAGGCCGCGTCCAACATTTGCGCGTTCATGACCACGTTGGGAGTCAGATGGACCAGCGGCGTGCGGGCGATCACGCCGGCGCCCGACGTATTCGCCGCGCACATGAAGACCATATCCACCCCCTCGACCGCCCGCACACAATCCTCCATCCGGGTAAGATCCGCTTTTGTATACTCAACGCGGTCATCGGTGACAATGGCGGGGCGCCGGTGGAGGGTGGACCGGATGCTTGAGCCTTCCGCGAGAAGCCTCAGGATGAGATTGGATCCGATAAAACCCGTTCCCCCCGCAACCAATATCTTCTGATCCTTAAACACCGTTCGACCCTTCGTCCCTCTCAGACAAAATGGGTTTTTGGACAGGCCACCTAATCTTGAGCTTCGGATCGTTCCAGCGCAGCGTAAATTGACCTGCGCGGTTATAGTAGGTGGACTGCTTATAATGGAAGATGGCCCGCTCGCTTAGCACCAGATGGCCATTTCCGAACTTCGGCGGAATGAGCACTTGCAGCTTATTCTGTTCGGACAGAATAAAGGACTGCCACCGTCCATACTGCCCCGAACCTTTATCCTGGTTCACCACCACCAGGTAGAACTCCCCCGCCAAACAGGAGACCAGCTTCCAGGTTTCCCCATCACCGTGGATCCCGCGCAGGACGTGCCTCGCGGAGCAGGAAATATCATCCTGGACAAAATGAACGTCAATCCCGGCCTCCCGATAAAGCTTTTCGTTGTAGGTCTCGACATACGTCCCCCTGAAGTCTTCAAAAACGGTCGGGGGCGTGATGACCCGTACCCCGTCGAGCTGGGCGGGCGAAACCCGAAGTCCGCTCTCACCCTTCGCACGACTGTTCCGCACAATGGCGGGAATGGGAATCCTGCCCCCATGGGCGATAACCCACGCCCAATAACGGATCCTTCCCCCCACAAGTTCATAATCGTGTTCTCCCTCCGACGCGCACTCCAACTGAACGGGCTTCAAAAAATCGCCTCGCTTGACGGCCTCTGCAAGCTCCGTGGGAGCGGGTACAAATCCACCGCGGTTTTGAACCGCCTCTTCAACAGTCCGATAGCCGGAGCGGCCCTCGCCCGCCGGCGCCGAAACGCGAATCCGGTCGGTAGGCACATGGGTGATCTCAAAAGGAAACGCGCGCTCAATCCTGTCGATTTCTCCCGCTGTCAGTTCAAAATCCGCACTGCGCGCGTTCTCGAGCAGATGTGCTTCACAGCTCGTCCTCACAATAGCCACCACCGAAGGCTCGCTGACGATCCACCTCAATATCACCTGCGTGACCGTTTTGGAGTGCTTCTCGGCAATCGAACGCAGCACATTCAGTTGCCCGCTTTCCATGGCGGAAAAATGCGCGTTGGCCAGGGGGCTGTAAGCCATCATGGTGATGCCGCCTTCTTCCAAGTGCCGCAGGAAACCCGCCGACTTGATCGTGCGTTCGAACAAATTGTACTCTCCCTGAAACGACGCGATGCGCTCTTCCCCCAGCGCCTCCTGCGCCTCTTTGAGTTCCTTGAGCGTATAATTGCACACCCCCACGCACCGGACCTTCCCGGTGTCGGCCAGGCGCTTGAGCGCCCCCATCGTTTCGGCGATAGGCACGGTCGGATTAGACCAGTGAACCTGATAAAGATCAATTCGGTCCGTCCCCAGCCGCTTCAGACTCCCCTCGGCCGCCTTAAGGACGTCCCTGAAAGAGCTGTGTTCAGCCGAAAATTTCGTGGCGATAAGCACTTTATCCCTCATACCCCGAATGGCCTTACCCACGATTTCCTCGGACACCCCCTGACCGTAGGTCTCTGCAGTATCAATGCAGTTGAGCCCGTGCTCAATCCCTCTGCGGAGCAAGCTTACGTATCCATCCAGCGCGCCCTGACTATCCCAGGACAAGTCACCCATGCCCTGGACGATCAGCGGTATCCGAATCGAGGTCTTACCCAATGGCTTGGTCAGCATGAATCCTACCTGTTGAGCGATTGCAAAGGTTCCGCACCCGGAACAACCTCCAAGAGATCAGGGCTACTCCAGGATGATGTACGAAGTCCTGGATGCGCGCGGGAAGCGCCGCAGCCGGACATTGTTGAGCCCCAGCGTCTCCATGAGGGCCAGCGTCTCCCCGGGGGCGTCAGGATCGTTCAGCTCATCAAAGGCCACAACGCTTCCCTTCGTCAGCCGGGGCCGAATGGCCTCGATGCACTTTTTGGTCGGTTCATAGATGTCAAAATCAAAATAGGCAAGCGCCACGATCGTTTCGGGCGCCTCTTTCAGATACCGGTCAATCTCGACCGTTGCGTCACCGATCCTGAGTTCAAATTTTTTAATGTGGGACAACGGATTCAAGGCCTCATGTACCTCGAGGATGCGGGTCAGGTACTTGTCGTACCCTTGTGTTACGGACACATTGCCCGGGGCCATCATTTCGCCTCGGCCGTCCTGACGCGCCACGGAAGGAAAGCCTGCAAATGTGTCGAACCCTATGATTTTTCGGTGACGGTTAAAGGGATCGTAAATACCCCGAAGGGCCGCGAAGAGGGCAAGGTTCTGCCCCCAACGTGTTCCGAACTCTATAACACTTCCATGCACATCAACAATCTTCCGAAACAGAAAATTCATGAAAAGGATCCGAGCCAAATTTTTGGATTCTATGAAAAGTCCTAAATTTGAAAGGAGCTGCTCATCCTCGATCGGACACTCCCTAAGCAATTGGGTAAGATCCTTTCGAAGTTCACTTTCCTGGGTACTTTCGTGCGTCCATTCGCGAAGCTTCGTATCCTGTTCCAATGTAAGCCCTCCGTAATCAATCGCTCCTTATAAAGTCCTCTCGCTCTCCTCGTGGGTAACCCCCTGCGCTATTTCGCGTAACGGCTTACCGTCCTGTCCGTACGAATACCCGTCGTGATAAAAGACGATCTGGGACCCCTGGTTGTCCATCCGAAACGGCACCCACGTCTTAATCTGCGGGAGCGCCGCCCAAATGCGTTCGTGGCACTCCGGCGGCGCCAAGAACATCATAAATCCGCCCCCGCCCGCGCCCAGCAGCTTCCCGCCGTATGCGCCGGCCCTCCTGCCCGCCTCATAGAGCGCGTCGATCTCCGGACGTGTGACATCCCCGGCAAGCGAGCGCTTGAGCATCCAGGACCTGTGCAGGAGGCGGCCGATCCGTTCCAGATCCCTGTTCTGCCTCAACGTGCCCAGGGCCTCCCGGGTGATCGAGTGCATCTCATCAAAACGATCGTCTTTTTTTTCCATCACCTTGATATACTTGCTCGCGATAGTAGACGCCACGCGCGTGATGCCCGTAAAGCCCAGCAGGATATGATCCTGAAGCTCACGCAAATAATCCGGAGCAAGGATCAGGGGCGTGACGCAATAGTCCGGTCCCGGACCCATCTCAATAACGCGCAATCCTCCGTAGGCAGCGAGGATTTGATCCTGTATCCCGACATTTTCATTCAGGACTCGTTGCTCGATATGAATGGCTTCCTCAGCCAGCCGTTCCTTCGTCAGCATCTCGTGGCGGAGCCCGTGCAGGGCAGCCAGAAGTCCCACCGTGAAGCTCGAACTCGATCCGATCCCCGTGCGGGCCGGCAGATCACCGTCGTGGTGGATCTCGATCCCCTTCTCCATCTCCAAAAATTCGAGACAGGCGCGGGCGGCCGGGTGCCGGATATCTTTGTGCTCCTTCACCGCTTCGATTTCCGAATAAACCACACGGGTTTTATAATCAAAGAACGGGGTGAGGAAACGGCAGGAGATGTAGCAGTAATAGGCCATTGAAGTGGCGATCACGAGTCCCCCGTTTTTGAGATACCAAGCCGGATAGTCGGTTCCGCCCCCAAACAGGGATAGCCTGAAGGGGGTACGTGTAATAATCACCTACGCAGCTCCTCCCGCTCCACAAAGAAAGAGTGTTCCTGATAAACCTCTTCGATCTTCCTGCGCTCCTCGGCCGAGAGGGGACCGCGCTCGCTGACGGCGGCATCCTCTTCAACCTCGGTTTCCGTTAACATGCCCGGGATCACGGTCGAGACACCCGGATACGAGAGACAGTAACGGAGGGCAAATTGCGCCATGGATTCATCCGTGTCCTTTCTCACGGAAGCAAAAATCTGTGAACCTTGAGCCCATCGCTCCCTCTGCTGGCGGGACCACAGGACACGGTGGTCCCCGCCCTCAAAACACGTCTTCTCCGAGTAATACCCCGTCAGAAATCCGAAACAGAGCGGGGTCCGTACAATCACGCCGACGCCCTCCGACTCACAAAGCCCCAACAGGCCCAATGTAAGAGCGCGCTGGTCCAACATGTTGAAGTTGATCTGAACGCACCTGATGCCCCAGCGCGTAATAAGGTCAAAGGCCTCTCCGGGAGACTGCACGGAAACACCCCACGCGCGGATCTTCCCCTCCCGCTCGAGCGCACGGAGCACATCCAGCACATCGGGGCGGTTCTCCAATAAATCCATCGGAGGATCATGCAATTGATAAAGATCGAGATAATCCGTCCGGAGGCGGCGCAGACTATCCTCCAGGGACGCACGGATATGACCCGGCGAAAAATCTTTGCTTCCCCTTTGATCCAGAAGACCCACTTTGGACGCAATGACCACGTCCTTCCTCAAGGGCTTGAACACATCGCCCAGCAACCGCTCGCTGTGACCGTGCCCGTAGAGGTCCGCCGTATCATAGAATGTCATGCCGCAGGCAAAGGCTCGCTCCAACGCGGCCCGGGACTCATGGTCATCGGTCGGTCCGTAAGCGACCCAGCCTTCTCCGACCCCCCCGATCCCCCACGTGCCGAATCCGATCTCAGAGACCTTAAGGCCGGTTGTGCCGAGCTTTCGATATCTCATTTTCTAACACGAGCGCGTCCTCTACGTCCCAGAGACGGAGGCCAAAAGGCTCTCCGCGTCCAAACCGTTTAGTTGGTGAAGCCACGCGCGGCTGCCGTAATGCAAGAACTGTTTATCCCGAACGCCGATCCTCTTCAGTCGAATCGAAACTCCGGCATCCGCCAGGATTTCTCCCACGATCGTTCCAATACCGCCGACAAGAGAATTGTCTTCCACCGTAACCAGCACCTTGGACTTTTCTACCACCTTCGCTAGAAAAGTTTCACGCACGGGCTTTAACCGAAAAAGATCCACCACCCCTGCCCGGACGTCCCGCTTCTTAAGCCCCTCCGCCAGGCGCAGGGCCTCATGGGTCATAAACCCGGAACTCACGATATTGAGCCCTTGCAGGGGCCGCACGATCTTAAAGCCATCCGCGAGCTCGTCCTCCCCGTACCCCAGAGAAGGGTATACCCCCTTTTCCAAGCGCACGTAGACCGGGCCCTTGCCTTCGTACGCAAGCCAGGCACAGCGGGAGGCGGCGCTTGAGTCGCTGGGATTATAGAGCGTAATCTCCGGGAGGGTTCGCATGACGGCGATATCCTGCGTACCGTGGTGTGTGGGCCCGTCAAAGCTGAACGAAAAGCCCGCCCCGACGCCGATGATCGTGACGGGGATATTCATGCTGCAGAGGTTTACCTTGATCTGCTCAAAACAGCGCAGGGTCACATACGAAGCAATCCCATAGACAAATACTTTTTTTCCGCAGAGGCTCAACCCCGCCGCTAGATTGATCATGTTCTGCTCGGCCACCCCAATGTTGACGAACTGGGAGGGAAAATCCTGTTTAAACCTTCGCAGGCTGAAGGCATCCATATCATCCGTCAGGAAAACGAAATCCTTATCCTGCCCTCCGATTGTATACACTTCGTCAAAGAAGGCATCCCGAACGTCTTTATCTGACATGGGCTACCTGATCCTTTCCCACAAGCTCCCTCCTGGCGCGCTCGGCCTCTGTGGCCGTGGGAACGCCATGATGCCACTTGATGCCGTTTTCCATGAATGAAATGCCCTTACCCTTGACGGTATGGGCGATGAGCATAACCGGCCGGAGGGCGTTCCGGATTCGGTCGAACACATCCAGGATTTCGGGGAAGGAATGTCCGTTGAACTCATGACAATCCCAGTCAAAGGAACGCATCTTTTCTTTGAAGTCCTTGAAAAAGCTGTCGTCGTCCAACATGTCCGTCGTCGACAAGCGATTGCGGTCTATGATACCCACCAAACGGTCCAGCTTGTGGTGACCCGCAAAGACAATGGCCTCCCACACCGAACCCTCGTACATTTCCGCGTCACCCATGAGTGCGTAGGCCCTAAGGCTTTTCTGATCCATCTTGGCCGCGAGGGCAATGCCTGCAGCTATCCCCAACACATGGCCGTAGGAACCCGTGTTGTACTCGACGCCGGGGATGGAGGTATCGAGTTGACCGCCCAACCCGCCGTCCTGTCCGTAAGTATCAAAGCGCGCATCAGGAAGGAGCCCCAGGTCCGTAAAAATGGAATAAAGCGCAAGGCAGGCGTGCCCCTTTCCGATCAGAAACCGGTCCCGGTCTGGCCACCGGGGGTCACGGAAATTGAATCTTAAAATCCCCGCATAATAGAGGGCCACCAGGAGGTCGGTGCAGGAATAGGTCCCCCCGATGTGGCCCTTGCCGCTGGCCACGATGCTTTCCAAAACCGACAGACGAACGCGACGGGCCTTTTCTTCTAAATCGCGGATTTCCATAACCGCCTTTCAAACAGGAATCGAATACTCTTTTTGCTTGGCATTGAAGGACAGATCCTTGATAGGCTCGACTATTCTTTGGTTTTGATCGCAGAAGACCTCTGCAAAGACAGGCCCGTTCCCCTGCATGAGCTCGCCCACCTTACCGTCAATCTCTTCCACCCGCTCAATCCGGTCGTAGGGCATATCGAATGCGTGCGCGATACGTTGAAGGTTGAGGGTCCCTATCCCTGTGTTTTGTTCGGTATCGATGCGCCTCCCTTCAAAATGGCCGTCCTGCCAGTTGCGCATGGAGACATAACCCCCATTGTTGATGACAAAGAGCTTGACGTTTAAACCGTAATGCGAGAGGGTCTTGAGCTCCTGAATGTTTAACTCCAGCGACCCGTCTCCGGTGACGGCCAGGATCTGGGCATCCGGGCGGGCGATGCTTGCGCCGATCGCGAGCGGAATGGAAAGTCCCATGGCCGCAAAGGTCCCCGAGGTGATCTCGCGCTGACCCTTTTCAAAGTGATACACCTGGCCGCCCACGTAGTAATTCGAACCTGCGTCGGTCACGAAAATATGATGGCGGTCTGCCAGGGCGTCCAGCCGTGACATAAAATAATAGAGGTCGATCGGATTTCTTCGCTGGGCAGGGGTTACCATGGGATAATCCCGCTTGAGCTCCTGACACCGTCCCAGCCAATCGCTCCAATCGGGAAGCGTTTCCTGCTTAAGGCGCGAGACCAGCCTCGTAAGGAAAGGTTTGACATCGGCCTGGATGGCGAGATCCAGCTTTACCCCCGGCTTATCCAGCTCGTCCCTTTCCAAATCCACCATCACCACCTTGGCACCGGGGTGAAAGGCGTCGAACTTATGACCCACCATCTGAACTGCCAGACGGCACCCCAGGGAGATGACAAGATCAGCCGACTTCATGACGGACCCGCAGTACCTCGAGCCCTTCACCCCCGCCTGCCCCAGGTTAAACGGATGCGAAAAAGGCAGGAGGTCCTGCCCAAATCTGGAGAAAATGGCAGGGGCATGTAAAAGCTCGACCAGTTCACGAAACTCCGTAGACGCCCTCCCCTGGCGGATTCCATGACCCCCGATCAAAAGAGGCCTCTTCGCGCGCGCGAGCCTCTCCAACAACGCGTCCACATGAACCTCGAGATCAGCGGTCCGCTCCTGGGGCGGCGTATAACCCTTAAGATGTTCAGGGTCGACAGGGGCATACTGAATATCCATAGGGATGTCCAGCCACACAGGTCCGGGGCGGCCGGTGGTGGCCAGGGTGTAGGCCTTTTCCAAATGATATCGGATGGATTCTGCCTCGTTCACCATGACCGCATATTTGGTGAGCGTGCTGACGATGGGTATGATATTGATTTCGGCCGTGCCAAACGTGCGCAACCCCTTAAGCCCCGCATTGTGCGTCGTATGGCTCCTTTGCACCTGCCCAGACAAAATGAGGATCGGGGCCGCATCCACCCACGCCTCCGCCAAACCAGGGACCGCGTTCGTGGATCCGGGGCCGCTCGTCACGCACACGGCCCCCAGAGACTGTTTCACCCGCGCGTACGCCTCGGCCATCATGGGCGCCGCAGCCTCGTTGCGGGCACAGACATAACGGATACCGGACTGCGAAATAGCATCGTTCAAATACATGGCGCCGTTTCCGGTCAGCATGAAAATGTCCTTCACCCCGCGCTGAAGCAAAAATCCTGCAATGTAATCCGAAACGCGCATCATGATAGCGCAGGGCTCACGGGGATCTCGTCCAGTGCGTGGTGCATGCGCTGGATACCCTTCTCGATCTGGCCAACGGGAATCGTGTAGCAGAGCCTGACATACCCTTCCGCATGGTCCCCGAAGTGCGGCCCCGGCAGCAAGGCAACGCCTGCCTTCTCCAGCATAAGCTCGGCAAATTCCGCCGAACCAAAACCCGTTCCTCTGATATCGGGGAAGACGTAGAACGCGCCACCCGGTGTCCGGCACGAGACGCCCCGCAGGCCGTTGAGGCCATGCACCATCGCATCCCGCCGTTTTTGAAATTCACGCACCATGCCCGCCACCCGCTCTTCGCTGTCAGGATCCAGGGCGCCTATGCCTCCGTATTGAATAAAGGGCGGCACGCAGGAGATGATCGTCTGCAGTAGGAGATTCATCTTTTCGATCACCTCTTCGGGCCCGATGGCATATCCCAGCCTCCAGCCCGACATGGCATGGGATTTTGAAAAACTGTTCAAGATCACGGTTCGCTTCCTGCAGCCGTCCCGGACCGAAGGCGAACGCGGCACGCTCCCTCCATAAACGACCTTGCGATAGACCTCGTCGCTCAAAAGATACACATCCTTTTCCTCTGCCAGGGCCGCCACCGTGTCCACGTCGCCCGGAGACATGACCGAGCCTGTGGGATTGTGCGGCGAATTCAGGATGATGAGGCGGGTACGGTCCGTGATCCTTTCGCGGACCGCCTCCGGATCCAGCTTAAAATCCCGGGCCTCATCCAGCGGGACACGCACGGGCCGGGCCCCGATAAAATGGATCGCAGAAAGATACGTCGGAAAACAGGGATCCGGAACGATCACCTCCTCGCCCGGATTAACCACACAGCGGATGACGAGATACACGATGGCATTGGCCGGCACCACGAGGATCTGGTCTAATGAGGGTCTAATACCCCATTCCCTCTCAGCGTGCTCACGGAGCGCCTCGCGGAGTTCCACGATTCCCATGGAATTCGCATAATGCGTCTTCCCCGAGCGCAGGGCGCGGACGGCTGCCTCGACGGCATGCCCGGGGCTGGCGAAATCAGGATCTCCGATCTCAAAATGGATAATATCCTGCCCCTTGCGCTCAAGCTCCTGGACCTTGGCCAGGACTCTGAACATCGGCTGACCTTCCAAATGATGCGCTGACTGTGCAAGCCGTTTCATTTCATACCTGATCGAGTTCTCAATAATGTCCCGCAAGCTGGGGCTCTACAATGTTGTTTCCGTACATATACGCCCCCTTCTTGTTGCCCCACCAAATCACCTCACGGCACCAGTCATTCCATGTGGACCACTGCTTTTCGGTGCGGTTGATGACGCACCGATTGGGCCGCTCCATGAGCGCCAGGGCGCCGCCGCGGAGGGAGGCCTGATAAAATTCCCAAATGTTATAAGAAAGATCCAAATGGAGATCCGTCGTATGGAACGGCTGTTTTATGAGCTCGCGGTTCAGCTGAACTGCCTCCTTCAAAATGGCCGAAGGCAAACCCAGGTGGTGCTCTTCCAAAAAACTCCCGAGGAGTCTTTCCGCCTCCCGGTAGAAGGCATCGAGCTGCTTTTCCCGACTTAATTTAATCAGGATATACTCGTCAGCCGGCCACCAGATGCCCAACCACGCGCGGGACTGACAGTACTCCGCGCCCCCTTTTTGGATGTCTCGCGCCTTCTCTAGGAAAAAATGGCGGACGGAGGCCAGAACCGATGCATCTGCGAGCCGATCGTCCAAGAAGCGCTCGATAAGCTCCCGTGGTCTGACGGAGCAAATGTTATGAATGAGCACAATGGGTATTTGCAGGACTTTGTCGAAGTGAAGCAGTGCGGCCATCCATGAAAAGGCGCGGGCGCGCGCCCAGTCCTCCTGGGGCATGTCGCGCGTCGCCACCACAAGCTCTTGCGTCTCGAAGATCTCATCCTCCGACGCATCCAGGGAACCATGGATATTGACGACCTGGGTCTCGACGGTAACGAGACCGTATTTTTTCTGGTACTCGGGGTCCCCCATTTCGGCATTCGGCAGGATGGACAGGTTGTTGAATTGGATGCGGTTGTGCTGCCCGTTCTCGATGATACGCGAGACGCCTTCGACAAAAGAACCGTACGATTCCCCCGGCAGCCCTAAGATCACATCTGTGTAAGTCTCGATACCGTCCCGCGTAAACCGACGCTGTAATTCCTGATAGGTCTCCGTCGAGATATTGCCCCGCTTAATACTCTCGAGGGTCTTGGGGTCCACCGATTGCAAGGCGATATCCACCCCTTTGTTCAGTCCCGCATCGGACAGGATCTTCTGGACCTGATAGGCCCGCTCGGTCGCGTTTTTCGTGTTCTGCACGGACAAGGCGTGCGGGTAGCCTTCCCTTTCTTTCGTCCCGGAGACATACCGCGCAATGTCAATATCCCTCGGCAGAATTCCGAAATTGGCATCACAGCAGAAGACGTATTCGATTCGATGCTCGGCAAACCAGTCGACCTCTCTCAACAAACGCTCCAGGTCAAACTTGTACACCTTGCTTTGCGTGGCCGAGCCCCAATCGCAGAAGGTGCACGAAAACGGGCATCCCCGGTTCGTTTCCCATAAGCCGATCCAGCGTTCCTCCGGATGGGCCTCCATCAGCAGGGCGAACGCCCCCCCTAGGTAAGGTGAAGGCGCGGCGGCCAGGTCATTCAAACGGGACCCCTTAGGATTTTGAACATAACTTCCCTTTTTCGAAATGAAACTTGTCGAAGGGACACTTTGCCAATCGTCCGTCCCGCTTCGCTCAAGGATCTTGACGACCGGTTGCTCGCCTTCGCCATGGCACGCCACGTCGATAAACGGGTGTGCCCGCAGGAATACCTCATCTTCCCGGGGGCGCTCGGGTACCTGGGGTCCCCCAAAGGCGACGATCACTTCGGGCTTTAAGCGCTTGAGCGTCCTCGCCACCTCGAGGGAAATCCGGATATTCCAAACATAGGTACTAAAAAGAACGACGTCTGCGTCTTTCAAACGGTTGACGGCTTGCTCGACGGACACGCGCGTGTAGACAGGCAGGAGAAATTGAAATCTATCGGGCCGCTCGAGGTATTTCTGGGCATAGACCTGCAGCACACCGACGGACAGCGGCAGATAATTCTGCCCCGAAAAGCTATTGTTGATTTGCACTAGTCCCACAACCGTCTCAGACATGGGTCAGCGGTGACGTCCTTCCCTCCCGGGTCCGATTTCGGTGAAAGTCCAACAAATCCCGCAAGGTAGTCTCCAGAGGGATTTCGGGTTCCCAGCCCGTCGCTTGCCTGAACTTGGTAGTGTCCGGGATCTGCAGGGTGACATCGGACGGGCGGATTAAAGCCGGATCTCTTTCATGCGTGATCCGGCACGTGGCCATGCCTTTAAGGCGCTCCAGAATTTCGCCTACGGTGACCGTCTGGTTTCCTCCTATGTTATAGACTTCGCCCGCCGGGCACTTTTCGAGCAAAAGCCAGTAGGCACGAACCGCATCCCGGACGTCGGCCACGGTACGGACGCTGGCGAGATTCCCCACCTTCACCGGGCCTTCACGAATCCCCGCTTCAATCTCGGCGATCTGTTTGGCAAACGCACTCTCTGCAAAGACATCCCCGCGCCGCGGTCCCGTATGAGTGAACATGCGCGTACGGATGGTCTGCACGCCGTAGGAAGTAAAGTACTGGAAGGCGATCATGTCTTCACCCACTTTGGAAACGCCATAGGGGCTGGCGGGCCGGAACGGATTGTCCTCCCGGATGGGCACCTCATTCTCCCGGACCTGCCCATAGACTTCCGAAGAACTGCAAATATGAATCTTGGGATCGATTCCCGCTATCCGGACCGCGTCCAGGAGATGGGTCGTTCCGATGATATTGGTCTCTAGGGTCTGGGCAGGCGCGTTAAAGCTCATTCCCACATAAGACTGTGCCCCCAGATGAAAGATGCGTTCCGGTTTCACCCTCCTGACCAGCGTCACGAGAGAATTCAAGTCATTCAGATCGGCCTCGTGAAGAATAATTTGAGACTCGATCTCCTTAATGTGGTCACGGGGGCTTCGCCAACGCACCAGCCCGTGAACTTCTACCGTGGGGTGGCGGGCCAGGATATAATCGGCCAGATGACTCCCCACCATGCCGGTAATTCCGGTAATTAAGATCCGCATCGTGGTCCTCTGCCCTTAGAAAGGGCCCTTGAAACGCTTGTACACATCCGCCATCGACCGTTCGGCCGGAAGAGAAATGGAGTGATCCTTCTTTCCCGTCACGAGCCGGGCGATGGCATCTATCAGAACACCTTGATTGGGATAATAGACATCTTCCAGGCTCTTGGCCGTGGGGCAGGGCGACGGTTTCATTCCCAGCGTCACCACGGGGGCCTTAAGTAAAGACGGGGCGTATTCGCAGATGATTCGAGTGACCTCGGCAGAGACCCCATACGCCTGCCAACCGGTGTCGGCTACCAGCAGGTGTCCGGTCTTTTTTACACTCTCACAAATCATGTTTGCGTCCGGGTGTGAAACGCAGTTTAGATCGATAATTTCGCACTCGATCTTCGCCTCCCGCGCCAGATAATCCGCCGCGCGTTCCGCCTCCAAAACCATAATCGACGTCGCAAGAATCGTGACATCACGTCCTGATCGAATCAGCCTGGTTCTCAAAGGAGATTCATCTTTCGAAACGGAACCATTCATGACCCGGAATTTCAAGTCATACAGGAGGCGATGCTCGAGCGAGATCACCGGTCCCCGATGCCGGGAGACAATATACGAATAGGACTTCAAGACGACCTCGGGATGAGCCGGCATGATCACCGTGAGACCGGGAATATGCGAAAAAACAGATTGCGGGCTTTGAGAGTGCTGCGCCCCCTGCCCCCAGCTTCGTCCCACGACCATCCGAATCAGCATGGGCACCTCAAACCGGCCCCCGAACATGTACTTGTATTTAGCGGCAAGATTGACAATCTGATTCATGGCTAGAAAAGCAAAATCGGCACGGATATGAGTTTGGATGGGATAGAGACCGTTCAGGGCCGCCCCGATCGCTATGCCGGTCATCCCCTCTTCCGATAGGGGCGTATCTAAAACACGGCGCGAGCCGAATTTCTGGGCCAGACCCAGTGTCGTTCCAAATGTCCCCTTGTGGTCATCCACCCCCTGCCCCAAAAGAACAACCTCTTCGTGTCGTTCGAGGGCTTCGTGCATGCTCTCGAACAGAGCTTCACGATAGGTCATAATCCTTT
>JACPQZ010000035.1 GCA_016190205.1 Candidatus Omnitrophota bacterium | reverse complement strand
TATACCCAAGTGCCTTTTGATAGACTTTCAAGTTCTCAAAGTCAAACTGGTAATCTTTCCCCTCTATTTTCTGGCCTCTGGTATCTGGTTTCTTCTGGTAACTGGTTACTGGTATCTGGTATCTTTTTTTGCGATCCGTGCTCACAGGATGATCTCCAGAGGCTCCGCCTTCCCGTCAATCATGTACACCGGAGTCCTCGCATCGCGGGCGGTAAATACGCGCTGGGGTTCCAGCGCCTCGAAAAAGCGCAAGACCTCGGCCGGGTAAATCTCCTTCGCGTAGTCGCGCTGACTAAATCCCAGTATCCAAATCTTGCGCCCGCCGTTTGCGAAAAGCACCCGGTAAAAATCATCCATCCCCTTGATGAGCGGAACGCCGGTAAAAACGTCCTTCCGGTAGCCGTCATCCTTGAAAATGTCCATTTGATTACCGACAAAGTAATACTCGATGCGCCCCGCGTACACGTAATCCAGGGCGCCATTGAATGAGATGATGACGTCCTCGCTCCCGGCGCGCCCCCGCACGAAGCGGCCAGCCGCCTGATGGTCCTTGTGAAAACCATAGTTATCGCTCGTGACACCCTTTTCTGCCTCGAGCGACGTCGCATAGGTTTGACTCGCCACGCCCCATGCCGCAACGGGATCGGCATCCGTGCACACAACTAGCGCAAGGGTAAGGGCGAGCGCCCATCGCATCACGGGGTTGCGGGCCGTCCGCCCCGCAAATTCCAAAACCATCCAGGCCAGGAGTAAGATCATGACCGCGTAGACCGGAAAGAGATAACGTGCGTT
This sequence comes from Candidatus Omnitrophota bacterium, assembly GCA_016190205.1. Classification (GTDB taxonomy): domain Bacteria; phylum Omnitrophota; class JACPQZ01; order JACPQZ01; family JACPQZ01; genus JACPQZ01. Next base: position 47,182 of record JACPQZ010000035.1, on the reverse strand, counting down.
CGAATTGTCGTTCTGGGCTACGCCGACCAAAAATAACGGGAAAAAGTAAATGGCGGCTGCAAAAAAATCGCCTCCCGCCCTTCCCCGTAGGATGTGACGGAAAATTAAGGCAAGGGCCGCGCCCAGTGAAACCACGGTGATCACAGGCCAGGCTTTTAGATACGGAAACAAAAAGCGCTCCCCCACCCGCGGATAATGACCGATGAGGCTGGCGAGCTTGACCCACAGGGCCGGCTGCGGTTCCGCAGCCATGCGGGTGGCTTCGTACCACTGGGGGCTCGCAACTCCATACGAAAACCAGAAGGCGCCGTATCCCGCGATGATGGAGAGTGCGGCCTGATATGCCCACGGGCTGTGTAATTTGGGATCGCGCCAGGTCATGAGCATAAGACCCGCCAAGACGAGGACGGTCAATCCCAGCTGCTGCAGGATCGAAAAGATGAGAACTATAAAAAGCGAGATGGCAATACCCCATTGGCGGGTTCTTATTCCACAAGCGACAAGATAAATCCCCGCCAGCGCAGAAAGAGCGATGAAGACGAGGGTCAAGAGGCCGCCGGAATTCATCAATGGATCAAACAGATCGAGCCGGATGGGCACAAACAGTGTTGAAAATTTCCCGGCGAGTCCCCCTGCCCCACCCTGGGCCGAGTGCTCCAGCACGCGGCCATAACTTAAAGCGTGCTCAACAGAACCCAAAAGTTTTCCACCCACGGCGATCGCCACACCCGTCATGGCGAGCTTGGCCCTGCCTGCAACTTGATACCCTTTGATAAAAAGGGGGATAAAATACGCAAGCACGAGAAAGAGCCCGATCTGGTGCAGCAGTACAGCCAGCACGGCGAGCGCGTGAGCTGGCAGCTGGAATCTTTTCTCTCCTTTCATAAAACCCCTGTAAAACGACCACAGCCCCAGTACATAAACGAATTGGAGCATGGTATAGACGCGCGCAAAGCGGGACATGTCGATTTCCATGACGGAAAAAGCAAGCACCGCCGCGGCCAGTATCCCCGCCCCGCGGCCAAACAAATCCCTTCCCAGAAGATAGATGGCCGGAATCACAGCGGCTCCAAACAAGACGCCCGGAAACCGCAACGCAAATTCATTGAGGCCGAAAACAAACGCGCTCACAGCCTGCAGATATTGAAAGGGCAGGGCGCGCAGGTACACCGCCCCGCTCGGCAAAAGGGGATAGCCATGCTTAAGAATACCCTCGACAGCCAAAGCCTGGTATGCCTCGTCTCCCCAAAATCCTAAGTTTCCCAGCCCCCGCAAGCGCAGGGCGAGGCCGACGAGGGTAAGCGCTGCAACGAGACAGATGGTCCATTTTCTGCTCATAGCCCTAAACCCCCTCCTTGATTGTCGAAGCGCTCCGCGAGACACGAAAGAGCTGCGCGATCTGGGCGCGGTACGCTGCGAGAACGAGCAGTATCATATACAGGCATTCGACGGCGATTTTTTTCAAGTTTCCCAGTGAAAACACCGCGGCCAGGCTCGCATTGGCGAGACCCGGAAAAAAAGCGATGGGGCTCATCACATACACATCCGAAAAAGGCCAGAAGAGCTGCATGCCGCGGGGATAATCACTGTCTATGCCAAATAGATCCAACAGGATGTGCGACCCATAGAGAAACGAGCAGAGCATAAATCCTCTCTTAAGCGACCAGCCCCAGCAACGCTTGAAAACCAAGGCTGAAACGGCTCCAAAGGCAGCTGCCCACGCGAGACTATGCGTCATCCCGTGGTGGTAAAGTTTGAACTGGCCCGCGTATATCCCGGGCAGAAAATCCAGATCTGCAGCATTGGCAGCAAAAACGATCCATACCCAAAGCAGCCAGAACCTGCGTCGTCCCTCTGCCGATTTAAGCTCCCTCCGCCCCAAGAGCCAGCCTGCTATCGAGTGCCCCACGGGTGACGGCATATCAGGCAACCTCCTTGATCAGCGCCATGCGACTAAGCATAAGGCTGCCCTTTCAATCTCCGAATGGACTTTCCCCACATCACGGAGGCCATGGATTTCCGGTTCTTTCCCGGAAGGCGGACTAGAAAATCGTGCTTGAGCCGGGCGATGTGGTAGGGCGAGTCGCCTTTTCGATTGACCGCGCGGCCGTTCATGACTCCCCAAAACGCGGTGCGGAAGCCTGTCTCCCGAGCAATAAGCACAGCTTCCTCGGAACCCTCCGCCCGTGGAAAACAGTAATCCTGAACGCGGTGCCCGGGCAATTGCTCTTCAATAACCCTTTTGGATTCCACGAGCTCATACCGTATTCCCTTGAGGTCCGGCTCACCCGCCCCCTGCATGATGCGGTGTGACAAGCCGTGCGACTGGACGTCAAACATACGCGACTCCTGCATCGCACGGACCTCGTCCCAGGAAAGATAACCCGGACGCCCGATCCAGTCCGGCACAATAAACGCAACGCCCACAAAGCCGTGCTTCTTAAGGATGGGCCCGCCCTCTGTCCACACGCTTGCGTAACCATCGTCGAAGGTCAGCATGACGGGCCGTTGGGCCGGACGGATCCCCCACTCCAAAAAGGACAGAAGCTCGCCCACCGTGATGGTGGAATAACCGTTCCGTGCCAGATATTCCATCTCCCCCGCGAATTCCTTTGGCTCCACAGAGTGATAGACGAATACGGGGACCTCGTCGCCCGTCCACGCCGGATTCCGGTCCGTGACGAACGCGGGATACGAACCCGTCAATAGATAGCGCATTTCCCGGGATACCTCCCCGGCATGTCGCATAATCGGCGCAATCATCGGGTCACCGCTTCCACAACTGTTTCTTTCCTGCCTACAAATCCTTCCTTCAGGAAAAACACAAGCCCCGGCAAGGACACGGCGATCGTGATAAGCGAGGAAAGCACGGACAAGGTGAATGCGTCGGCCGCATCCGCCCCCACAGCCGTGAGCATAACGACGTACGCACCCTCCTGCATGCCCCAGCCCCCCATAGAGACCGGAAGGAGAACAGCCAGGAAGGCCACGGGGACACAGATCAAATAATAGGCCAGTGAAACATCCATCCCTAACCCCAGGGAAAGCATATAGGTGGTGATCACCCGCATGATCTGCACGACCAGAGAGAGCGCAAGGCCCTTAGCGAGCAGGCGTTTGTGCCGGCCGTATTCCAAAAACGCAGCGACCCACGACTTAAGCCTCGCGACGAGGGCTGGCCCGCCTCCAGCCCTCCGGAAAAGCCCCATGCCCCCCCATCTGAAAAAGTAGAACACCGCCAAGGCCGCGATTCCGACGGCCTCCGCGAAGACCCAGGTCAAATTCCCCGGTACAAGACCCGCAAGACCCGCAAGAAATACGCCCACAAAACCCAGTACCAGAAAAGCAAGCATACCCAGCGCGCGGTCCATGGCCACCGCCGTCACCGCGTGTCTGGTCTCGGTGTAACCGCGGGCAAGCCCCAGCATACGCAGGGCGTCCCCGCCCACGGTTCCCGGCAGAAATACCCCCGCAAAGTCACACTTCCAATAGAGCTTTACCACCTCCCAAAACGAGATGGGGATGCCTTTGGCGCCGAGGAGCATGCGGGCCCGCAAGCACATCATGAGCCGCCCGGCTGCCAAGAGTGCAAACGCGGCCAGCAAAAAGGCGGGCGCGACCGTCTTAAAAGAAACGGCAATCTGTGAAAGATCTACCTTCCACATGAGGGCAACCATGAGCCCCACGCTGACCATAATCTTTAGAAGGCTCAGAGAGAACTTTCGCATCTAGATAAATCTCCTGACGCAGAACCAGTAAAAATTAAACACGGCACTCGCCGCGCGCAGGGCGGCATTCAAAAAAGGGTTCGCGACGAGGGCCGGTGATACATACAGCGGGCCCGACGTCAGTGTCTCGCGATCACCCACCGTGCGAATCTGCGCAATACGCTTACGCTTGGCCCAAATGCGGGGAAGGTTTTTGAGCACCGCAGCATTGCCCCGAAAATATGCTCCTAGAGCGCCTTTGGACACCAATAAGGCAAAAAGAAAAAATTCATACAAAACGAGAGCCGGAAAGATGAGAAGAATCGTCCTGAACTGGTACGTCTCCAGGATAAGGGACCACCGGTTCTGAACCTGAAACTGCGCTCGTTCTGTTGTCCGAGTTTTGCCGTAGTGGAAGGCAACGGCCTGCGGCACGTTATAACACCCATATCCCGCAAGCTGTGCCCGCCGAAAAATCTGGCCGTCATCCCCCCACCCCCAGGGAATGGCTTCGTCGAAATAGCAGGTTCCATCGAGCCGGGTTCTATCCAGGAGCATAATTCCACACCCCGCAGTCTCGGTGATCTCACCCTCTGCCTCACCCACACTCCGGTTGCGGCTGGGGGCAATAGTCGTGCAGAGGTAATGCAGTTTCTGGCCATCCGCGTAGATACGCTCCTTTTGTTCTGCATAGAGAAGCCGCGGGGTAAGAATGGCTGCCCCTGGCAGACGTTTATGCGCCTCAAGCAATTGCTCAATACAGTCGGGTTCAAGCACGATATCGCTGTCCGTAATGAAAATCTTATTCGACCGAAGGGCGCCCATCCCTAAGTTTCGGAGACGGCTCACGTTACCCATATTTTTCTCCGGTCCAATGACCCGTATCCCGGGATACGCTTGCTTGGCCCACTCCACACTCCCGTCCGTCGAGCCGTCATCCACGAGCACGACCTCCTGAACAGGCGTCACCAGCTTTTTGATGGAGGCAAGAGCTTCCACAAGGCGCTCTCCCTCGTTGTAATTGATGATAACGATTCCGACCGGGTCGCTCTTCATTGCGAAACCAGCCAATTCTCCAACGCCAGGTAGTCCAGGCTGCCCTGCTGAAACGACCGGATCGCGTCCTGGGGCGAGCAGACGATGGGCTCCTCGTGCATGTTAAAGCTCGTATTGATAATCGAAGGAAGCCCCGTGAGCTCGTAATAGCGCTCCAAGATGCGGTAGTAGCTCGGATTGGATTCGCGCGTAATGATCTGCGGCCGGGCCGTACCGTCCACATGCACTACGGCCGGGCAGTGCTCCTTCATCCAATCCGTGCAGTCAAAGGTGATCGTCATGAAGCGCGCCGGATAGCGGCTGCCGTCCAGGTTCACGTAGCACTTCTCTGCGTGCTCATCGAGCGTGACCGGCGCGAAGGGCATGAATTCAGTGCGGTTGAATCTTTTATTGAGCCAGTCGTTTACGGTCGGATCGGTGGCCTGGTACAGCACGGAGCGGTTCCCCAGCGCGCGCGGCCCGTATTCCATACGGCCCGCAAAGCGCGCCACCACCTTGCCTTGAGCCAGAAGCTTGGCAATGCGATCCTCAATGTCAGGCGCGTACTCCGCCTGGACACCCGCATCCCGAACGGCCTTTTCAATCTCCCTGTTCGTATACGCGGGACCGAAGTAGACATCCTTCAGCCTCTCCGGTTTGACGCGCGTTCCTGCTTCGCGCGCCAGGCGGTCCACCACCATAAGGGCCGCCCCCAGGGCAAGCCCCTCATCTCCCATGCCGGGATGGATGAAGAGCGTACGCACGCACTCAAGTTCATGAATCCTTTGATTGAGCTTGACGTTCGCGAAGACCCCGCCGGCCAGGGCCAGGTCTTTGAGGCCCGTCTCGACCACCCAGTGCCGGATGTAAGCGAGGGCAATCTCTTCCAGAAGCCCCTGTATGCTCGCCGCCACGTCTTCATTTTTATAATCCTTCGGCAGCAGGCGGCGGATCGCGGCCAAGGCCGACTGATTGAACACCCGCCCCGTGTTTTCGATGGTCCCCTCGCGAAAGCGGATGAGTCGGCGCAACCTATCCTGAAACGAGGGCTTTCCGTAAGCCGCAAGCCCCGTGATCTTTCCTTCATGCCGGTGGGCCTTAAAGCCCAAGAGATGCGTGACATATCCATAGTAATTTCCCAGGGAATTGAAGCTGTCCACCTTATGCTTCAGCTCAAAGGAACCTTGGCACACGGCATAAACGTGCGACGAGCACTCATCCCCCGCTCCGTCGAGAGTGAGTACCAGGGCGTCGTCCAGGCCGCTCGTAAAGTAGGCCGACGCGGCATGGGCCAGGTGGTGATCCACAAACTCGATAGGGCACGTGAACCCGAATTCACCGCGCAGTACTTCGAAAAGCTTGGGCCTCCGGCCCGCGAAAAGCCCCGCGCGCAAGCGATAGGCAGCGCGCCGAACCCAGTCATATCCCAGGAGCCGGCGCGAGACAAGTGCCGCGGCCCCGAACAGTATTTTCTTGCGCGGGTCCTCGCGTTTGCTGAACCAGCCGGGATACTCGAAGGCCGGCCGCTTGAAAAGCCCCGTGCGGTTTGCGACTGCAATCCGGTCGACGTCCCCCGCCCTTAAGCCCGCCAGCTTAAGGCACTCCCGGATCGAGTGCTCCGGAAAGCCTGTGGACATCTTCCTTCGGTCAAGCCGCTCCTCGCTCACGACCGCAACGATCTTGCCGTCGTCCAGAATCGCAGCCCCTGCGGATACCCCGTCTTGTATGCCTAAAATCCTCATAAATACTCCGAAGAAGAAACCAGAAACCAGTTACCAGAAACCAGAAGATTACAGATACCAGATACCAGAATTAAAGAATAAGAGCCCTTAACATGCTTGTGATTTCTCTGGCATCATTGCGAAGAGTGACATATGCTTCATGGTCGATGAGCTGCTGCCTCATTAAAACATTCATCACCGACACGCACTCCCGTGTGGAATCTGAGGAAGTCCTAAAATAACGAGTGCGTTCTTTCCTGGATACTTTGTCGTTACCCTCGGCAATGTTGTTTGAGATTGACATAGCGGCGCGCAAGAGATTATCACCTATCGAATACCGATACTCTGTTGGCAGTGCTTTAAGCAGTATGAAAATGCGATCGATATACCCAAGTGCCTTTTGATAGACTTTCAAGTTCTCAAAGTCAAACTGGTAATCTTTCCCCTCTATTTTCTGGCCTCTGGTATCTGGTTTCTTCTGGTAACTGGTTACTGGTATCTGGTATCTCATCGCAATAGCCCTTGCGTCCGATACCACTCCGCTGTTCGTTTGAGACCAGTGGCGAGATCAACTTTGGGCTCATACCCAATCTCGGTGCGCGCCCGCGTGATATCGAAGGCCCGGTCCTTGTAAAAGAAGTCCACGCGGCGCGGATAAAGAAGCGGCTCGATATGCAAACGCTTGGAGACCGCCTCGCAGACAGTGGCCGCGGCCTTGAGCGGCCAAAGGGGCAAGTGTCCTTTGGGAGAACGCACGCCGAGCGCCTCCGCGATCGACCTGACGAGCTCTTCGAGTGTCGTAGACCGCGCCCCTCCCAGAATGTACACGCGGCCCGGGGCCGCCGGATGCTCCGCCAAGGTAAGAATTCCACCCACCAGGTCATCTATGTAGGTCAGGTGATACAGCGTCTTGCCGGTTCCGAACATACGGAATTGTCCCTTATAAATCGTGCGGAAGAGCTTGAGAAAGCGCGTGTCGCCAGGTCCGTAGATCCCCGCCGGGCGAAATACGGTTCCGCAGACCCCGTTCTGAAAAAACTGCATAGCGACTTGCTCGGCTTCGAGTTTCGTCTTCTGATAAATATCACCGGGGTTAAAGGGCGCTTCCTCGCCGGCCGGAGGATGGGCGATATCGCCGTGGACCCCCACGGTGCTGCAGTGTACGAACCTCCGCACATGCTTGTCACGCTCGGCGGCCTTAAGGACATTTCGCGTCCCCGCCACGTTGACGTCGTAGTACACCGAATCCGGAAGCCCGGCCTCGCGATATAGCGCGGCGATGTGAAAGACCCAAGCGCATCCCCGCACCGCCTGGTTGACCGCCAAGGGATCGCGCAGATCGCCCGGAACGCACTCCACTCCGATGGCCGTGAGCCCAGCGGCTTTTCTTGGATCGCGCACAAGCGCCCTCACCGAGTGCCCCCTCTGGATGAGTTCCCTGGCTACATGCCCTCCCGTAAAACCCGTCGCTCCGGTCACAAGGCAGTTCATATGCCTAAAATCCTCATAGATACTCCGAAAGAGAAACCAGAAACCAGTTACCAGATACCAGAAGATTAGAGATACCAGATACCAGAACCGTAGAAAAAGAAACCAGAATCATAGGATGAGAGCCCTTAGTGCGATCGATAAACCCAAGTGCCTTTTGATAGACTTTCAAGTTCTCAAAATCAAACTGGTAATCTTTCCCCTCTATTTTCTGGTTTCTGGTATCTGGTTTCTTCTGGTAACTGGTTACTGGTATCTGGTATCTCATCGGAATGATCCTGCAGCCGAGTATTCTTTCGGTACCGCTTTGTCGTTGCGGGGCATGAGATAGGCTTCGCGCCACAGCTCAAACATCATGAGCGGCCACAGGCGGTGGGCGTGGTTATGCGTCCCCGACAGATGCTCGTGCATCCACCGCGACACGACCTCCGGATTAAAAAAACTATGGCGCTGCACACGCTCTTTCGAAAGCGTCTCCATCATCATGGCCTTAAGCTCCTGACACAGCCAGTTCTTGACCGGGATGCTGAAGCCTTGTTTTGGTTTTTGGATGATTTCGCGCGGCAGATGGCGCCGGGCCAATTGCCGCAGGATGTACTTGGTCTTGAAGCCCCGGACCTTTAAATGGGATGGCATCCGATGGACGAGCCCCACCACCTCTTGATCCAGAAAGGGGGCCCTGACCTCGAGTGAGGCTGCCATGCTCATGCGGTCCACCTTGACCAAGATGTCGTCGGTAAGATAGGTTAGAAAATCAACGGCCATGGCCCTTGCCAGGGGGTCCAAAGCCGCGAGGCCCCGGCCACGCTGAACCATGGGCTCATACCCGCTCCGCCCATAAAGCGCCGCGCGGAAATCCGACGTGTAGAGCTTCTCTTTATCCCCTGGAGTGAGATACGCCATCCAGCGCGCATGACCTAGTTCCCTCGGATATTCGAACCCTTCCACATAGCGCTTAATACGATTGACGACGCCCTTCTTCTGGGCTTGCGGCTTCAGCCGGTTGGCCCACGCCTCCACCAAAAGGCCGCGAAGCAGACCGGGTATGCGCTCATATGCGCCCGCGAGCTTTTGCGCAAGATACGTGTCATAACCGCCGAAGAGTTCATCGCCTCCATCCCCTCCGAGCGCTGCCGTCACGTGCCGGCGGGCCATCTTGGAAACGAGATAAGTGGGAATCGCAGAGACGTCGGCGAAGGGCTCGTCAAAATAACGGACAAGCTCCGGCACGAGCTGGGTCACATCCGCCTTCAAGATCGTCTCCTCATGCTGCGTTCCGAACCGCCCGGCTACGAGACGGGCGTATGGAAGCTCGTCATAAGATGCGTCCTGAAAACCTACAGAAAAAGTACGAATTTTGCCCCTGTGGACCTTGCGCATGAGCGCCACCAGCATACTGGAGTCAATCCCGCCGCTTAAAAGGACCCCCAGGGGGACATCGCTCACAAGACGCAGCCGGACGCTCTCGCACAGCTCCGCCTCCAACCGCTCAATCCATTCTCCTTCAGCCAACCCATTTTCCGGAGTGAAATCAGGTTCCCAGTAGGTCTCCGTCCTCAACCGGCCCCCTTCCCAAATCAGGAAGTGTCCCGGCAAAAGCCGGCGCACCGCTTTAAAAATCGTCCTCTCCCCTGGGATATACTCGAACGTGAGAAACTGGTCGAGCGCGTCGGGGTCGATATCGCGCGGAACCCGGGGATCCGCCAATATGGATTTGATCTCCGAGGCGAAGATGAGCTTGTCCGCCAACTCACAATAGTGCAGGGGCTTTTTTCCCACCCGGTCGCGCGCAAGAAGAAGACGCCTGCGCCGCACATCCCAGAGGGCGAAGGCAAACATCCCGCGCAGGTAATGCACGCACCGGTCTCCGTATTCCTCATAAAGATGCGCGATTGCTTCGGTATCGCTACGGGTCTGAAACCGGTGCCCGCGGCCCTCCAGTTTCTGCGTGAGCTCCTGAAAGTTATAAATCTCTCCGTTTAAGATGACCTGGACCGTGCCGTCTTCATTCGTAAGCGGCTGGCGGCCGCCTTCTAGATCGATGATGGAAAGCCTGCGCATGGCGAGGCCGATGCCGGGCGCCTTGTAAAAACCCTCATCGTCCGGCCCCCTGTGCCGCATGGCTTCCGCCATCGACTTCAAGAGCTCCTCTTCGGGACCCTCAAGCGGATCCCGGAACGCTACGCCACTGATTCCGCACATAACGTCTGACCCCTAAACCTTTTCATGACACGTTCAAGTTCCTGAGCGCTCTCGCCGGAGTCCCAGCCGAGCTCGCGCGCCATAATCGCAACGCAGGCGTTAAGAGCCGCCTCACCCGGAAACCCTTGAGTCCCCAGGTCCGTGCGGCGGAACACCACGTCCGCCAGATGCTGCGCGAGCTCCATACGCACCGCATGCACCACCTCGGCGCGCGTAACAGGTGTTCCCGGCGCCAGAGGTTCTATCAAAGTGCCGTCTTCCTTTATATATTCCAAGACCTCTGTATAGCCGGTGCCGTAGTTTTCGATCAGCCGCCGGATGACATCTGGGCTTAAGGACGCCGGCCTTTTTCTGATTTCATCCCGGACATAGCTGTCCAAGTGCCCGATAGAACCGCCCGCGAGAGAAGTCTTGTGACTGGATGATCTCAATCCGGAACGGCCCAGCTTCTTGACCGCCCGGTCCACCGTCTTCGCCGCCACATCGCGGGCCGTCGTGTATTTCACGCCCAGGACAGAGATGAAGCCTTCCAGGCCTTCGGCCGTGTGATCCGTAATGGAATACGCGCTCATGAGACCCATCGAGCCGCGCGCATCTCCGTTTGAAGCGAGCGGCAGAAGTCCCGACTGCACGCCCAGGACATCATCGCGTGTAATGGCCCCGGGACAACCGTCATTTACTGCGTCGATGAGCGTTTGGATCTTCTCTTCCGAGACCTCACGGGCATCCTGATTTCCGTTTAAAGAGAAATAATTCGTGCCAACGATCGTAACATCCCTCCACGGAGTCATACACAGAATCCGCGCGCCTCCCGGGCCGTCCCCGGAGATAGGTGTGGCCAGCGAAAAACGTTTGAGAAAAGGTTTCGTCACGATATTGACCGCCTGGGTAAAGCGGACGGGCTGCCGCTCAATGCCTGCAAGACCCGCGATCCGGCTCAACCAGGGCCCGCCCGCGTTGAGGATAACCCGCGCGCTGATATCGCGGGTCTTGCCCCTCATGTGATCGCGGACGCGCACCCCGGCGATCCGGGATCCCGAACGGAGAAAGCCTTTGACCTCTGCATAATTGGCCACCCGGGCGCCGGCTTCTCCGGCAGATTTGACGACAGCCAGCGTCAGGCGCTCCGAATGCGTCATCTGGGCGTCGTACCAAATGACACCGCCGGTGAGTCCTTCCTGCTTCACACCCGGCACCCTCTGGATGACCTCCTCCCGAGATAGGACGGCCCCTGCGGGGAAACGCCTGCCGGGATCCTCAAGGCCGGTATTCCGGTCCCAGCCGACGAGGTCATTCACCATGAGGGCCCCGCGCAGCATCCACCTTTGGCGCGGTCCGTGCGCGTAGGTAGGCATGAGAAACGGCATCACCCGGACGAGGTGGGGCGCGATCTTCATCCAGATGCCCCGCTCACGGATCGACTCGCGCATCCGCTTAAAGTCCAAATACTGTAAATAACGCAGGCCCCCGTGCAGGATCCTCTGCGAATTCGCGGAGGTCGCCCCCCCAAAATCATCTTTTTCCAACAGCACACAGGAGAGCCCGCGCAGGGCCGCGTCCCAGGCGCAAAAAGCGCCGTAGATACCGCCCCCCACGACGGCGAGATCAAATACCTTGTCCTTAAGTCCGTCCAGATCGCGCCGCATTACTTCACCGCTTTCGCAATCAGGTGCCAGCCGAAGGATTTCACGAATATACGCGGGATCAAATTAAACGCGGGTACAAATAACGAATTATAAAAAAAGGCCATAACCCCTCGATGGAGACGGCTCTTGACGGGAAAGCGCTCCGTAAAAATGCTGACACTTGCAAAGGCGCTCACGAGCCTCTTAAATTCCTCCGGGGAATAGAGACGCAAGATCGGGGCATTAAGGTGCTCTATATCCACGCGCGTGATCTTCGACAGGGCATTGAGCCATGACCACCGGTTATACACTTGAAGGAGGGCCTCCCCGCCGGGCTTAAGTACCCTTCGGATTTCAGAAACCATTCTTTCTGGATTGGGGGTGTATTGAAGCACTCCATGCGCGTACACGAAATCAAAGCTCGAGTCCGCATACTTGAGCGCCTCGCCATCCATGACCTCAAGCTGTGCTGCAAGCCCCTGGTACGAAAAATTTTTCCCGGCAAGTTCCACGGCGCGCTCGGAAAGGTCTACGCCGGTCACCCGCGCACCCCCCCGCGCAAAGCGGACGAGGTCAATGCCGATCCCACAGCCGACTTCCAAAACGCGCTTACCGGCGTACCGGTCGAAACCCGCCACGCGCATGAGATAGTCCAACTTGTCAAAGTGATATTCCGCCAGTTCTTGAAAAAATAACTCCGTTCCGGCCTCCTGCCGCGCGATGACCGAATCGTGGATGTGCGCATCCCAGTAGCTCTGGACGCGTAAAGTTGAGGCTTCAGGCGACATCATTCAGGACCTCTTTCATGCGCGAGCAGTATGACTCATATCCATACGCGCGCTCGTAAAGACTCCGGGCGTGCTCGGCAAGCCAGACTCCTTTTCCGGAGCCGTTCAAGACCGAGAGGATTCCCTGCGCGAACTTCTGCGGCTGGGCCTCCACCAGGACGGCTTCGCGGTCCGTCAATACCTGGGTGTGCGTCACGTGCCGCGTGGCCACGATGGGCTTTCCGCTGGCCAGATATTCATATATCTTGAGCGGCGTGTTCGTGCCGCGGTTTCGGGGAGAGACGAGACAATCGGCCCTGCGCACGAAAAGCTTGACGGTGTTGGGATGAAGGATCCCGGTGAAGACCGTGTGCCCGGAGATGTTCAGCCTGCGCGCGAGCGCGCGCATCTCCGCCACCTGAGCCCCGGACCCGCCCACGAGGACAAACAGGGCACCGGGTTCCTGCTCCACCACCGCCCCGACAGATTCCAAAATGAGACGCAGGCCCTGGTAGGGCTCAAAGGTGCCTGCGTAGAGCACAATCTTTTTGCCGGCGAAGCGATCCCACGCGATGAACTCCTCGTCCAGCTCGCCATCCGCACTCAGCATCACCACGGGGTCGAATAGGGAGTTTTCTATGAGGATGGTTTTAGCCCGGGGGTAAACGCTCCTCACCCGCTCATCCAGCCGGGGCGATATGGTCAGAATCCAGTCGGCGCGGCGTATGGCCTGCCGCTCAAGCCACTCGAAGACTAGGGTGACGAGCCGCACCTTTGTGGAACCGAAGTTTTTGAGCTGTTCCGGTAAGGATGAATGCATGTCGTATACCAGATGGATATCTTTAAAGAAGACCCTGTACACCAGCGCGAAAAACACCGCCTCCTCATGCACGATGAGACACGTGTATCTCCCGCTGGCCAGCATCGCGAGCCCTTTGAACATCAGGAAAAAATCCAAAACCAGCTTCTGCCATGAGGGACCCACCCGCACCGCCTTAATAAAAGGCATGCCGCGCGAGCGATGGATCACGACGCCCGGAAGCGCGACGTCTTTCCCCAAAGGATAGGTGAGCAGATCGGCGCGGTATCCCAGAGCGGCCATGACCCGCAGCCTGTGGTACACGCTTAAAGGAGTTCCCCTGGGCGTGAAAAAAGGCTGGGGGGCGATCACCAAAATTCTGGAAGGGGTGTCCTTCACTCGATCACCCGTTCGATGCGGTAATCCTGAATGCCCTTGTGATGCGTAAAAATAATGAGCTCACCGATAAGCCCCACGGAAGCCGTCTGAAGCCCCAAGACCATGAGGAGCATCCCCAGAAGTAGCAGGGGCCGGCCGCTGATCCCCTCTCCGTACACATATTTGATCCAGGCCAGATGCGTGTTGACCGCCATCCCCGCCAGAAAAAGGGCAGAACCCACAAGCCCAAAGAAACGCAGCGGCTTCTGCGTAAAACGGCCGATAAATAAGAGGGCCAAAAGATCCAGGGCGCGGCGCATGAAAACCCCCGGATGGTAAATACCGGTCGCGTTGGATTCTGCCCGGTGCTTCAGTACGGCCTCGGCGACGCGAAATCCCCGCCGGGCCGCAAGGATGGGAATGAAGCGGTAATAATCCCCGTACACGGCCAGCTCCTGTGCCACCTCACGCCTGAAGAGCTTCACCGTGCAGTTTGAGTCATGGAGGGGAACCTTCGAAACCCAGCGCACCAGGGCGTTATAGCCCCAGGATTCCAGTCGGTTTAAGAAGAAATCTGTGCGTTTAACCCGCCAGCCGTTCACAAAGTCATAGCCCTCCTCCAGAAGTTCAAACATCCGGCCAATGGAGGCAGGCTCAACCTGCAGGAAGGGGCCCAGCGTGAGAATGAGACGGCCCCGAGCCTTCTCAAACCCGATGCTCATGGCCGTGGATGACCCGAACGTGCGGGGGAGACGGACGGCCCGGACGTGCCTCACCCACCGCGAAAGGTCTTCAAGCTGGGCAAAAACGCCGGGATCAGTCCCGTCATCCACAAAGAGAAACTCGAAGGTCCGGCCGCACGCCTTGAGGACACCCGCCGTCTCACGGTAAAGCCCGACCGCGTCCGACAGATGCTCATCCACGTAGACCACCACGGAGACGTCGGGCGCTTCCGTCTCCAAAACACGCTCTTTAGCGGACTCCGTCAGCATCAGGTCAGGCATGGCCCACCCCGCCTGCTTCGCTCAAACGTATGTTCGACGCCAAAGAGAACTCACCCGTACGCACCACGTACTCACACAGAATCCCCTGCGTGACAAACAAAAAACCGGCTGTAAAAAGCGCAAACGACGCGCCGATAAGGCCCGAAAAAGAGGCGAGCATCGTTCCCAATAAGAGGAAGGGAACGGCGCAGAAGCCGAACCAGTAGATGGGCCTTGTCACAAAACGGGTCAAGACCACCAGGGTGATGATATCCGCCATGACGCGAAACGTGCGGGCGAGCCCGTACTTGGACCGGCCTGTCGTCCTGGGATAATGGGCTACCGGGATTTCAGCCACGCGCGCCCCCGTGAGATTTGCGATCAGGGCCGGAAAGAACCGGTGCATATCGGAATAGAAACGGAGTCCCTTGAGGACCTCGGCGCGATAGGCCTTGAGCGAACAACCGTAATCGTGTATCCGAACACCGGTGCACCTCGAAATGAGCCAGTTCGCCGCGCAGGAGGGGAGTTTTCGGGTGAGGGAGGCATCCTGGCGCTTGATACGCCACCCGCTCACAAGGTCATAACCCTGCTCAAGCTTTTCTAAAAGCCTAGGGATATCCGCGGGGTCATTTTGTAGATCCCCGTCCATCGTCACGATTGTCTTGCCGCGCGCGAGGTCAAAACCGGCGCTCATAGCGGCGGTCTGGCCATAGTTGCGCCTAAACCGCACGACGCGCAAGATACCCTTCCACGCGCGGGCAAGCTCACACAGAATACCGTAGGTCCCGTCCATGGAGCCGTCGTCCACGAGGATCACCTCATACGGCCGGCCCAGGTTCTGAAGCACGGTCCGGATGCGCTCGAAGAGGACCGCGACGCATTCCTCTTCGTTCATTATTGGAACTACAACGGAGATCTCACACGCGCTGTAGTGGCTCATATTGCCCGGCCCCCTGTTCAGCGCGGTACCACTCCACAAAGCGCCGCACCCCCTCCCGGATATCCACCTGCGCCCGCCAGCCCAGGAGCCTCTCGGCCTTGGCCGTGTCGGCCCAAGAAATCGGAACATCCCCCGGTTGATCGGCCGTCTTCTTCATAATGGCCCTGCGCCCCAGGGCCTCTTCCAGCATCCCGATGAGCTCGACGAGCTCCGTGGTGGAAGAGGCCCCCAGGTTGATGATCTCGTACGTGAAGGGCTTGTCCAAGGCGATCCGAATGGCCCGCACGATGTCCGAAATGTACGTATAATCCCTGCTGGAATGTCCCCGGCCATAGAGCTCGATGGGACACCCCTCGTTAATCGCGCGGGTAAATTTGTGAATCGCCATGTCGGGGCGCTGTCTGGGCCCATAGACCGTGAAGAAACGCAGGGCCGTCACCGGAAGCTCGTAAAGGTGATGGTACGTGTACGCCAAAAGTTCTCCGGCCCTCTTGGTCGCCGCATAGGGAGAGATGGGGTGGTCTGTCCCGCTGTCTTCCTTAAAAGGCGGCGCCGACCTTCCATAGACGCTGGAGGATGATCCGAACAAGAAATTCCTGACGCGCGCCCGCACGGCCCAGTCCAAAAGCCTCAAGGTCCCGATGCCATTGACGCGTTCATAGAGAACCGGATCCGCCACCGAGGGCCGCACGCCCGCGCGGGCCGCGAGGTGCACGATCCGGTCGATCCGCTCCTGCGAGAATACCCTGCTCAAAAGGTCAGGGTCTTGGATGTCACCCTCGAACAGCACGAACCCGTCACGACCCAGGCAGGCTTGGATATTTCTGCGCTTGACCAATGGATCGTAATAGCCGTTGAAATCATCGACAACGACCACACGAAACCCGTCCGTAAGCAGAGATTCGCACAAATGACTGCCGATAAACCCGGCGCCTCCGGTGACCAGGATGGTCTCCCGCTCCGATCGGGAAGCGGGAAGCGGGAAGCGGGAAGCGGGAGTCGTCGAATTAGATTCGGGTGATTCGGGCATGGGTGCCTGACAATCCTTTGGTGGCGTTGCGCGCATCCAAAATGTCGGAAGTCTTGTGCGCGATGGTTTCGATATCGAAGCGGGAGTGGTCGGTCACAATAATACAGCAGTCCGTCTCCCGCAAGAGGTCATCCGTGAGCTCATTGGACTTCATGGTAATCCCCTCAAACTGAATCTCGGGGACATGGGGGTCGTGGTAGGCCACTTCGGCCCCCAGCGCAAGCAGCTTTTGCAAGATGTCCAGGGCCGGAGACTCCCTCCAGTCGTTTACGTCCCGCTTGTACGCCACTCCCAGGACAAGGAGCCTGGAGCCGTTGACGCTTTTCTTCCGGTCGTTCAGAATCTGGGTGACGCGCTCCACGCAATAGTCCGGCATGGCGCGGTTCACCTCGCTCGCGAGTTCGATGAAGCGCGGATTAAAACCATGCGCCCTGGCCTTCCAGGAAAGGTAATGCGGGTCGATGGGGATGCAGTGCCCCCCCAGGCCCGGGCCCGGATAGAAAGGCATAAACCCAAAGGGCTTGGTGGCCGCCGCGTCGATCACCTCCCAGATATTGACGCCGAGTTTGGCAGACATGAGCGTGAGCTCATTGACGAGTCCGATGTTGACGCTCCGAAAGGTGTTCTCCAAAAGCTTCACCATCTCGGCCGACCGGGGAGAAGAGACCGGCACAACCTCGTGGATGGTGGTCTGGTAAAGTTGGGCGGCGAGCCGGGTGCAGACAGGGGTTATCCCACCCACCACCTTGGGGATGGTGCGGGTATTGTAGTGCCGGTTCCCCGGATCCACACGCTCCGGCGAGAACGCGAGGAAGATGTCTTCGCCTACTTTAAGATTTGAGCCGGTGAGCATGGGGAGGATGACCTCCTCCGTGGTGCCCGGATACGTCGTGCTCTCTAAAATAACCATCTGTCCGGCGTGGAGGTGCTCCTGGATTTTCTGGCAGGCGGCTACGATAAAGGAGATATCCGGTTCCCGCGTCTTCCTCAATGGCGTGGGGACGCAGATATTGACGGTATCGAGTTCCCCCAGCACGGAGGTGTCACTCGTCGCTGAAAGAACCCCGGCCTCCACCAGGGCCTTCAAGTGCGCAGAATCCACATCTCCTATGTAAGAGCGGCCCGCGTTGATTTCCCGGGCGCGCCGGGCGTCGATATCAATGCCGGTCACCGTAAAGCCTACCTCGGCAAATGACACGGCAAGCGGCAGCCCCACATAGCCCATGCCGATGACGCCTACCCGCGCCTGGCGGGAGGCGATCTTTTCTTCCAGCTTAAGCGCGTTCCCGGCTAAACTTTTAACGGTTTGCATTCCGATCGAGACCTCCCCGTTGTCGTCTTCAAAAACCAGTCCACCGTTCTCCTCAAACCTTCTTCAAAAGGTACAGCGGGCACAAGGCCCAGAAGCGCGCGGGCCTTGGCCGTGTCCGCCTGCGAATGGCGCACATCCCCCGCGCGTGGAGGCCCATATTCCGGCCGGAGCTCTTTGCCCGTGAGCCGCGCGATCTCCCGGGCGAGCCGGTTTACCGTAATGCGATCTCCGCAGCCCGCATTGATCACCTCTCCCGAAAGACCCTCTTTAAAAGCTGCGGCAAGATTCATGTCCACGACGTTATCCACATAAGTGAAATCGCGCGACTGCTCCCCGTCTCCGTAAATGAGAGGCTGTTTCCCTCTTGCCAGGGCGTCGATAAAAAGCGGTACGACAGCGGCATATTGAGAATCCGGGCTCTGCCGCGGGCCGAACACGTTAAAATATCTTAAAATGACGGTCTCGAGACCGTAGATCGAACTGTAAAGCCGGCAGTAGGCCTCCCCGGCAAGCTTCGAAACGGCATAAGGAGAAAGGGGCCTGGGCACCAGCTCCTCCGATTTGAGTTCGGCCTCCTGATCGCCGTAGGCGGAGGATGAGCCCGCGTAGATGACGCGCCGGACCCCCGCCTCGCGAGCCTGCTCGAGAAGCAGAAGCGTACCGCTCGTATTGACCTCATGCGCGCTCACGGGGTCTTTGATCGAGCGCGGGACCGAAGCAAGGGCGGCCTCGTGAAAGATGAACTCTGTGCCGCGCACGGCCTTTCGGACCGCCGCGGGGTCGCGCACGTCTCCTTTGATGAGCTCTATCCGCTCCCGCAGCTCGTCTAAATTCCGGATGTCCCCCGTTTCAAAATTGTCGAGGACGCGGACACCATAGCCCAAGTCCACCAATCTGGCCACGAGATGTGACCCGATGAATCCCGCGCCGCCCGTCACCAGTACTCTAGACGGCATTTTAAATTTCTCCAAAATGCGCATAACTTATAGAAACCAGTAACCAGAAACCAGTAACCAGAAGATTCCAGAAACCAGATACCAGAAAAAAACAGAAAATTCGAAGCTCGAAATTAGAAGCACGTAACAAATTCGGATGACCGAGGTTCAAACATATCAAATCTTGCTTACGGGTTGCGGGCTTCGGATTTGTTTCAAATTTCGATATTCGAATTTCGGATTTCATCTGGTGTCTGGTATCTGGTTTCTTCTGGTTTCTGGTAACTGGTATCTGGTTTCTTTTCTTGCGATCCACGAATCACGATGCACGACCATCGGCCTTGCTCGCCTGCCGGTGATACCGGTACGCATAGCCTGGGCCCGGTTCCTCTACACCAACCAAGATAAACCCCAGCACATTCGCGTGGGCCTGGGTGAGCACGCGGCCCGCCTCCTCGACTGCCTCACAGGTGGTCTTTCCCGCCTGCACGACCAGGATGACTCCGTCCGCCTGGGACGCCAAGACCGCGGCGTCCGTCAGCGCCAGGGCCGGCGGCGTGTCAAAGATACACAGGCTGAACTGAAGTTTTAACTGCGCGATGAGGCCGTTCATCTTTTGCGAACCCAAAAGCTCCGCAGGGTTCGCCGGGTAGCGCCCGCAGGGAAGAACGGTAAGGTTTTCCACGCTCGTGT
This sequence comes from Candidatus Omnitrophota bacterium, assembly GCA_016190205.1. GTDB lineage: Bacteria > Omnitrophota > JACPQZ01 > JACPQZ01 > JACPQZ01 > JACPQZ01. The sequence continues at coordinate 27,564 of JACPQZ010000035.1, read as the reverse complement.
CGTAAAGAGCGGCCGAGAGGTCCGTGCCATTCAGGAGGACATCGCCCAGTCCTTCATCCGGCTCAACGCCTAAAAGTTCATGCACGCGGCCGCGTCTTAAGTCGCAATCCGCGAGCAGAATTCTCTGACCTGTGCCCTGCGCCATCGCCACCGCCAGATTCACGCTGGTCAGCGTCTTTCCCTCCTGCGCGCCGGCGCTCGTGATCATAACGGTCTTTAACGGTTTCTTGGCGCCCAGCCTGCTCAAGGTCGTACGCAGGATGCGGTATTCTTCTGCCGCCGGCGAGCTGGGCTGGGTGAGGGTGACGATATGCGGCTCCACGTTCACAGAAACTCTCTTGCGCGGGCCCTCGCGGGTGGAAGCCTTTTGGACGACCTGCTTCTCCCGATACTTCCTCTGCATCAACTGGCTGATGTAACTCATTACTTCCTCCTAGCGAGCGCGGTCGTACTGCGTACTGCGTTCTGCGTACTGCGTGTCCCGTTTCCCGAATCCCGATTCCCGAGCGCTGATTTCCTGCTGACTCAACCCGCGCATAAGGTTTTCGGCCTCGCGCTCCAACTGGCTGCGGACCCACTCTTCTTGCGCGAGCTCGTTCCGGGTCTTCTTGAGGCGCCGCTCCATCTCGCTGATTTCACTGCGCAGAACTTCCACGTCATTCGACACGCCATACATCTTTCCGTATCTTTCGTTTAGCGCCCTGTACAACATGTCCTGGACTTTGCTCACTTTAACTTCTCCTATCAGCCCGGATCGTGATTCGTGATTCGTGATTCGACAGTGTTCAAATCCGAACCTCGAAATTCGAAGCACGAACAAATCTAAAGCACGAAATTCGAAATTCAAAACCAACCGTTTCGAATTTCGGGCTTCGAAATTCTTCGGATTTCGGATTTCGAATTTCGGATTTCATCTGGTGTCTGGTCTCTGGTTTCTTCTGGTTTCTGGTAACTGGTATCTGGTTTCTTTATCTTGAGATTCACGATTCACGATCGTGTTGAAGGGCGAAGTTATGCATCGGATCCCGGACGACCTCCTCAATAAGCGGCCGGTCGATCGTGTGCCGTTTGGTCGCGTAGCCAACCAGGAGGGCCGCGTCTCCAATCAGATTGATGAGCCGGGGAACCCCGTTCGAGTGCTCATAAATCGAGCGGATGGCAGATTCCGTGAAATCCAGTTCCCCATTGGCGCCCGCGAGCTCCAAGCGGTGCCGCACATAACCCCTTGTCTCCTCCAGGGTCAGTCCCTCGAGACGAACCTGCAGGGCCACCCTCTGCCGCAGCTGACGCAGGCGGTGCTGGCAGAGCTTGTCATAAAGCTCCGGCTGACCCAAAAGGATAATCTGGATGAGCTTCTCCCTCTCCGTCTCCAGATTTGAAAGGAGACGAACTTCCTCCAGAAGCGACGGTGTCAAATTCTGGGCCTCATCGATCACGAGGACCACGTGCCGGTTCTGGGCAAAGGTCTCGATCAAGAATTCATTGAAGCGGTTAAGAAGCGTCGTCTTGGAGCTGCGCTCATCATAGGGGATCTCGAGCTCTGTCAGGATGCTCATGATGAGCTGTTTGGAGGTCATGAGCGTATGCGTGATCATAGCGATCTGCGAGTCGGCATCAAGCCGGGACATAAATGTGCGGCAGAGCGTCGTCTTGCCCGACCCCACGGGTCCGGTCACCACGCAGAACCCCTTGCGCTCGGCGATGGTGTACAGCAGGCAGTCCAAGGCTTCTTGATGCCGCTTGCTGGGATAGAAATACGCGGGATCGGGCGCCATCCCGAAGGGAAAATCCTTAAGCGAAAAAAAATCCTTATACATGGATGAATTTCTCCAGCATCTGGAGGCGTCTGCCGATGAAGGGGATCGCGGAAATGATCCGGCGGAGCTCCTCCTCCCTCTTGAGCCTCGCCTGGGTCCGGTCTTCGTCGGTCACGATCTTGGGGATGGCCCCCAGGAAACTCAACTTGAGCATGGCGCGGGCCTCCTCCGCGGTCCTCACGGTGTGATCAAAGGTCTCCGCCAGGACGACGCAGCCGGCCCCGCAGCCCAGGGCCAGCAATAACCCCATGAAGATGATCTTAAGCCGCTCGGGTTTAATGGGTTTTAAGGGGAGTCTGGGCGGTTCGATGATTTCAAAACGCGTGCCCTGCTTGGATGCCTCCAGGCGCTCGGTAATGTGCGCGGTCTCGAGCTTATTGAGGAGCATGGCGTAGATCTGCTCGTTCACACGGTTGTTCCGCTCCGCCGTCGCGAGATCGTGCTGGGCTATTTTTTCGCCGGTGTCGATCCCGATGACCTCTTTGAGTTCTTTTTCCTTGGCATGCAGGGCCAGGATCTCCACCTCCATGGACTTGAGCCTTTCCTCCAGGGCTTGATAAATAGGGTTGGTCGTGCTCTTCTCGCTCGCCACAATACTCTCGCTCTCCTGCGAAAGCCTCGCCTTCGTCTCTGCGATATCCCTCCGGAGCATGATGACGCGCGGGTGGGCCTCGGTGGAATCGACCAGGGCGTCCGTGAGCTCCATCTCAAGGCCGGCCAGGCGCTCCCTTAAGTGCACCATCACGGGGTTGGCCTGGGTCATGACCTCCGCCACCACCACCTTCCTCTGCCCCGACATCTGCTCCACGATGATCGTGCGGTCCCGCTCGAGCTCCTCAAGCCTCACATGGATTTCATACAGGGTCTTGAGCTTCTCGGAGTGCTCCAGCTTGCCCTCATACACACCGAGCTGCCGGGTTACGAAATCAATGGCCACCCGGGACTCCTCTGTTTGGCTCATGAGGTTGGCTTCTATAAATACGTCGGTAATGGTCTGAACGACCTTTTGCGCCACCGCAGGATGGCGGTCCTCGAAGGAGATGGTGATGAGCTCTTCCCCCTTCATCTTGACCTCAATCCGCCTGCGGATGTCCTCCACCAGATTTTCAAAAGCCAGCTTGCTGCGGATCTTTTTCGCCATGTCGAGCTTCGTGACGAGCTCCACGATCCGCGGCCAGCTCAAGATCTCCTCCCGAAGGGTATCCAGCCGTGAGCGGACCGATGTGGACACGGCCAGATCCTTGATCAGCGGATTGATCATCTTTTCTTCCTCCACCCGGATCAGGGTGTCGGCGCGGTAAACCCGGGGCAGGGTGAGGCTCCAAAGGAAAATAACGAGAAAAATCGAGGCGGCGGGAACTACGAAGAACCAGCGGCGGCGGACGAGAAGCCGCCAGTAATCCCGCCAATCGATGTCGGACCGCTTAATCGGAAACGCCATGTGCCATGACTCCTTTTAGGGTGTTAGTCGAAAAGAAAATAGGCCGTGGCCGCGTTCGTAACGGGTGCCAGCAGCTTGTTGATGAAGCTCCAGACCTTATGCAGTGCGGTCGCATTGACGACCACAATGTCGCCCGGCTCGAGAACAACGTTTCCGGCCAGATTGCCTTCGTAGAGTATCTTTTTGAGGTTCACCTTTTCCACGACAGGCTTGCCTTCCTCCACCGGGTGGATCACGTGCACCGACCGAAGCTGCGCCACGTCCGTGGGAAGCCCGGCCTGAAACACCGCCTCGCGCAGCGTGATGCTGTCGCCGCGCATGTTGTATTTCCCGGGATGGGAAACCTGGCCCATGATATAGACACTCTTGCTCATGTATTCCCTAATGGTCACGCTGACCTCGGGCACCTTCACGTACACGCGCAGCCTCTCGCGCAGGTCACCCTGGAGCTCATGTTTGTTTCGCCCCTCCGCCTTGACATCGCCTACATAGGGGTACTGAATGTTTCCATAAGGATCGATGACAAAATCGCCGCTAAATTCCGGGTGGCGCAGGACGCTGATGTTGATGACGTCCCCAGGACCCAGGGTGTACGGATTAGAAAGCTCAAGGGGAGCGGGAGGCGGAGGAGTGTGAAGGTCCTCCGGAATGGTTATGACGATCCCTTCCTTTTGTTGTTCAGACCAGGGTTCTTCCGTCTGCACTACTTCGGGCCCGGGCACAGAGATGTTCGTATGACCATATGTCTCGCGGCACCAGGCGGCATTTGTATAAACAAGATTCACCAACAATCCTATGATCAAAATACTAAGCCTTAGCATGTTTCGTTGTCCTCTCTTGTGATCCAGACACGCTGTCGTGTCTGGCAGACGTTCCCGGTTCAGTAGACGCCTTCGTAAAAAGACCGAATTTCAGTTAGGGCAGTGACGTCATAAACACGCCATCCCCTCCAGTCGCGCTTGGTCTTCCGGATTTTGCCGGCCCTCTCCCAGCGCTGAATAGTCTTGGGCGTAACTCCGATCTTTTGCGCGATTTCCGTAATGGTCATCCGTGTCATGTCTGACATTTTAAAACCCCGTTTGAAAAAATAATCACTTCCAGGTCTGTCCTAGTATGTCCTGGAAAAGGCGGTAGAAAAAAAAGAAAGATTATACACTGATCCTGCGGAGGATATTGGCTAGATCCAGTTCCTCGCCCTGCTCTCTCCAGCGACGCACCAACATGGCACCCATGTCATTGAGCTGTGCACGGGAATTGACTCCGAAAAGCTCCTCCGCCTGATCATGGACGAAGGCGCCTATAGGCTGCTTCTTCGCTTTAAGGGTGTGAAAGACGTCGGTGAGGTATAATTCCTCTTGCGCATTTGCGGGCTCGATTTCCTCCAGCGCGGCGAAAAGCGCCTTTCGGTCAAACAAAGTAACCCCCGAGTTGATCTCCCGGACAACCCTTTCGGACGGGCCGGCCTCCCGGTCTTCCACAATGCGAGCCACTTTGCCGCCGGCGTCCCGTATCACCCTTCCATAGCCTTGCGGCTCGTCCACGAGTCCTGAAAGAAGAGAAGCCTTAAAACTGCCCTGGCGGTGGAAGTGAAGAAAGAGTGCCAGCGTCTGGGGCCGGATCAAAGGGACGTCGCCGCACAGGACCAACACGTTCCCTTCCACATCGCCCAACCGCGGCCGGCACTGCTGAACAGCGTGCCCGGTTCCGCGCCTCTCCTCCTGCACCACAAACGAGACGCGCTCCCCGTAGCAGGCATCCACATATGCACGGACCTCGTCAGCACCATGGCCAATCACCACAAGCACCCGTTCCGGAGCTAGATCAAAGGCCGAATCCAGCACCCAGCCCAGGAGCGGCTTTCCCCAAAGGGGTACCATTACCTTCTGTTGTCTTGATTTCATCCGCCGGCCGTTACCTGCGGCGAGGACCACGATGGACAATTGTTGGAATGACATGACAGGAGGGTTTGAAGCAGGATACGTGCCAGTATAAAAAAAGCCCTCCATCTTGAGGGTTTTTATGACGTAACAATAGAAAATTTATTAAGTTAGATTATTTTCGTCGAAGCATGAACATACCAGATACTTCCATTCTCATAAATTTTTATAAGGCACACAAACGTCCATGTTAATAGACATAATGTCCAAAACGTCTAAATTTATATACTAACGCGCTAAAATCAAAACTCTATCTTTAAAACTTTTCCGCTGGCAGGATCAAATTCAACATTTGTCTCATCTTCCTCGGAGCTTAGCCTTCGAGGTTTGACCAGGGGCTCGGTAAGTTCTTCGATCCCGCGCAGGCCCTCACCTATGCTTTTTTCAACATTCTGGGGCAGAATTCGGGGGCCTTTTTCTCCCCCAGTGGCGGCCTCCTCCGCTCCCTCTTCGGAAATGAACGTGACCTCCCCTCCCGCCTCCTCGGTAAACGTGAGCAAATCATCCTCAGGTGCGAGGCCGGCCGCCTCCCCATCCTCTTCGTCCAGCACGTGCATCCTGGGAAGATCCAAGACCTCCTCTTCGCTTATGTCCTGCGCGCAGGCCGGCAGGGCGGCGGGAAAAACACCTAGGACCGTGACCATCAGCACAAAACAGAATTTCTGCATCATCACATCTCCTGATCGCTGGCTCGCGAATAGTGTTTTAAATTAAACTTATTGGTAATAGGCATCCGGCGCCCGTACCAGGCCCTGGGACTCACGCGCAGGGTGGGCGCCCCCTGCCGCCGCTTGTATTCGTTCTGATCCACCTTCTGCACCACATCGCGGACCAGGTCCGGAGTGGACAGGCCGCTTTTGACAGATAACCCCTTTTCGTCGAGATGCCGCGCGATCTCTTCAACATCGCAGTCTTCCTCGATGTAATCGTGCAAAATGACGTCCAATACCTCGTAGGGAGGCAGACTGTCTTGATCTGTCTGATTGGGCTTGAGTTCGGCCGATGGGGCCTTTTGGATCACTTGCTCGGGTATCACACCCCCCGCGCGGTTCCGGTAGCGGGCGAGGCGCCAGACCTGGGTTTTATAAACATCAGCCAGGACGCTCAAGCCCCCGCACATGTCACCGTAAAGAGTGCAGTAGCCCATCGCGAGCTCGGACTTGTTTCCCGTCGAAAGCACGAGGCACCCTTCCGCATTCGATACGTACATGAGCAGCTCTCCGCGCAGACGGGCCTGCAAATTTTCGCTCGCAAGGTCCGTCTCGTGGTTGGCGAAGCACGCGAGCGGCATAAACTGGGCCATCCAACCCAGCCAGCGCCGGGCGGACCCAGGGCCGGACGAAAGACTCTCCTTAAGTTCGCTTCGATGCATCTCGGCCTTTTGCGCCCGGTAGCGGGCCCGGATGGGACGCACGCGAAAGGCAATCTTTAGATTCCGGGCGAGGAGGCGCGCGTCTTCCAGGCTGGCTGGGGAAGAATAAGGGCCCGGCATGGACACGCCCACCACGTTCTCCGGTCCCAGGGCGTCTGCGGCGATGGCAGCCACGAGGGATGAGTCAACTCCTCCGGAAAGGCCAATGACCACCTTCGCGAAACCGTTCTTTCTCACATAATCCCGCAGGCCCAGGCACAGCGCGGCGTATATCTCTTCCTCCTCCGACTGCTGCGGTCCGAGGTCCCGCGGGCGCCCCCGCAAATGGGTGTCCAGCTCAACAACGATAAAATCTTCAGAAAATGAAGAACCGCGGGCGATGAGGTTCCCATCCCGGTCCACCGCAAGCGACCGGCCGTCAAATATGAGGTCATCCTGCCCGCCCACCAGATTAGCCAAGACGATTGCTACGCGGTGGCGAGCGGCTTGCGTCCGAACTAGTTCCTCGCGCAGGCTGGACTTGCCTGCATGAAAGGGAGAAGCAGACGCGTTTACTACGAGCCCGGCCCCCCCTTCCCTAAGCTTGGCCAAAGGCTTGAGCGTATAGGCCTCGTCCCAAATATCCTCGCACACAGTCCCCCCCACCGTCTGGCCTTTCAAGCGGATCACCGGAAAATCCGACCCCGGCTTGAAGAACATCTCTTCTATAAACACGTCATAGGTCGGGAGCAGGCTCTTGCGCTGGCGCGCCAGGATCTGGCCGCCTTGTATGAAAAACAGGGTATTATAGCCCTTCCGATCCTTAAGTTCCGCCTTTTCGAAGCCTCCTACCGCAAGGGCGACGCTGCGGCCCCGGCTCCACGCCGCAATTTGGTCCAGCTCCCGCTGCGCCTCGCGCGCAAAATCCTTGCGGAAGGTAAGGTCCATAATCGGATACCCCGTGATGGCCAGCTCTGGAAAAACCACCAGATCCACCCCTTCGCGCTCACCCCGTTCGGAGTAAGTTAGGATCTTCCGGCGATTCCCAGCCAGGTCACCTACCGTTGTGTTAATTTGGGCGATACCGATCTTCACAGAAAATTTCCGTTACTTAAGTGTTTGTAGTGAGTTGCAATATCATAGCACTTCCAAAACCCCTTTGCAACCGAGCTTAAGCCGCGCCCCCTGCGACCGGTATATCTAAATCTCGACGTTATCGCTACTTATTGCAAGGGTTAGAGTTATTTGACTTTGAGGGCAAATATGAGTATAGTAGTATATTCGAAAAAACTGGCATTATGATCGCGAGGCGTATCCCAAAGGCCCTGTTGGGCCTATTTTTTCCCCATCGCTGTATGGGGTGTGGGGCCTTAAACCCAGACCGGGGAGATGTGCTTTGCCAGGAGTGCATGGCTCAAGTGGCAGTCTGGCAGGGGCGTGGATCCGGACTATTTTCATTCCAGACGCGCTATTTCGACACGATCTTAAGCCCGTATCTGTACTGCGCCCCGCTCAAGAACGTGGTCTTAAAGTTCAAGTACGGTGAGTCAAGGCGCGCGGGCGAATTTCTGGGCAAATTGCTGGCTGACTATGCCGCGCGCCAACTGCTTTTGGGGCATTACGCATACATCACCTTCGTCCCAATGGACCGCCTAAGACAAGTCTCGCGCGGCTACAATCAGGCGGAAGTCCTGGCGCGGGCGGTGGCCCGCCAGGCCGGTATCATAAGGCCATCGGCCCTGCTTCGAAAAGCGGGCAGGCGTCCTCCCCAGGAAAAGCTGGGCCGGCGGGCGCGCCTCACAAACCCGCTGGGCAGTTTTGAGGTCTCCGCCCCGGAAGGGTTTTCCGGAAAGGATGTCTTGCTCGTAGATGATGTGGTGACCACGGCCAGCACCGTAAATGAATGTTCGCGGGTCCTCAAAGAGAAGGGGGCGCGGAGGGTAGACGTCCTGACGCTTGCTGCGAGTCCCGTGCATGGAAAAGAATCATGAAACTGATTAGACGATATATCCTTAAGGAGTTCGCGGGGCCGTTTGCACTTTCTCTCGTCGTGCTCACGTTTGTCCTGCTCATGGGCAACATCGTCAAGCTGGCCGAGCTCGTCATCAACAAAGGCGTCAACATCATTGACGTCGGCAAACTCCTCCTCTTTCTCATACCCTATCTTTTGAGCTACACCCTGCCCATGTCCATTTTGACCGGCCTCTTGCTCGCCATGGGTCGCCTATCTCATGACAACGAAGTGACCGCGATCCGCGCCTGCGGGGTATCTCTAAGCCGCATCATGTACCCCATCCTCATGGTGGGTCTTATCTTTTCCCTCTTCGGCGTGAATTTGAACAGCGAGATCCTTCCGCACGCCCACTTCGCGAGCCGCCAGACATTGAAAGAGATCGGCCTCAAGAAACCTGCGGCGTACCTGGAGCCGGGCACCTTCATCAAGACCTTTCAGAATTACATCATCTGGATCCATTCGATCAGGGGAAACAAGCTCCGCCACATCCGCATCTACGAGCCGCAGGAGGAAGACCGCCCGACCCGCACGATCATCGCGCAGAAAGGGGAATTTATCCCCTCCCCCGAGGGAAATTCCATCGTGCTCAAGCTGGTCAACGGGACGAGCGACGAGCCCAACCGCAAGGACCCGAGCGCGTACTACAAGCTGAATTTCAATACCTATTACTTGACCCTGGACATGTCGGGCGAGGAGGACCGCTCCCTGCTTGAGAAAAAGCCCAAGGACATGACCCTGTCAGAGCTCCGTCATGAGCTGGGAGAGCTCAAAAACGGGAGCGGCGCTGAGGGCGCAGACGAGCGCCGCCACATGGTCACTGTGTATACGACCGAGGTCCACCAGAAGATCTCCCTGGGCTTCGCTTGTCTCGCGGTGGTTTTTATTGGTTTCCCCCTGGGGGTCGTGACCCGACGCGAAGAGCGTTCCATAAACTTCCTCGTTTCCCTGGGCGTCATGGCGGCCTATTATGTCCTTCTTGCGATGGGGAAGGGTCTCGCTCAGGAAGAAGGCCTTCCCCCCGCCCTGTGTATGTGGTTTCCCAATATCCTGTTGGTCACCATCGGCCTCGTCCTGACGCGCAAGACCGTAGCCCAGTGAAGATCGTCGACCGCTATCTCACCGTCCATTTCCTGAATCCGTTCGTCTACTGTCTGCTCCTTTTTCTTTTCCTTTATATCGTGATCGACCTCTTCGGAAACTTGGATGAAATCCTCAAGGCCAATACCGCGATCCGGACGCTCCTCCAGTACTATTTGAGCTTTGTGCCGATCATATTTGTGCAGACGACGCCGCTGGCCGCCCTCATCGCAACCTCTTATTCCCTGGGAAACCTCAATAAAAACAACGAAATTACGGCGCTTCGGGCCAGCGGGTTGAGCGTTTTGAGAATCGTGAGCCCATACCTTTTGAGCGGTCTCCTCGTCAGCGCCATGATCATGCTCATCAATGACAGCGTGGTCCCCCAGGCCACCCTCGTGAGTCAAAAAATAAAGGAGGAGCGGATCGAGCTTAAAACAAGTCAGGAGACGCAGGGCATTTTAAAAGACGTCACCTTATACGGCCACGGAAACCGCATGTACTACATCCAAAGCTTCGACACCAAGAAGGCGCTCTTCAAAAACATCACCATGCTCGTCCATGATGACCGCCATGTGATCCGGGAAAAGGTCGTCGCAAAAAGCGGCCGTTATCTGGAGGGGGAGTGGACCTTCTACGACTCCATCTCGTACAGCCTCGGCACGAAGGGGCAGATCCTGGGGGAACCGCTTTTTCAGGCACAGAAAACAATTCCCATCCCGGAGACACCGGAGGAATTCGGCCAGGCGCGCAAGAACCTGGACAGCATGAGCTTCAGAGAACTTTTATCCTATATCCGCATCCTGGAGAGCGGCGGTTACCGGCCCAACCGGGAACTCATCGCCCTGCATTCTAAAATCGCTATTCCCTTTATTACCTTTGTGGCGGTACTCCTGGGCATTCCGGCCGTATTGAGCACCTCCAACCGCGGCTCGGGGACCTGGGTGGGGATCGTCATCAGCATCTCGATGGGTCTTTTGGTGTACGGCCTCTTGGCCGTTTGCCTCGCGCTCGGCCGGGCACATCTCCTGCCGCCCGCCGTGGCATCCTGGTTTACCAACGCGCTCTTTATTGGCATCGGCGGCACGATGCTGGCGAAAACTTGAGAAACATGTCATTGCGAGCCCGCCGAGGAGATCCCTCGCGCGTCATTGCGAGGCTGCCGGAGGCAGCCGAAGCAATCTCAGTAAGACGCGCTCGGGATCAATTCGGCCAAATGAGTTGCTAAAAGCAACTCATGGCCTCATTGAGATTGCTTCGTCGGCACTGAAGCGCCTCCTCGCAATGACTTATGAGACGTGCTGCAACAAAGCGTCACTTGACATGCAGAAGTGCAACCGATAGGATAGGTCCCTATGACAAAACTCACACCTGGAAAACTGAAAGGCCTGCGGGCGGTCGCGGATAAAAAGGGTGTTATACGCGCGGCGGCCATGGACCAGCGCGGGTCCTTGCGCAAGGCAATCGCCAAAGAGCGTGGCGTGGACGCCAAGGCCGTGACGCAGAAAGAGATGGAGGAGTTTAAGACCTCCGTTTCGAAGGCGCTCACCCCCTATGCCTCGGCCATACTCCTCGACCCCGAATTCGGTCTCCCGGCAGCCAAGGCTCGCTCCAAGAACGCGGGGCTCCTCCTCGCCTACGAGTCCACCGGTTATGACCAGACGACGCCGGGCCGCATCCCCATGCTCATCCCGAACTGGAGCGTGAAAAAATCAAAAGAGGCCGGGGCAGACTGCATCAAGATCCTGCTTTATTACACGCCATTCGAAAAGCGCGATATCAATGCCACGAAACACGAGTGGGTTAAAAAAATCGGCGACGAGTGTGCCCAAAACGACATGCCTTTCTTTCTGGAATTCGTAGGTTACGATCCGGATGGAGGTGACGAGAAGGGTCTCGAGTACGCGAAGAAAAAGCCGGAGATCGTGGCGGGAAGTATGCGCGAGTTTTCGAAGGACAAATACGGCGTGGACGTCCTAAAAGTGGAGATACCCGTGAACCTCAAGTTCACGCAGGGGACGCGCGCCTTCAAGAACCAGGGCGTCGCGTATACAATGGATGAAGCCGTGGAGCACTACCGGACGGCCGAGAAATCTGCGACCAAGCCCTTCATCTATCTATCTGCCGGCGTGGGCGACGATGAATTTCGAGAGAGCCTGGAGATTGCGATTGAGGCGGGCATCAATTTTGCAGGGGTCCTCTGCGGCCGCGCCACTTGGAAGGATGGGATCCCCATCTACGCCAAACAGGGAGTTAAGGCTTTCGACGCGTGGCTCGCCGATCGCGGCGTCAAAAACATCCAGGCCCTCAATGCGGTGCTTGCCACGGGCGCCCGCTCCTGGGAAGATAAATTCGGCAATAAAACCATCCTAGCCCGTTAGACTCGCACGGCTCCATCCCTACCATTCCTCAACATCAGGGCTTCGGCGCAATCCTTTCTTCTCTGAGCGGTGGCGTTTTTCTTTCAGCATTTTTTCCTTTGCCCGTTTGCTGCGGCGGCGCTTTTGGCGACGGATTTTTTCTGTTCTCTTGCGCTCCTCGCTTTCCCTTCCCAGAACTGCTTGCTCAATCTTACTGACGAGAAGGACGCGCGCCAAGTAGCGGTTGAGGGCTTGGGAGCGCTCACGCTGGCATTTGACTGTGATACCGGTGGGCCGGTGGGCGAGCTGGACCTGCGTGGAAACCTTGTTGACGTTCTGGCCGCCGGGTCCGGAGGAGCGGATGAAGGACTCCTCTAAATCGGCCTCCCGGACTCCGCACTTCTCCATGCGGCGTTTGAGCGCCAAACGCTTCGCTTCGGATACAGGCAACTGATACATACCGGCTTAAAGCAACCGGACGAACTCTTCCACCGTCAACCCCGCCTGGCGGATGAGCGCCCGCAAAGTCCCCTTTGCCAATTCGCGGTGCCGCGGCACGGTCAGGCGCCGATGCGGCGGATCCTGCTGACGCAGGATAAGGTGGCTACCTGTCTGATGGTCGGGAAGATAACCTAAGCGACGGAGGGCCCTGACAGCTTCCTGGGAGCTGACGACGGGCAATTTCGGCAAGACTACACCTCGATGACTTCTTCAGAAATGGAGGGTGGGATAGGCTCCCGGTGCTTTTTAAGGCTCGCGAGATAACCTCGAATGGCGTCGCGAACATTGCGCAGTGCCTCGCTCCGGGTCTTCCCCTGCGACACGCAACCGGGTAGGGTAGAACACTCCGCTACGAATATACCGTCCTCATCTCGTTCGATAAATACCCTTAAACGCATCGAAGCACCTCTTAGAACCCTATTATACCATTCCCCCAGTAATCCAATGCCTAAGTTCCTGCGGACCAGCTGGCTAGATATTTCTCTTGCTGACGGGTAAGACGGTCAATTCCCACACCCAGGGCCTTGAGCTTGAGCCGAGCGATTTCCCGGTCAATGTCCGGAGGGACGGGGTAGACACGGCGCTCAAGGCGCTCGTGTGTTTTTACTAAGTACTCCACCGAAAGGGCCTGGTTCGCGAAGCTCATGTCCATGACGCTCGCCGGGTGTCCCTCCGCCGCGGTGAGATTGATGAGCCTCCCCTCGCCCAATAGAAAGATGCTGCGGCCGTTTTTAAGTTTATATTCCACGGTGAAATCACGAACCTCGCGTGCGCGCCGCGAGAGCTTCTTTAAGGCGGGGATGTCTATCTCCACGTTGAAGTGCCCGGAATTGGCGATGATGGCGCCGTCCTTCATATTCAGGAAATGCTCACTGCGAAGGACATGGGTATCGCCCGTGACTGTAATAAAAATATCACCGATCCTTGCCGCCTGGGACATGGACATGACTTCCAAACCATCCATGACGGCTTCCAGGGCCCGCGTGGGTTCCACCTCGGTCACGATGACGTGCGCCCCCAGGCCGCGGGCGCGCATGGCGACCCCCTTTCCGCACCAGCCGTAGCCCGCCACGACCACGCGCCTTCCCGCCAAAAGGATGTTCGTCGCGCGAATCACCCCGTCTAAAGTGGATTGGCCCGTGCCGTAGCGATTGTCGAAGAAGTGCTTGGTCTGGGCATCGTTCACCGCAATCATGGGAAACAGCAGCTTTCCTGCCTTTTCCAGACTTCTTAAACGTATGACCCCCGTTGTGGTCTCCTCCGTCCCGCCCAGGACCCCGTTGGCAAGGCGCCCTTTTGACTGATGAAGTTCAGTCACGAGGTCCGCCCCATCGTCGAGCGTCACTTGCGGACGGGCCGACAGCACGGAGCGGATATGCTGGTAATAAGTCTTCCGGTCTTCGCCCTTGATCGCAAACACCGGGATACGGGAGTGGACGGCGAGCGACGCAGCCACAGGGTCCTGGGTCGAGAGGGGATTCGAGGCGCATGCGGACACATCGGCCCCGCCCGCCTTGAGCGTGATGAGAAGATTGGCCGTCTCCGTCGTGATGTGGAGACACGCCCCCAGACGCACGCCACGGAGCGGCTTATCGGTACCGAACCTATCCCGGATACTGCGCAGAACAGGCATCTCCCTCTCGGCCCACTCGATGAGCCGCTTTCCCCGCCCCGCTAACTTCGTATTCTTAACATGATAGGTCATCGAAAGGCCTGCTTCTTCAGGGTTTCGGCCTTATCTATCTCCTCCCAAGTGAAACCCGTTTCGTTCCGGCCGAAGTGCCCGTAAGCCGCGGTGGCGCTGTAGATGGGGCGGCGTAGCTTGAGATTTTGGATGATTCCCCGCGGGGTCAAATCAAAATTATTCTGAATGAGTTTTATGATCTTTGCGTCCGAAACCCGGCTCGTGCCATGAGTCTCTACCATGACAGAGACGGGATGGGCGACGCCGATGGCATACGCCACCTGGATTTCACACTGACTTGCGATGCCGGCCGCCACGATATTTTTGGCGATATACCGGGCCATGTAGGACGCGGAGCGGTCGACCTTGGTTGGGTCTTTTCCGGAGAAGGCCCCCCCTCCGTGGCTTCCGACCCCCCCATAGGTATCCGCGATGATCTTGCGGCCTGTCAGCCCCGTGTCGCTCTGCGGGCCGCCCACCTCAAAACGGCCGGTCGGATTGACATAAAGTTTTGTATTTTTATCCATCAGCCCCTTGGGGATGACATGGTCCACCACCCACTTCTTTAAGTCATGGCGGATATCGGGACTTGCCACGCGCGGGCCGTGATGCGCACTCAAGACAACCGTATCCACCCGCTTGGGGCGGCCTTTTTCATATTGAACCGTCACCTGGCTCTTCCCGTCTGGCCTCAGGTACTTCAGCACCTTTTCCTTGCGCACTTGGGCTAGCCGCCGGACGAGCTTGTGCGCCAAGAGAATGGGCATGGGCATAAATTCCGGCGTCTCGTCGGTAGCATACCCAAACATCATCCCCTGATCTCCCGCCCCTCCCGTGTCCACCCCCAGGGCGATGTCGGGCGACTGTGCCTGGATATCCGTTACTACGGCGCAGGTCTGGTGGTCAAACCCATAAGCCGGGGAATCGTATCCGCACTTTAAGATCGTGGCCCGGACGATTTTGGGGATATCCACATAACAAGAAGTCGTGATCTCCCCCGCTACGAACGCGAGCCCCGTGGTGACCAGGGTCTCGCAGGCGACGCGTCCCGTGGGATCCTTGGCCAAGATGGAATCCAGGACCGCATCGGAGATCTGGTCGGCGACTTTATCCGGATGGCCCTCCGTAACAGACTCTGACGTAAAAAGATAGGAACCTCTACCGGGACTTTGCCTTCGCACGGAACTCCTCCTCTGCTTTTTGATATGCTTCTATATGACCGATGTCAAACCAGGGTTCATCAAAGACGTAAGCGTAAACGGGATGCTTTTTCGCGTTCCATTGTATGTAGTGCCCGGGTGCATCCCGGTTTTCACCCGAGCCCATGTATTCCGCGATCCGCGACAGCGTGGAATGAGGGAAAAAATACAGACACATGGCGGCAAGTGTGCTCTGGGGGTTTGCAGGTTTTTCCTGGAACTCAACCACCCGGTGACGGGCGTCCAATTTCACCAGCCCAAACTGCCTGGCCGCCTCGAGGCTCTTGCAATCATAGGCCCCGATCGAGAGCGCCGGCTTATTCTTGAGCGCAAATTCCACAAAACCCTTAAGCTCGAAGTCAAACAGATTGTCGCCGCCTACAACCAGGCAGTCCGACCGGACGTCGCGCCGTTTGAGCAGAAAATCAATGTCGCCGATTGCACCCAGCCGGTCTTCGTTGGTGGACGTCCCGTCATCCATGACTTGGATTTGGGCTTCTTTGTGCCCGGACGCCCACGCTTGAAAATGCGTCACAAACCTGTGATTCGTGATCAAGTACATCTCTCCAAGGCCGGGGACACCTTTAAGCCGGTCCAGGGTGTAATCCAGAAGGGGCCGCCCGGCTATCGGAAGGAGCGGCTTCGGCCTGTTCTTGGTTAAAGGATACAGCCGCGTGGCATAGCCGGCGCAGAGGATGATGACCTCTGTCACGCAAGCGCCTCACGCAGACAGTTGAGCGCTGGGTATGCCTCCTGACCCAGATGGATGCGCATGCATCTCCTGCCCTTTGTCTTCAGGACTTCGAGGTCTCCCATCGCCTGCGCCCGCTTGAGCGCCCCAAAAGAGTAGCGTTTCCCGGGAATAGGCATGTCGTCGGTATCATCGGCCGTGAGCTGTATGAAAACACCTGTACCGGGTCCGCCCTTATGGAGCTGTCCGGTCGAATGCAAAAAGCGCGGGCCGTAACCCACGACGGTTGCCTTGCGAAAGCGATCGCGCACCTTAATCCTCAATGCCTGGAGGCCGGAGTCCACTTGCGGAGTGGGTGCCAGGTAAGCCATAAAGACCACATAATCTCCTTCCCGGGCCGCATGTAAAAAATCGGCCAAGGACTCGCCCATGGAACGCGGCGAGGGTTCTTCCCGTTGCGGCTTACCCGCCGCTTCCAACAGGGCACGAGCCCGGTCCTTGCTCAAATCCACGTCGGGCTCGTTAAACGGGTTGATCCCCCAAAGGGATGCGAGGGCCGCGGTGGCATATTCCCAGCGAAGGCACTCCGCTCCGATCGAAAGCGGCCCGTCGAGCGTAAAACGCAGAACCGGATGGCCCCGCTTCTCAAGCATGCCAAGCCGCCTTTGGGTCACGGCGTCCTCATCCCGCTTCAATCCCACGCTCACAAAAACCCTGTCAAGACCATAGACGTCCGGCTCACCCAAAACCTCCCCATCCACAGGGATGAGCCCCTTCCCCTCTTTCCCCGTACTCTCCGCAATAAGCTGCTCAAGCCAGATGCCAAAACTCGCAAGAGAAGGAGAAAAAACAAACGTAATCTTGTCCCTTCCCGCCGCGGCGCACTCGGCAAGCCGGGCCGCGAGCTCGATCCCCGGGTTTTCCGCTCCTTCTCCCGAGTAGGTCGGACGCATTAACTCTTCCTCCATGCCCCGCGCCTGTTCCAGAAGCACGTCCACATCCACTCCCAATAGGGCGCAGGGCACAAGACCCACAAAGGAAAGGGCCGCGTAACGCCCCCCGATATCCGGCGGATTCAAAAAAGTGCGGCGGAAGCCCCGCTCGCCCGCCAGGCCCTCGAGCGGAGTATTCGGATCCGTAATGGCGGTAAACGCCTTGCCGACTGCCGTTCCACCCGCCTGCTGGACCCAGTCATAGAAATAACTGAAGAGCGCCATCGTCTCCGCCGTGGTGCCCGATTTGCTCGAAACGATAAATAGGGTCTTGCCGCCCGCACACCAACGCGCCTTTTCAAGAATCCACGCCGGATCCGTGGAATCCAGCACGTCCAGCTTAAGACCCCCGCGTGACGCTCCAAACAGCCTGCGGCACACGTCTGGGAAAAGGCTGGAGCCGCCCATCCCCAGGACCAGGGCACGGTCAAAGCCCTCGCGCCTAAGCTCCTGCGCGAAGGCCTTTAACTCCCGCGCCTTTTGTTTCATCGCCTGGACGGCAAAAAGCCAGCCCAGGCGGTTCCGAATGACGCGCATTTCTTCCGGGTCGTCCGTCCAGAGAGAGGCGTCGCGCTCCAGAATGCGCCTTGAAAATTGCTTCTCCTTGAGGAGGGCGAGGGTCACCCTTCCTCTCCCAGGACCTCAGGGAGGATATGTTTGATGCGCTCCCGCACAAAGCTGCGGATCTGGGCACCGGTGGTGAGCTCAAGGCTCTTAAGGGCGATCTCCTGCGCCTCCTTGAGCGAGATGGAACGGATGACCTTCTTGATTTCAGGGATAATCACGGGGCTCATGGAATACTCGTCCAGGCCCAGTCCGAGGAGGATGACGGCGAGCACCGGATCTCCGCCCATCTCCCCGCACATCCCGACCCAGATCTTGTTCCGGTGTCCGGCGTCGATAACATTCTTGATCAGCTTCAAAATGGCAGGATGGGCAGGCTCATAAAGATAGGCAATCTTTTCATTCACGCGGTCCACGGCCAGAGAATACTGGATGAGGTCGTTCGATCCGATGGAGAAAAAGGCCGACTCCTTGGCCAGCACGTCGGCCGTGAGGGCCGCGGAGGGGATCTCGATCATGGCCCCCACCTCGATATGTTCGTCAAACTCTTTGCCTTCGCGCCGAAGGGCCTCTTTGGCCTCGGACAGAATCTGATTGGCCTGGCGAAGCTCCTCCAGACCCGAAATCATGGGGTACATGAGTTTTAACTTGCCGTGGACCGCCGCGCGCAGAATGGCCCGGAGCTGAACCTTAAAAATATCAGGCCGCGCCAGGCAGAAGCGGATGGCGCGCCATCCCAAAAACGGATTCATCTCCCGCGGCACCTCAAGGCTCGAAAGGAACTTGTCGCCGCCCAGATCCAGGGTCCGGATAATAACGGGGTGGGGTTTCACCTTTTCAGCCACGTTCCGGTAGGCCTCGAAATGCTCATCTTCAGACGGCAGATCCACCCGGTTCATATAAAAATACTCGGTCCGGTAGAGCCCGATCCCCTGTGCCCCGTGAGAGATGCAGTGCGGGATCTCGTCCGGAAGCTCGATATTGGCGGCCAGCGTGACCTCATGCCCGTCTGTGGTACGGGCCGGCAGCTCCTTGAATTTGTCCAGGGTGCGTACGAAGTCCTCAAAACGGCCCCGGGCTCGGATGTATTTCTCCAACGTGGGCGCGTCCGGCTGGATAATAACCAGCCCGTGGTTTCCGTCCACGATCACGGGGTCGTCGGACTGCACCTTCTGCGTGGCATCTCCCAATCCCACCACGGCGGGTATCTCCAGAGAACGCGCCATAATGGCAGTGTGCGACGTGCGACCCCCGATATCGGTCGCGAATCCCACGACGCGCTCCCGGTGCATGGTGGCGGTATCGGAAGGGGAAAGGTCGTATGCAAAGACTACGACCTCGTCATTTAAGTTGGCGAGGTTGAACCGCTCCGAGCCTATCAGGTTGTGCAGCACCCTTTTGCCCACGTCCTGGATATCGCTCACCCGTTCGCGCAGGTACTCGTCGTCTATCTTGGAGAAGGCGTTGCCGTACCGCTTCAGGACCTCCATAAAAATATGCTCCACCGCCTGCCTCTTGGTCTTGAGATCCCGGATCACCTCTTCGATCAGCATCCGGTCCTCCAAGACAAGTACATGGGCGGTAAAGATATCACTGTGCTCGGCTCCCATTTCCCTGCCGATACGCTCTTGGATCTCAAGGATCTGGGCGCGGGTCCTCGTGAGGGCGTCTTCGAAGCGCGCGATCTCCTTTGGGATATCGGCCTCCTCGATCGTCGTGCGGGGGATCTTGATATCCTCGGGATCGAGGATAAAAGCCTTTCCGATCACAATGCCGGGTGAGACGGGGATGCCTTTGAGGATGTCCATAATATTCGTCTGCCGTCATTGCGAGCGCCGCAGGCGCGAAGCAATCTCGTGAGATTGCTTCGCCCGCCGAAGAATTAGTGGCGGGCTCGCAATGACATAGAATCGCCTATTCCTTATCTATTTCCGTAGACAGCAACTTCTGGAGGGCTCTGATGGCCCGGTCAGCGTCCTGACCTTCGCAGCGCACGTTGATGCGCGTGCCTTTTCCAGCGGCCAGCATCATGATACCCATGATCGACTTCCCGTTGACCTTCTGCCGGCCCCTGCGCACTTCAATCTCGCACCGGAATTTATTGGCGGTCTGAACGAACAGGGCCGCGGGGCGGGCATGAAGCCCCAGCCGGTTCTTAACTTCTATCGCGCGTTCCACGACCACAGATAACTCCTGCGCAAATCGTTATATTTAGCTCCAGCAGATGGCTGATAGCTGAAAGCTGAAAGCTCAATAAATGTCATCCGGCCCGCGCCCCTTAAACCCGCCCTTCATGGCTGCGATAAGGCGCTGATTGAGTTCCCGCGCGGGATAGGTCCCCATCCGTTTCAACCGCTCGTTCAAGGCAGAGACCTCGATCAAGATCGAGAGGTTGCGGCCGGGTCTTACGGGAATCACAAAATGCGGCAGGGCGGCTCCCAGAATTTTATGCTTTTGCTCCTCAAGCCCCAGGCGCTCGTACTCCTTGCGCTGATCCCATTTCTCCAGGGTGACGACGAGGCCGATACGCTTTCGGTTCCGCACCGCCCCTACGCCGAAGATCTCTTTGATGTTGATGATCCCCAAGCCCCGAATCTCCATATGATGACGGATGATCGCCGCGGAGCTCCCCATTAAGATCTCACCATCCAGAAGCTGAATGTCCACCACGTCGTCTGCGACCAGGCGATGGCCGCGCTCGACGAGCTCCAGGGCGCTCTCGCTCTTTCCCACGCCGCTCTTACCCAAAATGAGCACCCCCACGCCGTACACATCCACCAAGGTGCCGTGGATGCTTGTCTGGGGGCTGAAGCGATCCTCAAGGTACAGGGTGACCTTGCTCATCAGGATCGCCGTTTCAAAGGGCGACTGGATGACGGCGATCCTTTTTCTGTTGGCGTACTCGAGGAGGTACCGGGGGGCGGTGAGACCGCGCGCAACCAGGAGGCAGGGTATGTCGTAACTGAAAAACTTGTCCAAATTCTTGCGGCGCTCGCGGGAGCTTAAAGACTTGAGATAAAAAATCTCCGTCTGCCCCAGGATCTGCGGCCGATCGTACGCAAAGTACTCATACCAGCCGGCGAGCGCAAGGCCCGGCCGGTGGGGCTCGACCACCTTGATGGTCTTCTTGAGATTGGCCTTCCGGTTGACGAGCTGGAGTTTAAACTCCTTGCCCTTGTCCTCCAGAAGGTTGCCTACCGTGACCACCGCCATGTCTTAAACCTTCTTGCTGTCTTCGAGCTGGATGACGCGAAGAATCTCCTGCTCATCCCTGGCGCTTATGAGGCTGTCCCTAAAATACTTGTCTCTCAAAAGGCGAGAGATCCGGGCCAGTGCCTTAAGGTGAGGACCGGAGGTATCTTCCGGGGCGACCAGGAGAAAGAAGATGTACACAGGCTCCCCGTCCAAGGCCTCGAACCGGATGCCCCTGCGGGATATACCGAAGGCCGCCACGAGGTCCTTGACCGAACCGGATTTGCCATGGGGTATGGCCACCCCGTGCCCGATGCCTGTGGAGCCCAGGGCCTCGCGATCCACCAAGGCCTTCAACACCTCGTCCGGATCGCTGATGGATTGCGAAGCGGCCAACAACCCCGTAAGCTCGCGGAGTACGCCTTCCTTATCAGACGCCTTAAGATTCGCTGAAATCGCTTGCTGACATAAAAAATCCATGATCTTCATAGGTACCCTCTCGTGCCCTCCTATAGCGTAAACTTCTCGCCCAGATAAATCTGCCGCGCCTTCGGATCGGTGGCCAGCTCCTGGGCGGTGCCCGAGATGAGCACCCTCCCCTCGGCCATGATGTACGCACGATCCGTGATGGCAAGCGTCTCCCGCACGCTGTGATCCGTGAGCAGGATCCCCAGACCCCGGTTTTTCAAATCTTTGATGATCTGCTGAACCTCGAACACGGCGATGGGATCGACCCCACTGAAGGGCTCGTCCAAAAGGATGAATGAAGGGCGGGTCACCAGGGCGCG
The DNA here is from genome assembly GCA_016190205.1 of Candidatus Omnitrophota bacterium. GTDB lineage: Bacteria > Omnitrophota > JACPQZ01 > JACPQZ01 > JACPQZ01 > JACPQZ01. The sequence goes on along the minus strand of JACPQZ010000035.1, from coordinate 5,956 downwards.
CGTAATCTCAAGCCTTCTGCGCTCCCCTCCGGAGAGGGTATAGGCCTTGTTCTTGGCGAGATAGGAAATGTTGAGTTCCTCGAGGAGCTGCTCCAGGCGGTGGCGCCGCTCGCGCTTCGAGAGGTTGAGGGTCTCCAGGATGGCCTCGATATTCTCCTCAACGGTGAGCTTGCGAAAGATGGATGGCTCCTGGGCCAGGTAACCGATCCCGCGCCGGGCGCGTTCATGCATGGGCGCCCGGGTAATATCCCCGCCTTTAAAGTAGATCTTCCCCTCGTCAGGCTTGACCAGACCCACAATCATGTAGAAAGAGGTGGTCTTTCCTGCGCCGTTAGGCCCCAGAAGCCCGATGATCTCGCCGACATCCACGTGGATGTCGACCCGGTTTACAACGGCGCGCTTCTTATAAGTCTTGACCAGACCCTTGGTTTCTAATAATCGCATCGGTCTCTTCCAGCTCGTCAGGATAAATGACAAGCCGCGGGGCGCCCGTCAGGACCACCCGACCCTCCTGGGCAAGGTAAACTGCCCGTTCACTTAAGGTGGAGCTTTGACCCTGCCGGATATTCACATTTCCCGTGCAGATGATTCTTTCTATCTTCTGCTCTTCCCGGGTGATGGTGACCTCCATGCGGTCGCTGGCCACGGTGCCCCTGTGGTCCTGGACGAGCACGTTGTTTTGGAAGACGGCCAGGCGCGCTTCGGAATCGACCTCAAGCGGTCCGTCGCAGGTGATGGTCGTGAGGCCTTTTTCTTCGTCGTCGCGGTTCACAAAAAGGACATGCACATCCCGCTTAAGCTCCGCCCGCCGTTCTTTGGAATGAACGACGGCCCCTTTTCCATTGGAGATCATGCCCTCTTGCGTGATCCAAGTCTGGTCTTCTGTTGTGCCCACGCCGCTGTCCGAATCATAATCCATGGAATTCGTCTGCACCATGCCGCCGTCCTGGGAGCGGGCGATGACGTTACTCACGAGCTCCACGTGATTCGTTGCGCGGTCGAAGGTCCCGGTGTCAGACGTTATGGTGATGTCCTGGTCGGAGTTATAGACGTGCGCTATGAGGTTAAAGAGGTCTACGCTGGCGGAGAAGATGTCCGCAGAATCCCCTTCGATATCCATCTTCTTGCGGCCGTCGTTCGTATATTCGGAAAAAGTAAAGGTGAGCATCTTCTGGTCCATGCCGCCCTCTTTATCTTGAGCGGAGGCGCGCATGCCTTCGGGAAGATCAGGTGCCGCGGAGTGAGGGTGTGTCGGGCCGCAGCCCTGGGCAAGCACAAGCAAGATGGCAATGAATAGCGGGGAGATTTTACTTGTCATCATTCGTCTGGCACCCCTCTCGTCCCACGTCCCACTGCCTTCGTCCCACTTCCTTCGTCCTTCGGGGCGTTTTCTTGCGTCTTCCATCGCCGATGCATCCACGCCCATTGCTCAGGATAACGTCGAATGGTGTCTTCCACCACACGGCTCCAGCCTTCAGTGGCTTCCCGTATGGCCTCATCTTTCCCCCGCGCCATGTCCACCTCAATCGGGTCACAGATCTCGAAACGGTATCTTGAGCCCTGGCGGATCATAAAGCAGGGTATAAGCACCGCGCGGGCCGCGCGGGCCAGTCTCGCAGGGCCCGTCGGCGTATAGGCCGGCCTTCCAAAAAAGTTGACAAATATGCCATCCACACTGTCCACGTCCTGATCGGGCACGAGGCCCACCACTTGATTCTGCTTCAGCGCCCCGAGTATTCTCCTCGGGGGGTCGTCCCGATAGAAGGTCCTAACACCCTTCTCCCTGCGCGCGCGGACAATAAGCTCGTTGTACTTGTCAAAATAAATCCGTCTTCCCACAACGGTTATTTCGGGAACCCCCAGCTTCATGACGAGCACGGGGCAGATGAGCTCCCAATTCCCGAAATGGGATCCGATGAGGATCACCCCCCGCCCCTGCGCAAGCCCCGCGCGCATCCTTTCCAGGCCGCGCACCTCAATAATGGAATCAATGTTACTGGGGGTAAATTTAGCGAGGCTGATCCACTCGACCAGGTTCTGTCCCAGGTGCCCAAAGACCGCCCGGCTGATGGCTCTTAGCTCGGTATCGCTCCTCTCGCTGCCGAGCGCAAGTTTGAGATTGCTTTCGGTCTTGCGCCTTTCCCCAGCCAATAGACTATATGCGAGCCATCCACCCCATCTACCGAGTATCAAATATAAAGACCGTGGAAGACAAAGCACAAAAAGGCGAAGGAGAACGAGCCCGCAAAGCACGAGCATTCTCCTCTTCCGGTGCTTCATGGTAAGACGGCTATTTTAACACATCTCATTGTAATGTCAAATTATACAGGAGCCTTGACCACTTGCCCTGGGCTTTAAGGATAAACTCTACCACTTCGCGGACGGCCCCCCGGCCGCCCTCACGGCGCGTCACCAGGTGAGCCGCCCGTTTCACCTCCGGGCGGCCGTTTTTGACCGCCACCGCCAAACCGACGCGCTTCATGACGCCCAGGTCTAGAAGCTCATCGCCCACAAAGCACACCTCGGCGTCGGTCACCCGGAAATCTCTTTTGACGCGGCGAAACGCAACCGCCTTATTACGGGCATTTTGGTACAGCGCATGGACGCACAGATCACGCACCCGCCTTTCAAGGAGCCTTGAGGCGCGGGCTGTTAGGAGGGCCGTTTTCAAACCCGACCTGTCGATGAGGACAAGACCAAACCCGTCCTGCACGTCGAATGCCTTGATCTCATCGCCCCGGTTCGTGTAGATGATCCTTCCATCCGTCAGGACGCCGTCGACGTCCAGGAGAAGAAGCTTTATGCGCTTTGCCCGAGCAAGTTTATTCATCCGGCTCGACCGGCAGTGTCAATGTGAACACCTGGCCGCCCCGCTGGACGGCCACCGAGCCGCGCTTTATCTCCACCACACGTGCCCCCTCGATGGACTCGTTCACCCGCACGACTTCATCGTTGATGATGGCATAGGACTCTCCGGGGCGCTCGGGATCGCTCACGATCCCGAAGAGTTCAAGATTGAGAGGTCCCGCGGGCGCCTCCCGGGGCGCGCCGTGCTCTTTCACGGACAGAAAAGGATCCCTTCCCCACCCCTCCGGGATGCTGACCGCAGGGGCTTTCTTGACGACCTGTCGGGGCGCAGACTGCGTCAAGCCAGAGGCTGTCTCCTCCACCACCACCGGCGAGGGCGGCACTTGCCGTTTTCCAGACCCGCCCATGCGAACGGCCACCAGAACCACGAGCGCGAGAACGGCGGCGATCGTGGCCGCAATCTCAAGGGTCTCTTTTTTCGCGGGCATCGCGCTTAGCCCTCCCCAGGCGGTTCTGCAGTCAGGCTGTACGTGGAAATCTCGAGAGAGGTCCGGATGGACGGCAGAAGCTCCTCGTCCCGCTCAATGTCCAGCGCATCCACCGTTGTGATTACCTCCAATTTTTCGGAGACCGATTTAAGATATTGGGCCAGGGCCTTGTACCGGCACTTGGCCTCTATGGCGATGGGAACGCGCACGCACGTGAGTTCCTCGATCATAACGGGATGTCCGTTTTCGTCGCAGTATATCTCGGCCGGCTTCGGGCGGATGGAGAGAATATTGATGTGGTGATCCTGGGCCAGTACAGAAAGTTCCCTCAAGATAAGAGAAAACCGTTCCTCGTCCGGAAGTTGTGCCCCCAGATGTCGCAATTCATCCTTAAGCGCCCGGACGCCCGACTCCGCATCTGCGGCGCCGCCGATCATCTCGTCTGCAACTTTGATCCTGGCCTTCAGTCCCCCGAGCTCCTGCTTCAGCTCTCCCCGCTTCGTCTGGAGAGGACTATAGATCAACACCCAGAACAGAACGATGGACAACAGAGAAATGCCGGCCCAGATAAGTATGCGCAGCTGGCTCACATCGAGCCGCGCCTTAAGCCGGGCGCCCATTCGCTTCATCTATCACAACTCCAGTTTTGCGATCATGTCGAATTCGGAAGTCTCTTCACCCTTGCGCTGGCTGGTCAATAGATTCACCCTCTGAAAGGCGCCGGACTGTTCCAGCGACAGGATGAATTTAGAGAGCACCGCTTCAGCGCTTTCGTCCGTGATATAAACCGTCCCTTTAAGCCGGACTGATCTTAGATTCGCGCTCAATGACAGGGAGTCGAGGTGCGCCCCCTCAGGGATAAGGTGACTTAAGGCGCGCATGAGCTCCGGGGTATCGGCACGGCCCTTCGTGATGTGTTCAAAAAGGGCGAGCCGTCTCGCGCGCACTTCCTTAAGGGCGGTGACCTCATCCACGTACGGCATGAGGAGCTGCCACTGCCGCGATTTTTGCGCGATCTGCCCCTTCAGGATGCCCACCTCCGCAGCCAGGAGGAGGGATGAGACGGCCAGAAGGGCGGCACACGTAACGCCGATCACGCGAACGGTAAGGGCCTGAAGGATTCTGACCTTCTCTACCTTGAGTTCGCGGGGGATGAGGTTGACTTTTTTATCCTGCATGAGCGAGAGGCCCAGGGCAGGGGCGAGCGTACGGCAAAGCGCTCCCGCTTCGGACGTCTCCGTACCCGGCGCGAAGCGGACCCGGAGGTCTTCAGGCGAAGCCAGAGCGACCGTTACCTCCAGACGGTTGGAGAGAAACTCGACTAAATTTCTGATATTGGAGCCCCCACCCGAGAGTACTACTTGATGTACCACGGGTTCTCCCGTGCTCTGTTTGAAATACGCCAGGGCGCGCGTAAATTCCTGCACCCAGTTGTCCAGGATGGGGCGCATGACGCCTACAATCTGGGCCGGGGAAAATTCCCGGCCGCCCGTCTGAAAACCTTCCTTCTCCGGAATCCCTACTTCACGGCACAACGTGCGCGCCGCCTGACGGGCCGCAGCCGGATCGCCCCCATCCCGCGCGAGCATCTCCGCGAGCGCCTCCATAAGCTCGGCCGCCCCGCATTTGAGCTCCCGCACGAAGATTAAGTCGCGCCCTTTGACAAAACTCATTAGTCCGGAGCGCTCACCCAGATCCACCACGGCGGTGACCTCTGCGTCTTCGGGGGCCAACCGCGCCTGAAAGAGCTCCGCTACGGCAAAGGGTGCGCTCGCGATCGAAATGGGCTCGAGGCCCGCCAGACGGGCGATCCTGACCGCCCTCTCGGTCTCGCGCAACGGGGCGATCGCCACGAGCACCTCCAACTTTCTGATGTCCCCTGCGCGAATATCGCGCCTGGCCACCGCAAAATCCCAAGCCAGCTCCTCCAGTTTGAGGCCCTCATCCTGCTTAAGCTCCCAGTGGACCGCCTCGCGGATCTCCTCCGAAGGAATGTGCGGAAGCAGAAGGCGCCGGAACAGAACGTCCGGACCTGAAACCAAAAGGGCGGCATCTCGAGAAGTAAAGCCGCCCTTCGAGAGGAGGGCGCGAATCCCGTCGGCCACTGCCTGCTCATTGATCTCATCCGCTTTACTGTGCGCAATCTCCGAAGCGGCCCAGGCACGAACCCGCACCTCACCCTCACCTCCCTCAGCCTCAACCAACTTGAGGTATCCCCTCCCGATGTCGATTCCCAGGACCGGCGTCCTGCGTGGGATTACCTTTAAGGCCGTCAGAAAAGAAACGACCTCCGCGCTCACCTCGTTTTTCAAGCGGATGATCCGTTCCCTAAGATCAGGGATATCCACCGCTCCGCCCTCGAAAAGTTATAACCGCTTATGCAGGAATATGTAACAGGAACTCATTGTAGCACAACGTCCGCGCCTTGGCCATATGTGCCCTATGAACCATACATACGGAAAGGCCCGGCTCGGTCCCTTTGGCCGCCATGCGGGCCGATCTCAAGCATCCAGGATACAGCACCCGGGGCCGGCACCCTTCTCCGCGAAACGTTCGCGCCCCAGCGAGGCGCTCACTCTGCATTTTTTGCGCACCGCAAACTTCCTGACGAGCCGGCGGACCCTGCTGCGCAAAAAATGAGGTTCGCTCCGAAGGGCGCC
>JACPQZ010000034.1 GCA_016190205.1 Candidatus Omnitrophota bacterium | reverse complement strand
TTTCATAAGTGGTTTCGTCGCGAGGTCGAGCGAAAAGGCCGAGGTCGAGGCCGCAGGGGCCAAAGGCCCGGAAACGTAGCCGCAGCGCTACGTTGAGGACCTTTGGTCCCCGAGAACGAAGACCTCGGCCTTTGCAGCCTCCGCCAGAGGCGGATCCGCTTCTGGCGGAGACCGCAGCAGAAAGTACTTATGAAACCACCTCTAGGCGGAAAGGTCGAGGAAGAGGGCAGCGGCGCGGTAAATAAGCTGGATATCTTCGGGGTTATCGGTGACCCGGTGGGTCATGATCTCTTCAAGGGAGTTCCTGATGTACCGCATGAAATCTTGGACTTGCATGGCAGAGGGATCATCCGTATGGGCCGCCATATACTCCAGGGAGTCCGAGCCAAAGACCGGGATGATGTGGACCGGTCCCTCCGGCATCTGGATGGCCCCGCGGGCCGAGTGCTCGAGACTCTGGGCGGTAATCTTCCCGTTCCGAATGACGGCCGGACTGCGCACGATTGTCTCCCCCGGGAACCGGGCCAATTGACCCCGGTGAAGCTCGGAATCAGCAACGGCGACCAGCCTCACCCAGCGCGGCGATTGGCCTCCGAAAATACCCTGCACGGCGCGGATGGCTTCTTCTCCGACCGGGACGACGACCTCCGTAGTCAGCACCTGGCCTGCGGTTCCGAACCCCGAATCAGACTCACGGCCCGCAGCCACAATGCGCCGCGCGAGCTCAACACTTTTGAGCCCTTGAGCGCGGGATTCTGCGATAACGCTTTTCAAACTCGAGTAAGTTGTTTCGCGCATATCTTGAGACAACTCCCCTCGCAAGTCAGCCAAGACGCCATCGCCCGACGGGTTCCCACCGTCTTCCCAAGTCCGCACCGCATTGTCCCACGAGTTGCTCGGCCCACGTTCCCCGCTGGGCTTAGACCGCTTCGCTTGTGTCGCGGGGCGCGCGTCCTGCCCCCTCTGTTCCACCTTTCCGGATCTGGATATATCAATTTCTTTGGATTGAATGGTCCCGTACAAACGCCTGACCTCATTATAGGCCTCGGTCAGACGCCCAATATCCAGCCCCCCGGAAGACGCATCGTTAACAATTCTTGAAACTCTCTCCCTGGCCCTAGAAACTTCCTTTCCAAACTCCGAGCCCCTCCCGTGCTCTTCCAGCAGCTCATCTGCATACGCGACGAACCTCTGGACTGCCCCATTCAGACCACTCTTTAACTCCTCGGCCGAAATTCCATCTCCTTGCGCCAGGGTGTGGTCGTCGTGCTGGGACCAGGTACGGAGGAAAGGTTTGTACTGTTGGTCATAGTCGTCATGCGCCCAACGGGGAAAATCGCGCTTCTTCACTTCACGTGCCAGACGTGCGAGTATCGATGGGGCAGTGGCGTTCGTCAAATCGACGGGGCGCATGGTGCGTATTACCTTTTGCAGCGTCAGTGCGAAGACGGACCTTTCAGGATAATTGTTAAAATAATTTACAGCCTCACCCACGGCCACATCCCTTGTGCCGAACTTTAGCTCCGGGTTAGTAGGAAGACCTGTACGTGTGCCAGCCACCAAATCACTGTAGTATTCCACTGTCCGGTCAGCCAACTCGTCCCAGTTTTGGGCCGGCCCCCTGCTTAACCCATCCCCCTCCGGTACCTGGGCCACGCTCGCGTCTGCCCCCGCTTCCCGCTTCCCGCTTCCCGCTTCCCGACCAACCGGCCTTGCATAAATAACCACCTCTCCCCCGCCAACCTTAAAAGGCCCCAGGGTTTGGACAGCGCTCGCGTCGCTTCCAGCCGGGGCGACGACCCATTCGTGGGGTTCGTTAGCAAACTGCACCGCGATCCCGTCACCCTGAACGGGCCGAATGACGGCGCCCGCCCAGCGATCACTCACAAGAAGCGTTCTGATGTCAGCGGAAATTTCATGGACACGAACCGGCCGGCCCAGAGTATCATACAGCTTCTGGTGAAGCATAAGGAGCGTACCGGCCATCGAGTTGACTTCTAGGAAATGTCGATCGGCATGATACCGCGACTCTGTGGCTAGATATTCCCGATCGGCGGAAAAAGCAGAGAGAGCCTCGGCAGGTAGTGCGATATTAAGAAATGAGAGGACAAGAACTAGGGCTCTAAACTTCTTCTTTAAGAGTAGCATGGGATGTGCTACTAATACTACTCTACAATAATAAGTATGTCAATCTAATTTTCGAAAGGGGGACATACAAAGGGGCAGGAGAATTCGTGTATCCCCCTCTAATACTGCAAAGTGATCGAATCGATTGACACAGAAACACCGGCATGGGTGACAGGATCAAAGCGCAGTTTCTCTATTGTTCCTTTCCACTCTGGACAGCTTTTAAGATCAATCTGATAGATACGATAAATGCCATCTACGCTCCCTTTTGTCCAAGCCTTCTTTTCATTACTGTACGCACCTCCTCCACTTTCAATCCAAAATACCTGGATAGGGACTGCGTGACCATCGTTCACGCCGTCGTCGAGCTTCATACGCACTTTCAATACGGAATATAAATCAGTGTTAAGCGACAAACGATGCGCCTCCAGCATGGGATCTCCTCCCACAACGTCACATGACAACGCGCCGTCTCTTACTCGTGCATTTATCACATGTCCATTCGGACGAACGAACCAACCTTCCATGATGCCATCGAGATGAAAATTCCAAGCAATCTCCTTCCTGTCAAACATCTTCCCAAAAAACTCGGGCGGTTGGAACCGCCGTGCAGCATCGGGCAGGTTATCGAAGGCCCGTGTAACGCGAGAGTCATGATGCAATCGGTACGCCAAGATATCGAAAAAGTTGATATATCCATCTTTCATCACCTCGTTCACGTATCCGCCCTCGCCTCGACAACCTGTCGCCTGGATGAGGTGTCTCCCGCCCGCAAACTTTTGCCGGAAACAGGAATAATAAATACCCGGCAAAAGCAACTGTTCGCCTCTTGGCGCCACGTAATGGTAAAGATCAATGCCGTGGTGATAGGCCGCCTCCGCGGTGGCTGCAAGGTTTGCTGCGGAAAGAACCGAATAGCCGTATCCTCGGTTTGCATCGCTCCAGGGATCAGCGCCGGGGACGTCATAATGACGGTAGCGATCAAACACTTCACCGACGTTCGTCACAGGTCTGCGACCCGAGTCGCACCCCGAGGAGCGTTCCCCGCTTACATATATCGCCTGTTCCATAGCTGTCTTCCAATTTCTGGGTATGTTCCTTCCCTCAATGGCTTCCAAAGCAAGCTCGTAGTCATCCAAGACAAAACCTATAGCTGAAAGTCCTGCAAGATGTGCTGTAACATGGTTCGAAACTGAATGGCACCTATTCACGTGTTGAGGCCAATACAGGGTTCCCTGTTTAATCAAGTGATAGCCTCTTCGGAGCCAGCTTTGAATAAGCACATGATCTTGAAGGGAAAGTACGTGGCTATTATTATAAATGAGGTCGTAGGCATTGCTAAAATTGCGAAAGCCCAGGCTCAAGCGCAGGGCCGCGTCTACGCGTGCACGCCGATTTGTTTCTTCGAAATGGCTGTAGTCTTGGATACGTTTCAGCGATCCTGAAGCCCACGCCACGAGAAATTCCTTAGCGCGCTCCGCGTAGCGCGCATCATCCGTAAGAACATAAATAAGGGCGTTGCGGGCGGCGTGTTCGGAATCTTGAAGCTCGAATTTCATGCGCCACTCCTTAACTTCGGGGCCATCATACACATCGGGGGGAGCGCTGTAAGCGTCTTCGGATGCCTTAAGCCGCAAGAACTGGCTCGCCCAGGGCTCGCGCCCCTCTCGTATCTTTCCTTTGATCTCATTTATTTCCCTTTGATTAAAGAAAAGGTTGGGGTGCTTTGCATCGTAAGACAAGGCAGTGCCAACAGGAATCAGTACCATGAGACTTGCTAAAACCACATCTCTTACGGTAAAAAATATTTTAATCGTCATTTGAAATTCCTAAACTTTTGGGGCAAAAAAACCGCCCTCTCCGGCTGAGCCGGAGAAGGGCGGTAGTTGCACTTCATCTGTCTACATCAATTATAACATTTGAAATCGATTGGGATTATAATGTGTGTCAAGATTCACACGGGTAAAAGTGCCATATGCATACTTCGCCCCACCACCATGAAGCACGTTCAAGCTGAAATTATCTCTGCCGGGACTGAGCTCCTCCTGGGCTTCACCGTAAGCTCGAACTCCTCTTTTTTGTCGAGGATTCTGGCCGGCTTGGGGTTGGACGTTTATAAGCACGTGGTGGTCGGCGATAACACAGGTCGTATTGCCCACGCGGTCCGAGCGGCCCTCCGGAGGGCGCATGTGGTGGTCGTGACCGGCGGGCTCGGGCCCACCCTGGACGACGTGACCGTTGACGGGGTAGCGGCTGGGCTCAAGCGCACATGGCGTTTTGATCCCTTCACGTGGAGCAAGATAGAGCGCCGTTTTCGAGCTCGGGGAATTGAGATTATACCCTCCATGAAGCGGCAGGCCCGGATCATTCAGGGCGCCGAGATACTCCCCAATCGCGTGGGGTCTGCGCCCGGGCAACTGGTGCGGGTCCAAAAACACTGTGTCGTGCTCCTGCCCGGAGTTCCCTCCGAGGCCAGGGCCATGATGGAGGATGCGGCCCAGAGACTTAAGAGGCTCCTTCGCCTTCCCTGGGTCATCGAAAGCCGGGACTTTCTGGTGACTGGACTTTCCGAGCCCCAGGTTGAGGCAAGGGCGGAGGACCTCCTCACGATGGGCGGAGCAGTCACCTGCGGAATTTACGCCTGCCCCGGCTCGGTAACCCTGCGTCTCACCGCCAAGGCGCGTACCAGACAGGCTGCCGTGAAGCTTATGGCCCCCTTCGAGAAAAAAATCAAGAGCCGTCTGGGTTCACACCTTTACAGCGCCGACGGCACTCCTCTTGAACAAGTGGTGGGGGGCCTGCTCGCGCGCAAGCGCCTCACGTTGGCAGTTGCTGAATCCTGCACAGGAGGTCTGGTTTCAAGCCGCCTCACGGATACCCCGGGAAGCTCACGGTACCTGCGCTCCTCTATCGTCGCATACGACAACAGGGAGAAAATAAGACTGCTCAAAGTACCGAAAAGGCTCCTCGTGCGCCACGGCGCGGTGAGCGCCGATGTAGTAAAAGCTATGGCGAAGAGCGCGCGTAAGAGCGCCGGCACAGACCTGGGACTAGCCGTGACGGGTATCGCAGGCCCTACAGGAGGATCCAAAGCGAAACCGGTAGGTCTCGTCTACATCGCCCTGGATCACAAAAACAGGGCCCTGTGCGAACGTTACCACTTTTCGGGCGAGCGCAAAGACATCAGGGACAAGGGCGTGCAGGCGGCCCTGAACCTCGTGCGCAGGGCGCTTCTCGAATGAGACTCTTTATCGCCATCGAACTTGCCGACGAAATAAAAGCTTCCCTCGCCCACATCCAGGAAGTTTTGAAGCGCAGTCCCAGCCAGGTCAAATGGGTGAATCCCGGTCAAATACATCTCACCCTCCGCTTCCTGGGTGAAACGGCGGAGGAAAAACTGGAAGCCCTAAAAGGGGCTATCCGGGAAGTGGCTGAAGGCTTGTCCCCCTTCGAATTCACCTTAGGGCCGCTCGGCGCCTTTCCGAAGCTGGAGAACCCCCGTGTGCTTTGGGTAGGAATAGAGAAGGGGCAGGATTCAGCAAAAGATATAGCTCAAAAACTGGAGGAGGCCCTGGCCTTGCTGGGGTTTCAAAAAGAGGAGCGCGCGTTCACCCCCCACGTCACCCTGGGCCGCGTCCGATTTATCAAGGACCGCACGCGGCTCGTGAGAACCCTCAAATCCCCTTCCCTCACGGCGGAGGGTTCTATGACAGTAACCGCCTTAAGCCTCATCGAAAGCACCCTCACGCCCCAGGGGCCCGTTTATAGAACCCTGGACCAGTTTCCACTTTTAGCTCGTTAGTCGTGAGTCGTGAGTGGTGAGTAGTGAGTGATTCCCGGGTCTCACCACACATCACACAACACACACGACAGACTCGAACTCGTCTCTGTACTAAAGTATTTTGATTAGTTGGAGTATGAGGAGGGTATAAAGCCCCGCCGCCACGTCGTCGGCGCACACGCCGGCGGGGCCCAGGCGCTCTTCCAACCAGCGGATGGGAGGGGGTTTGAAGATATCGAAAAACCGAAAGAGGAAGAAACCCCAGGTCGCCCACCCCGCCGATACCGGTATCCACAAAAGACTAACCATTTGACCGGCCACTTCATCCAGCACGATGCGGGGATCATCCTCGCCGAAGAGGGCCTCGGCGCGCATGGTCACGGCAAAGCTCAAGACCACCACCCCTAAAGTGACCTCCGCGTAAAGCGCCGGAAAAGACCCCAGGGCGGCAAAAAGCCCCACGCCAATAAGGCTCGCCACACTCCCCGAGGCGATGGGGATGTAGCCCACCGGACCACAGCTTGCCAACGCCTTAACCAGCCGCTGCACGGGTGATCTTCTCCCAATTGCGCCGGATGTAGCCAATCCCGGAACCCAGGGTAAGGAGGGTCACGGCCAGCATCAGCATAAATATCACGCGGTCCGCAATTCCCAAAACCCGGTCAAACGGCGAGAGGTCAAAATCCTCGTTCAGGCTCTGCAAAACGAGCACGACAAGGATGGTGATGATCGCAACCTGCTGGGACACGGTCTTATGCTTCCCGCCCCGCTCCGCGCCCAGGACAAGTCCCTTAGAGGCCGCCAAAAGCCTCAACCCTGTGACCAAAAGTTCCCGGGCCACGATGAGCACGACCATCCAGGCCGCGATGAGTTTAAGTTCCAAAAAAGCGAGGAACGCGGCCAGTACCAGCACCTTGTCTGCGATGGGGTCCATGAGCACGCCAAAATCTGTGACCTCGCCCCGCCCCCTCGCCAGGCGTCCGTCCAAGAGATCGGTGAGGGCCGCCGCGATAAAAACCACGAGGGCCAGGACCTTCCCCAGCCACCCGGGCAGAAACAAAAGGAACATGAAGAGGAATGCGAGGATTATCCGCGAAAGTGTAATTTGGTTGGCGAGCGTCATGCTTGACCGGAGCCGGTTCGAAGGGCGCGGCCGACCAGATCGTATTCCAGCGTGTCTTCAATCCGGACACGCACGAAATCGCCCGGATGAAGCGCCTCTTCGGAGTGGATAAAGACCTGCCCATCCACCTCGGGGGCATCCCATGCGGTGCGGCCCAAATAAACGCCTTTCTCCTGGGCCGTTTCATCTACCAGACACAGGACCTCGCGGCCCATGAGCCGGGCGTTGAGCCCGGTCGAAACCTCCCGCTGGAGGAGGCTCGCCCGGTCAAAGCGCTCCTCTTTGACCCGATCGCTCACCTGGCCGTCCAGACGCGCGGAGGGAGTTCCCTCTTCCTTGGAAAACATAAAAAGTCCCAACCGCTCGAACTTCCATTCGTTTAAGAAACCGCACAATTCGGTGAATTCCTCCTCACCCTCTCCCGGAAAGCCCACGATAAACTGCGTGCGGATGGCCACATCCGGTACCCGTTTACGAATCTTTTGGAGCAGCTCTTCGATAGCCGCCCGCCCCATGGGACGCGCCATGCGCCTTAAAATGCGGTCACTCACGTGCTGGAGCGGAAGATCCACATAGGGAACAAGCGCCTCCTCTTCATGCAGGGCCTCGATGACCTCCTCTCCAAAATCGTCCGGATAGTTATAGAGGAAACGGATCCAGCGGACGCCCGGGACGCGCGCGAGACTCTTCAAAAGCCGGGCGAGCTCCGGCCGCCCGCGGTCGAAACCAAATGAAGTCGTATTCTGGCTGACGAGGACGAGTTCCTTCACCCCCTGGGCCGCCAGTCCCTCCGCCTCCCTCACAAGTGATTCGATCGTCCGGCTGCGCTGTCCGCCCCGGATGAAGGGAATCGTGCAAAACGTGCATTTCTTATCGCACCCCTCGGCGATCTTAAGATACGCCGTGTGCGTTGCCGTAAACAGGGAGCGTTCGGAAAGCTCGTCATAAAGCGTCCTTGTGTCGGCTAGCTGTGTGACGCGCTCATCTTGCAGGACCCTCGCGAGCGTTTCCGGAAGGGTGTGGTAGGCATCCGTGCCCAAAAAGGCGTCCACTTCTTCCAGCTCGCGGACAAGGTCCTGGCCATAGCGCTGGGGGAGACACCCCGTCACGATGATCTTTTTTAAGGAGCCGTCCTTTTTAAGCCGGACGGCGTTTAAGATGGTGTCGATGGATTCCTGGGAGGCCGATTCGATAAAGGCGCACGTATTGATGAGGACGCAGTCCGAGCCTTCGATTTTGTCCACCATGCGCACCGGGGTTTTTTTCAAAAAGCCCAATGCCCTCTCGGTATCTACGAGGGTCTTGGGGCACCCCAGACTGATGACGCTTAACGTGGCTGTCTTGAGCGGAGGCACGCCGAGCTAACCTTTCTTCTCCGTGACCGGCAGGGTCTCATCGGTCTTCTCATTTGCCCCTTGGTTAAGTAAAGGGGCGGCCTTAGCCCCTTCGGGAGGGACATCGCTGATCAGGATATCCCTCGGCTTGGCCCCGCGGGAAGGCCCGATATAACCAGCCTGCTCAATCTCATCGATAATGCGCGCCGCGCGGGTATACCCGAGTTTGAGGCGCCTTTGAAGCATGGAGGTGGAGGCCTGCCCCGTATCCAGAATCACCCGGACTGCGTCATCGAAGAGCTCGTCCCGATCGGTCTCGCCGCGCCCGCCCTCTTTGTCCTTCAGCCTTTCCATGAGCGCTTCCTCGTACTGCGTCTTGCCCTGGCTCGAATAAGACTCAATGAGACGAGCGATCTCCTCATCGCTCACCAAGGCCCCCTGCCCGCGCACAGGCTTGGACTGACCCGGCCTCAAGAAAAGAAGGTCTCCCTTACCCAGCAGCTTGTCGGCGCCCCCCATATCCATGACGGTGCGCGAATCCACCTTGGAGGCCACCTTAAACGAGAGGCGGGCTGGAAAATTGGCCTTGATGACGCCTGTGATGACATCCACAGAAGGCCGCTGGGTCGCCAGCACCATGTGAATGCCCACCGCACGCGCGAGTTGCGCCAGGCGCGTGATCGCCCCCTCGATCTTGTCAGCGGCTACCAGCATAAGATCCGCCAATTCGTCGATCACGACCACGATATAAGGGAGTTTCCGTTCCGGCCCCTTCCTGTTATAGGACTGAATATCGCGCACCCCGGAGCTCGCGAGAAGCCGGTACCGGTCTTCCATCTCCTGGACCACCCAGGAAAGAGCGGCCGCCACCTTCTTCGCATCCGTGACCACGGGACACGCCAAGTGCGGCAGTTTGTTGAACGCTACGAGCTCAACCATCTTGGGATCCACCATGATGAAGCGGACATCCTCCGGCGTCGCGTTAAAAAGGATGCTCGCAATAATGGCATTGACACACACGGTCTTGCCGCTCCCCGTCGTTCCGGCGATCATGAGGTGCGGCATCTCCGCAAGATCCGCCACCAGAGGGCTTCCGGAAATTTCCTTCCCCAGGGCAATGGCGAGCTTCGAGTCGACCTTGGCAAAGGCCTCCGACCTTAAGATCTCCTGAAGGTACACGAGCGACATCTTCATATTCGGAACCTCGATGCCCACCGCCGCCTTTCCCGGGATAGGGGCCACAATCCGCACGCTTTGCGCCTTCATGGCGAGGGCGATATCGTCGGTAAGCGCAGTAATCCGCCCCACCTTGACCCCCGGAGCCGGCAAAAGCTCGTAGCGCGTGATCACCGGGCCCTGGTTCACTTGCACGACCCGGGCCTCGATGCCGAAATCGCTCAAGGTCCCCTCCAGGACGCGCGAATTTTCGGCCAAGTCCTCAGCCAGGTCATCGGAAGCGTCTTGGGGAGGAGCAGAGAGGATGTCGGGTGACGGGGTGGTAAAAACAGGCCTATCCTCGGCGGGCAGGGATTTGAGCTCCACCGGTTCCCTTCTTGCAGCTTGCGCCGGCCTCACCTTCACAGGCGGCTTGATGATGGGTTTGGCAAAAGACCTCTCCCTCTCAAGCCTCTGCAGCGGTCCAAAGGGCCGTGCGGGACGGGGGGGTTCTGCTGGAGGCGCCTCTTCCCTTCCCTTCATCCTGGGTGCATTGCGCGCAATCTTAAGGACAGGCTTGATCCGGCGGCCTTCATCCTCTTCCCTGACGTGTGCGATCAAACCCGCCACAAGTTTCCAGACTCGGAGAAAGAAAGGAACGAACAAAAATTCAGTGGCTAAAAGGAGGGATAGGGCCAGCAAGGCCCCCACCACGATGCGTGACCCCAGCATGCCGAAATACGGGGTGAGCAGGGACGAAAGCAGGAGTCCACACACCCCCCCCTGCTGTACAACGATACCCGATTCCCGGTTCCCGATTCCCGTCCACGCAGAGGCCGAAAAAAGGAGGACGAAAAATCCGAAAAGCTTAAGACCCAGCTTGGGAGGCACGACGCCCAGGAACCGGGATAGTGACCAAACAAAAAAAATAAGGGGAACGAGAAAAGCGCTCTTTCCAAAGAAGAGGATGAGAATTTCAGAGAGGTACGCCCCGATGACTCCGGTGCGGTTTAAGGTTGGGGAATTGGCGGGTGAGGATCGGAGGGCGGTATCCCCGACATCATAACTTAAAAGACTGATCGCCAGAAACAAGGCGGCGGCGAGGAGGGCGCACGCCCAAAGTTCATTCCGACGCTGAGCCTTAAGCACCATAGGCTCCTCCCACCCTGCATCCTAAAATCACTTCTTCGTGAATCGTGAATCGTGAATCGTGAATCGTGAAAAAAAGAAACCAGATACCAGTTGCCAGTAACCAGAAGAGACCAGATACCAGAAACCAGAACAAAGGATTTGCAACAATAGGGCAATAAAGGGTAGATAGTTGAAGATCAAATTGCTACACGCATGGTTCTGGTACCTGGTCTCTGGTATCTATCTGGTATCTGGTTACTGGTTTCTGGTTACTCAAGTCGTCTGCTACGTTTCACGAATCACGAATCACGGGCACGGCTACCCAACTTCTAATACCGGCGGCCGCGAAACCCTGAATCCCGGTCCCGGAACGGACGCCTGTCATGATCCCTCCTGGGAGGACCCTCTCCCCCTTCCCGGTTGGGATCCTGGCCTTGGTCTTGATCCCGGCCACGGTCTTGATCACTGCCTCTGTCCTGGTCCCGGCCACGGTCTTGATCACTGCCACGGTCCTGGCCCTGGCCACGGCCTTGATCTCTGCCTCGGTCCTGGTCCCGGCCACGGCCAAAGTCACGGCCGCGGGGCCTCTCATCGCGCCGATGAGGACGCCCCCTGAAAGAGTCTCTTTGCGGCGGCATGGGGGGACGGGGTCCCGCCTGTGCGCGGGCCTGGGTATCCTGCTTGAGCTCCTCCGGGGTCATGGCCTGCTTGCGGCTTAAATTGATGCGCCCCTGCTCGTCGATTTCAATGACTTTGACCTTGACCGCATCGCCCACCCTCACCACGTCTTCCGGACGCTCCACGCGGTTTTCTGCAAGCTCCGATACGTGAATGAGCCCCTCCTTGCCGTGCATGAACTCCGCAAAAGCCCCGAACTTCATCATGCGGGAGACGCGCCCTTCGTAAACCATTCCGATCTCCGGCTCGGCGACGATCGACTTGATCCAATCCACCGCCTTGACCGAGGCGTCAGCGTCCGTTGAGAGCACCTGCACCACGCCGCTGTCCTCGATGTTGATCTCACAGCCGGTCTCCTCACTGATCCGGCGGATCATCTTCCCGCCCGGACCAATCACAGCGCCGATCTTTTCGGGATCGATCGTAAGCTGGACAATGCGCGGGGCGAGTGGAGAAAGTTCAGCGCGCGCTTTCGAAAGGACCCCGTTCATCGCCTGAAGAATTTCCAGACGGGCCTCCCGTGCCTGGCCGAAGACCTCTTTGAGCACATCTTGCGTGACCCCGCCGATCTTAATATCCATTTGGAGGGCGGTGATCCCCTGCTCCGTCCCTGCCACCTTAAAGTCCATGTCGCCCAGGTGATCCTCGAGCCCGGCTATGTCCGTGAGCACCACATGCGCGGCCTCATTCATGACGAGACCCATGGCTATCCCCGAGACGGCCGCCTTGATGGGAACCCCTGCATCCATGAGGGCCAAAGAGCCCGCACAAACCGTTGCCATACTGCTCGAGCCGTTCGACTCGAGGATGTCCGACACCAGGCGGACCACATAGGGGAATTCCAGCTCCGGCGGCATGACAGGGGCCAGGGCCCTTTCAGCCAGGGCGCCGTGTCCGATCTCCCGCCTGCCGGGCCCGCGTATCGGCCGCACCTCTCCGACGCTGAAGGATGGAAAGTTATAGTGCAGCATGAAGCGCTTGTAGCTTTCTCCCTCGATGGCGTCGACTGTCTGCTCGTCGTCGCTGCCGCCCAGGGTCGTTGCGGCAAGACTCTGTGTCTGGCCCCGTGTAAAGAGGGATGAACCATGCGCCCTGGGGAGAAGCCCCACTTCACAAGTGATGGGGCGGATGGTCTTAGGCGACCGTCCATCCGCGCGCCGCTTCTCTCGAAGGATCATCCGGTTGACCAGCTCTTTCTCAACCGCGGCCAGGGCTGATTTCACGTGTGTTTCGCTGACCGGCCCCTCATCCACCACGAGCTCATCAATGAGCGATTTCCGGAGGGCCGTCATCTCCTCTTCACGCGAGTTTTTGCCCGAGGCATTACGGTTTAAGGCATCGATTCTTTCTGTGGCCAGACCGCGCACTTTTTCCTCAAGGCCATCAGGGGTCTTCAGCAGAGGATATTCCTTTTTGGGCTTGCCGGCCTTTGTGACCAGCTCTTCCGCAAGATCGATGATCTCCCGGATGGCCTTCTGGCCGAAGTCGATCGCGGCAAGCGTCTCTTCCTCGCTCGCCTCGCGCGCGCCGGCCTCGACCATCATCACCCGGTCACGGCTCGCGGCCAGCACCACATTGAGCCTGCTCGTTTCCAATTGCTTAAACGTGGGGTTGAGGACATACTGGCCGTCGATCAAACCTACCCGCACGGCCGCGAGTTGCTGTTTGAGCGGAATGGAAGATAGTCCGAGGGCGCAGAACGACCCGATCATCGCCAGGACGTCGGTATCGTTCTCCCCGTCAGCCGAAAGCACGAGGGAGACGACCTGCACCTCATTCGCCCAGCCCTTTGGGAAAAGCGGCCGGATGGGCCGGTCGATCAGGCGCGAGCTTAACGTGGCCTTCTCGGACGGACGGCCCTCCCTCTTAAAAAAACCGCCGGGAATCTTCCCGGCGGAATAGGTCTTCTCCTGATACTCACACGTCAAGGGCAGGAAATCGACTTCTGCCTTAGGTTCGGGTGCGACCACCACCGTGGACAGCACCATGGAACCGCCGTACTGAACGGTTACCGAGCCGTCTGCCTGCTTGGCCACCTTCCCTGTTTCAAATACAAGTTCTCTCCCCCCCCACACACACTTCAGTCTAGTTGTCATGCTTATTTTCTGAGGTTGAGCTCTTCAACTACCGCCTGGTAGGCGGCCGAGTTCGTAAGCTTCAGGTAATCCAGGTGCCGTCTCCTCTGACCGACGAGGCGCAAGAGCCCTCGCCTGGAGTGATGGTCCTTTTTGTGTAATTTGAAGTGGTCCGTAAGATCATTGATGCGCTCCGTTAATAGCGCAATCTGAACCTTGGATGAGCCGGTATCCTTTTCGTGGACCTGATACCGTCTCATGATCTCGGCCTTCTTAACCTTGTCGACGCTCAACCAACGCGCTCCTTGTGCGTTCTCTTGTGAAAGTTATGTCTATTTTCTAAAGTACCTAGAGTAACACGAATTTGTAACTTAGTAAAGTGAAAAAGGTTACATCGGCTAGAGGCTATGCCGAACCCCCGTTTCGTAGCGAAATCGCTGATTTTGCAGCCTCCGCCAGAGGCGGATCCGCTTTTTGCGGAGAGCCGCAGCGGCGTGAGGCGCAGCGTACCCGCAGCGGTACGCAAGCCGAACGGCGCAAAGGCGCAGGCCAAAAGCAGCGATTGCAGTAGAAAGGGGGGTTCGGCATAGCCTCTAATTCGAGCAGATCTGACGGGCCGCCTGCTCATCGTGGTTAAGCTGGCGGCGAAGGGCCTCCGCGGTGGGGAAGCGGTGCTCCCCCCGGATGCGTTTCAAAAGCTCCACTTCGATACGATTACCATATAAATTCCGGTCAAGATCAAAAACGTGGACTTCCACGGTGGGATCGTGGGGGCGCAGACGGCGCGGCACAAACGTGGGTCTAAAACCTACATTCACCATACCCCCAGATTCCTTGAGACCTATACGGACCC
This sequence comes from Candidatus Omnitrophota bacterium, assembly GCA_016190205.1. Taxonomy (GTDB): domain Bacteria; phylum Omnitrophota; class JACPQZ01; order JACPQZ01; family JACPQZ01; genus JACPQZ01. Next base: position 8,364 of record JACPQZ010000034.1, on the reverse strand, counting down.
GGGCGGCATATACACCCACGGCAGGGGCCTGACCCCCTTCCAAGACCACATTGGCCGTATGATACCCCGTGAGCCCCCCTCGGTGAGCCCCCCGGACCACCTTACCGGCGATGCGGTAGGGCCTGCCCAAAAGCCGCGACGCCCCCGTAAGATCACCGCGCTCAATGAGCCCCCGGATGCGGGTACTGCTCACTACGCCGCCGTCCCTGCGCACGGGAGGCACGATCGTCACACCAAAACCCCGCTCGCGGGAGAGCCGCTTCAAGAGCTCCACATCCCCTCCCCTTCCTTTTCCGAATTTAAAATCATATCCGACGACCAGATGCCGCACGCCGAGCTTACCCAAGACGAAACCCCGTACGAACGCATCGGCCTCTTGGGAATAAAACCGGCGGTTAAAGTCGGCCAGATAACAGTAGTCCACCCCCTGCTCCCGGATGAGATCGACCTTGAGCGCGAGACTCAAAAGCATCGGCATGGGCCTTCGAGGCTTCAGGACCATCTGCGGGTGATTGGGAAATGTCAGGACCACGCTCGACGCCCGTTCGCGCCGGGCGCGCCGGACGAGCGCCGCCAATATCTTTTGATGGCCGACGTGCACCCCGTCAAAGGTGCCGATGGCAAGGATCCGCGGCCGCTTGGGAAGCTGGGACGGGCGGGTCACAACCTTCATGCGATCTCCTGAACAATGCGTATGCGGCCCGCGAGTTCCCGCACCCCCATCCGTTCCAGTTCAGGTATCGTGACGCCGTCAGACAAACGAAAGCCCCCGCTGCGCACGCGCATCAGGCGCGACATGTGCGCCCCGCAGCCCAGGCGCTCTCCGATGTCGTGGCAGAGGGTCCGGACATAGGTGCCCTTGGAGGACGTCAAATGAAAATCGATCCAGGGAAGACGGATCTCGGTAATGGCAAGCTCATGCAGGGTCACCCGGCGCGGCAGGCGGGGAACCACCTTGCCCTCGCGGGCGAGCTTGTACAGACGCCTCCCCTTGTATTTCAGCGCGGAGACCATAGGCGGGATTTGAAGGATCTCGCCCCGAAACTCCTGGAAGACCTGCTCGATCCGCCCGCTCTCAACCTGGATGGGTTCCCGGGTCGAAAGCACCTTTCCCCAGGCGTCGCCGGAGTCCGTCGTGATCCCCAGCCGGAGCGTGGCATCATATTCCTTATCGTCATTCATAAAGCGCCGCGCCTGCTTGGTGGCCTGACCCAAAAGGACTACCAATACGCCTGTGGCCAGGGGGTCCAGGGTCCCGGCATGCCCCACCTTGCGAATGGAAAAACGGCGGCGGACAAAATCCACCACGTCATGGCTCGTGCGGCCCTGGGGTTTGTCCACGATCAAGATTCCATCCATACTAACGTGCATCATCAAGCCCCATTCGAATCTTGGCGATTACTTCCTTCTCAACCGCCGCAAGGCGCCCCTTCACCTGGCAGCCGCTCGCGGCCTTGTGACCCCCGCCCCCGAAGGCCGCCGCCACTTGATTGACATCAATAGACCTCTTGGACCTAAGGCTCACCTTGACTTCACCGTTATTGTTTTCGAGAAAGAAGCACGCCACCTTGGTGCCGCGTAAGTTTCGGGCAAAATTGACAAACCCATCGGCGTCCTCGCTTTTGGCGCAGCTTTCCTTGAGCATTCGAGACGTGACCGCGAGCCACGCAATCTCTTTATCGGGGCTCCGCCGAAGAGTGGAAAGCGCCCTCCCCAGAAGGCGCATCCCGCGGTATGTGTTGGATTCGTAGATCTCGTCCATCAGGCGGTCAGGCTGAACACCGTACTGGATAAGCTCCCCCGCGATGGCATGCGTCCTGCGCGTGGTGTTCGCATAGCGGAACGAGCCGGTATCCGTCAAGATGGAAATATAGATGAGCCTCGCCGTTTCCTGGTCCAGGGGGTAGTGCATCTTCTTGAAAAGTTCGTAGATCATTTCGCCCGTGGCCGCTGCGCCCACGTTGACCCAATTCACGGTGGCGTACTCGTCGTTTCCGGGATGATGATCGATATTAATGGTATATTTGGCGCGCCGGAAGATCTTGATCGTGTGCCCCACCCTTGTCAGGACCGGACATTCCATGGTGATCATGCAGTCAGGCTTAAGAGAACCCGCGTCCTTCGTCCGGACCCAGGTCTTGCCCAAAAAGCGGTAACGCTCCGGCATCGCGTCGTCGCATACAACGGTGACCTTCTTTCCCAACCCTTTGAGGAGTGCCGCCATGGAAAACATGCTCCCCACCCCGTCTCCGTCCGGCGCAATATGAGAGGTGATGGCAAAGCTCCTGCTGCGCCGGATCAGGCGGCAGATCTCATCCAGCGGCCGGCTCATCCTTCACCCTTCCTCTCACGTCCCACGTCCAACGTCCCACGTCCTTCGTCCCTCATCTCTCCTCCCCCGGCTCCTCCGTCCTCGCTCTTTATTTTTCTAAGGACCTCTTCGACATGGAAACTGTGGTCCAGGGCAGTGTCCAGCCGAAAGTGAATGTCGGGGGTAAACCGAAGTTTCAAACGGCGCCCAATCTCGCGCCGCATAAAACCCTTGGCCCGGTTAAGACCCACCATGGAATCGCGCTTTTCCTTGTCCGTCCCCAGGATGCTGCAAAAGACAATGGCGTGCCTTAAGTCCTCGGACATTTCGACGCGCGTTACGGTCGTAAACCCGATGCGTACGTCCTTGACCTCATGCTGAAGAAGCTCGCTTACTTCTTTGCGAACCGATTCCGTCACCCGTTCATGCCGTGCACGTGCCATGAGTTACCCGCCTCATCCCGCTTCGCTAAAATCCATCTGGCAGTCCACCAGCTCCACCTGCCGCTCATGCTCCACGAGGTCCCGGATGCGGTTGAGCTGGCCGTTTAAATACTTTTGGTCCGGGCCCACGCAGGCCACCCCAATGACCGCCCTCTGCCAGAGGCCCTGGTCCTCAACCTCGGCGACGGACACGTTGAAACTATTCCGGATACGGTCTTTAATACTGCGGAGGACACTGCGCTTACCCTTGAGGGAGTTATTCCCGGGAATGGAAATTTCCACCTTCATAAGACCAATTTTCATGAGCTAGATAGTATAACTCACATAGGGTGTACTCACAACCGTCATTGCGGGGAGGCCTGGTGACACACAAAGGCCCCAGCAGCTCGATTCTCATCGTTTGTAGCTTGAGACCGCCCCGTACTCAAGTTACGTAGCCACTGGGGCTTATGTGCAAATTGTGATTATGACAAAAAGCGCTTGAAAGTGCTGATATCCAATTATCAGAACCCTCAAGCGCGGGATTTATTCCGGGTATTTTTGAGGATTTTTTGCGAGATGTAAGGAGGGATTACCCCTTTTGCGGGAGGACGATCATGGCCTGGATCTCGTGGCCGGAGTCGATGAGATCCGCCCCGCTCTTTTCCAGCAGGGCGCGCACCTCGCCTGTGAGCTCCTCAACCCCTTCGGTAAGACGCTGGCTCAAATCTTCCACAGCCGTGATCAGGATTTCTTCGCGCAGTCTGGTTTCGAGCGCGAGGAAGTTCCTCGACACTTGATCTTGAGACCCGTCCCATTGACCGTGCACAAGCCCGACGATCTCATCGATGGACCGGCGCCCGGCGGCGTCGAGCCCCTGCGCACCGTCCAGGTTTAATTCCTCAACACCCAACGTGGTGAGATCCTGTTTAACAAGTTCGGGATGAGCCTTTAGCTCTTCCAGCACCCGGTCATAATAAAGCCTCGTTTCTTCGTAGAACGCCTTGATGGCGCCTTCCCTAACTTCGTGGATGCGGTCAAAGGCCGACTTGAGTACTTCAATATTAACTTTGGAAAAAGCACCCTGCCTAAGCTCGCCCAACAACTTCCGGGCCGCTCCCTCCGGATCGCCATGAGCGAGGGTGAGCCCAAACTGGACACGCGGGTCAAGAAAGATCTCCGGCGCCGTGCGGATGAGCTCATAAATATCCTGGGACTTCTCGGACCCCTCTTCCCGGGGAATCACATGGAAAACAATTCCATCGACCTCAACGACCACCGTATCTTCGCCGTCTCCCTTCCCATGCGCTCCTTGAGCGCGCATGCCGACGTCCATAGAGGCGCCTATTTCCCCCTCGACCACCGGTTGTGCGGCCTCTATCTCAGGATTTGCGGGAAATACCCCGCCCGCATTCGCGTTTAAAGCGACGGCATCCCCGGCCTGGCCACTCCCCTTAACCGCTACCTTTTCAACGAGCGCAGCATCACTCACCTTCTGCGCTGCCACCGCCCCAGGCAAACCCACTGTTACCGAGGTCTCGAGTGCGGTCTTTTGCGGACTTGCCTGGGCGAGGCGCTGAATCTCGCCTATTGCGCCCACCACCCCTCCCCAGACAGGTCGGCCGGCCTTTGCCTTTCCTGAACCTACTCTTTCTGCATCGTCGCGGACAGCATCCCGGCTCGCGACAGTCTTTTTCTCTATTTTCGGAGTCGCTTTATTAATAGATTGGGCGGTCTTCTCGTGAGCCAGGTCCCTCGTCACATACATGCCCGTAATAATTGGCACGATGTCCCTTTCGATCAAGTACCTTGTCGTCTCGGCCAAGTTGCCGGAATCAAAGGAAAAACGCCTTCCCGTACTTTCATAATAGTTTTCATACCGGTGTTCCAGGGTACGTACAGAAAGATCTTCGCCGATAGCAAACTTTGCCTTCTGGAGTTCGTGACGGTCTGAAGATGTATTCCATCTCGTCGTGTCGGACTCCACGTCCAAAAAACCTTTCTGCACATGATAGAGCCACTGCGTCCGAACCCATTTGGACGCATCGCCTCCGAAGAAAATCTCGCGCGTCCTACTCATAGAATAGCGCTCAATGGATCCATCTGCATTGCGCTCAATGTCAAATATCCGGGTATTCGGAACCGCACGCCACTCATTCCTGTGAAGACCGGGAAATTGTTCCCGAAAACCCAGATTGTATCCAGTGACAAGGCCGTCGTCCCTATACCGGATATCACCTACAGAGTACTCCACCAGGCGATGACGGCGGTCTGCTATGTTGCTAATGGCCACATGGAATCCCGCAACGTCGCGCGTGTCCTCCCGGCGCGTAATCCCATAAACTGACCGCTCGACAATACTTTTCCCGGATGCGTCTTTGACAATCTCGGTTACGCGGATTATTTCGCCCGTCGTCGAATCGCGCTCCACATCTACCACCGAATCCTCACCGTTTGTGCTGATGAAGTTGTGTCCCTTGAAAAGCGTGTTCCCCTTGCTGAATTCCTTAAGCAGCGCGCGGACTTCCTCCAAGGAAAGCTCTTTTTTCAGGGTGATCTCACGGATGGTCGGGGCACTGCCTTCCTCTCCGTCCAGGGTCCCCTGGATGAGCTTTGGGGACCCTGCCGCGTCCCCCGCAAGCTGCCGCGCATCAAGGATCTGCTCCTGAATGACAAGAGCGGCGACCGTCTCTTGATTGTCCTCATCCTGAAGGAGTGCGCCCGTCTTTTTGAGTGCAAAGGCTCCGCCCGCCTCGTAAGCCATGTAGTAAAGCTCCCTTCGGGCCAAGTCGCTCTGCTCACGCTGGATTTCCTCACGGAAGCGCGCAAGGCTCATAAATCCCCCGCGATCCAGGACGTCCATCTCCAACTGATCAATGACACGGCCTGCTGTCGCCGGCGTAGCAGGCCCGTATAAGAGCTGGGCTAAGCATAGGAAAGTTATCCAGTGGGAGCGACTTCTATAGGTCAGCGTCCGCATAAGTGTCCCATTTGTTTTAAAGGGGCGGTGTCATTGGTATTCAGAAGTGCTAGAATTCAAACACATTTATCATACATTTATTAGATATTAAATGCACCTGGAAAATATAACATATTACTGTTGGTGAAGCAACGGCAGGAATGACAAATGATATGCAGCGGGCAGGAGTAAATGGTAAAAGTGACAATTAGGATCAGCCCTTTTGCGGGAGGACGATCATGGCCTGGATCTCGTGGCCGGAGTCGATGAGATCCGCCCCGCTCTTTTCCAGCAGGGCGCGCACCTCGCCTGTGAGCTCATGAACCCCCTCGGACAGCCTCTGCTTTAACCTCTCCACCGCCGCGACCAGGATGGTCTCGCGCAGACTGGTTTCAAGCGCGAGGAAGTTCCTCGATATATTATCTTGAGCCCCGTCCAGATGACCGTGCACGAGCCCGACGATCTCATCAAGAGACCGGCGACCAACGGCGTCGAGCCCCTGGGCATCGTCCAAGTTTAATTCCTCAACACCCAACGTGGTGAGATCCTGTTTAACAAGTTCGGGATGAGCCTTTAGCTCTTCCAGCACCCGGTCATAATAAAGCCTCGTCTCTTCGTAGAAAGCCTTCACGGCGCCTTCCCGCACCTCATGGATGCGGTCGAATGCGGATTTGAGCTGTTCAATATTCACCTTGGAAAAAGCGCCCAGCCGCAGCTGACTCCACAGCTTTTGGGCGGCGCCCTGGGGGTCTCCGTTGACCAGCGTAAGTCCAAACTTAACGCGCGGGTCAAGGAAAAGCTCCGGGGTCATATGAATCAACTCATAAATGTCTTTGGCCTTCTCGGCCCCCTCATCCTCCTTGGAAACGACCTGGATAAAGATTCCCTCGACCTCGATGACCCCGGTGTTCTCGCCGGCGCCTTGAGCGCCCAGGCGGCTCATGCCCCCTTCCATCGAGGTACCGATTTCTCCCCCTGCCTCCGGCAGTACCGGCTCGAGGCTAGACCCTGTAAACTCCACCCCGCCCGAGACGCCCGGCGCTCCATTCAACACGACAACTTCCCCTTCCTGGCCTTCTCCTTTAACACCCACCCGTTCGAGGAGAACGGCATCACTCACTTTTTGGGAAGCGGACAACGAATCTGCCGGGGCAGCGGTTTCGAGAGCGGCCTTTTGCGTTTCCGTCTGGGACTTGGCGAGTCGTTGTATTTCCTCAATGGCACCCGTCACACCGCCTCTGGCCGTGCGGTTGGCCTTTGACGCCCCCGCACTTGGGCTGTCGTCACGCGCGCTGGGAGCCGCCTGCTGGGTGACAATCCTTTTCTCGACTATTGGAGTGGCTTTGTTGATGGACTGCGCGGTCCTGTCGTGCGCCAGCCCGCGCGCTTCATTCATGCCAGTCACGATCATTCGAATCTGCGAGTTGACCAACAACTCATGCAGCTTGACCACGTTCGCGGGCTGATAGGGCCGGCTCTGCCCCGTACTTTTATCATAAATTTCAGCCCGATCCCGAAGCAAGCGTATCGAGTTACCTTCTCCCACCTCAACCTCTGCCCGCCGGATGGCATGCCGGCCGGGCCGGGCAATGAAGTATTCCCGATCCGCCGTCACCTCGATCTTATCCTTCTCGACGCGATACAGCCATTCCGTTCGATGCCAATTGGATGTGTTTTTGCTAAGGGTATTCTCTTCCGTCTGTTTCATGAAATAACCCTCAATGCCGCCGTCCTTATCCCTCTCAATGTCGTACAGATGCATCTTAGGCCGCACGGTCCATTCATCGGCCGGCCTCCAGGGATACTGCTCCCTCATGGTGAGGGCGTAGGCAGTAATGAATCCGCCCTCTCCATAGCGGATCTCGTCGATGGCGTATTCAATCGTTCGTCGCCCCGCGTCGGCAATATTTTTAACCACGACGTTGAAAGCCAGGACGTCACTCGTGCCTTCCCTGCGCGCGATCCCATTCACAGACCGCTCAATGATGGCCTTGCCAGCCGCATCTTTCACGATTTCAGTAACGCCCACAATTTCACCCGTATGGGCATCACGCTCAACATCGACCATAGAGTCTTCCCCAGTCGGTCTGATTCGTTTTTGTGGGGCATGGTCCTGAAAAAGCGTATTCTCCTTGCTAAACTCCTTGAGCATGAGGCGAATCTCTTCCAGGCTAAGTTCCTTTTTGACGGCTACTTCCTGCGTGGTGATACCCACATTTTGCTCGACGGGTTGAGGGATCTCAACCGCCACCTGGGCACCGGCAGAAGCGCCGGCAGCCACTTGACGTCCCTCTAAGATCTGCTCTTCGATGACTAAAGCGGAATGCAATTGCTCCCGGCCGCTCTCCTCAAGCAGCGCCCCCGTCTTTTTCAGAGAGAGAGCTCCTCTCGTTTCATATGCCGCGTTGAGGAGCTCTCTGCGGACAAGCTCGATTTCCTCCTGCCTGATCTGGTTGCGGAACTGCGCAAGGCTCATGAACCCTCCCCGGTCTAATACCTCGGTTTCCAGGTGATCCATGACCCTTCCGGCCAGAGCTGTAGGACAGTAGCCGTTTAGGGCTAAGCTAAAACATAGGAGGGTGATTCTAATTTTCCGGAGTGTCAAAAGAATTTGCATTCGGACGCTCATCTCTTAACTATTTTAATATACATTTATTAGATTTTAAATATAC
>JACPQZ010000036.1 GCA_016190205.1 Candidatus Omnitrophota bacterium | reverse complement strand
GAGGCAACTCCGCCGCCTCAGAGAAACGTCCGAACGAGAGAAGGAAAAAAGAGACAAAACCAAGGCAGGAAGCAAACTTCTTTCATTCCTCCACGGTGACAATGGACCAGGCAGGCCCTTCCACCCTCGGCCCTCCGAACATAGAAGCTAACTGGACGGTTCCTCAGACCCCCTCCAGAATTTCATCTCCCCATTTTTTCAACAGCTTTGCGCGGAATTCCGAACTAGTCTCAGCTACGGGATAGAATTTATCCTTCCACTCGTAGGGTCTGCAGGCGTCAATGATACAGCGGGAATTGAAGAGTTTCTGGTCTACCGGCAGCGCCGGATCGGCGGAGCTGGACCAGCACCGGCGGAGGATCTCAATGGAGCGTTCGGGATCTGACCGTGTGGCGATCGCCCAGAGATCGTCATAGGTGTTCGATGGGTCGATATCCTCATCCACCACGACCACGTATCTCCCTACATAGGCTCCGGAGTGGACCTGCGAGGCAAGGATCCCCGCCTGTCGGGCGTGGCCCGGATAGCGCTGCTTAATGGAAACGATGGTGAAGAGACGGCTTCCCCCAGCCTCATGGCACCAGACACCCTTGATGTCGGGCACTCCGGCTTTCTCCAGCTCGTCCCACAAAAGACCAGAGCGAACGATACTACGGGAAAACGAGTACTCATGGGGCGGCCTGGAAGGTTGGGCGCACGTAAGGATGGGATCGGTACGGTACATAATTCGCTTAACATGGATGACCGGCTCAGGCACCTTCTCCAGACCTCGGTTGGCATAGTAGCCAGCCCACTCCCCGAATGGCCCTTCGTCTTTGAGCTCACCGGGGTAGCACTCTCCCTCCACCACGATCTCCGCACTGGCCGGAATCGGGAAGCCGGTGTAGGGGCCGCGCATCACACGGATGGGTTCCCCCTTAAGTCCGCCTGCATAATCGTACTCCGGGACGCCCCAGGGGATCTCCGTGGATGCGGCAAGATAAAGGGCCGGATCCGTGCCTGTGGCTACTACAACCTTCATCGGCTGGCCCCGTTCGAAGTAGATGTCTCGGTGGATGCGACCGTGCTTGCCGGCGGAGATATGCAGCCCTAAAGTGCTCTTATCGTGAACCATGCAACGATAGGTCCCGAGGTTATACCATCCATCGTCCGGGTGTTGAGTGAGGACCACGTGGGCTGTGCCAAAGTATCTTCCACCGTCCAATTCGTGGTGAAATGGGACAGGAAACTTATAGAGATCAACCTGATCTCCCTCCATCACGTTCTGTGTTACTGGTCCGGTGTTCACCATCACCGGAGGCACTGTTTCCAAGGTTCGTATTTTATGATGAAATGCTTTGACGAAATCCATCATGCTGTCATATTCGAGCGGCAGGCCAACGGTGAGTGCAAGCCGTTTTAGTGAGCTCTGGGTGCCAAAAAGAGCGCGCATTCCCTTAGGGTATCCCCGGACCTCGTCAAAGAGGATGGCTGGGACATTCTTTTTTGTCTCGCGGACAATGATGTCGCAGAGCCCTCCGATCTCTAGGTTCCAGTCTGCGCCATTTAGGCGCAACAATTCTCCAAACCGGGCCACTTGATCTAGCCAGTCTCTTAGATCCTCATATCCCATGGCTACTCCCTTCTACGAAACGTTCGCACCTTTACCGGCTGAATTTTTTGCTCATCACTCTCCACACTCTTTCTGCCTTTAATGGGACTTCTTGTATCCTCGCGCCTACGGCGTCATAGACGGCATTACAGATGGCTGGCGCGACTGCCAGTATCCCTCCCTCTCCCATCCCCTTCGCGCCATAAGGGCCCGGTCCTCCTCCTTGCTCGAGGATATGGGTACGAAATGAACGGGGCAAATCTAGAAACCTTGGCAGACGGTAGTCCACCAGACTGGGATTAATAAGCTGACCATCGTGGTAGACGAGCTCTTCAAACAGCGCCAGGCCGACACCGAAGAGAGCCGCCCCTTCATCCTGTCCATGGCATTGCAAGGGATGGATCATCTTGCCCGCGTCCGTGAGAGAGACATACTTAAGAATTTTCACCTCTCCGGTCTCCTCGTCCACTTCCACCTCGGCGGCTCCCAGTCCAATCTCCCAAAAGGGAGAAGGGTAACCCAAAGGGGCTTCGTCTTTGCGGGGAACTTTGAAAAATCCTCTACCTGTAATCTCGCCTTCAGTATCGGCAAAATAAAGGCGCATGATTTCGCGGAAACTGAAACGTTTTTCCCCGGAGACGACAAGACCGTCCCTCAACCGCAGTTCTGATACCTGAGTCCCGAGCACCGAGGCTGCAACTGAAAGAAGCTGGCCGCGGGCATCTCCGGCTGCTCTTTGCACCGCCAGTCCCATCACAGCGATAGCGCTGCTGGCATTGGTGCCCTTATCAAAAGGAGTATCTCGGGTATCTATATCGGCAATTTGAACTTCTTCGGGAGGGAACGACAGCTCTTGGGCTACAATCTGCAACAACGCCGTGCGAATTCCCTGGCCAATCTCCACCGAGCCGGATGATAAAAGAACGCTCCCGTCGGCCAGAATCTTGACCATGGCATGGGCTGCCTTATTGG
>JACPQZ010000002.1 GCA_016190205.1 Candidatus Omnitrophota bacterium | reverse complement strand
CCCCCATACCGGTGCGATACTTTCTGGTCGAGCTCGTGCTGGCCCTGGGTTTTTTGGGGCTTTATTTTTTTTATGGGATTTCAGCCCTGTGGCTCATTGCGGCGGGATTATTCGCCGCGCTTGTTATTGTGACGGTCATTGATTTGGATCACCAGATCATTCCCGATGAAATTTCGATTCCGGGAATTCTAGTTGGCCTAGCGGCAAGCGCGCTCGTGCCGGAGCTTCACGGCGCCGTGAACCGTTGGGGGGCGCTTCTGGATTCAGGTCTGGGCATTGTGGCGGGGGGCGGGTCGATCTACCTGATCGGCCTTTTTGGAAATTTGGTTTTTAAGAAGGAGAGCATGGGCGGGGGGGACGTCAAGCTTCTCGCTATGATCGGCGCCTTCCTGGGTTGGAAACTTGTGATCCTCGTCTTTTTCCTGGCCCCCTTCTTCGGCACGGTGGTGGGTGTGTACCAGAGGGTTCGCTACGGGGCGGAGCTGATTCCGTACGGCCCGTTTCTCTCACTGGCCGCGATGATCACGCTCCTGTGGGGGAATGACCTACTGGGATACTTATTTCCGTACTTATAGTTCCATGTCCCAGGTCCCATGTCCCAGGTCCCAGGTCAACGGAAGTAGGGGATTAGGAAGTGAAGATTGAACGATTTGAGGTAAAGAATCTCATTCATGGATTTATTCGTTATTTGAATGGCAGTGACGATGCCGTACTTACGGTTACAGCGCGGAAGTAAATTTCCACCGTCTGACTTGGGACTTGGGACATGGGACATGACTAGTAATTATGGAGTGACGACATGTTGAGATACCTAACGGCTGGAGAATCCCACGGCGAGTGTTTAGTCGCGACGGTCGAAGGCATGCCGGCGGGGCTTAAGGTCGACGTGGAGTCGATCGACCGCGACATGGAGCTCCGCCAGCAGGGGTATGGACGCGGGGCCCGCATGAAGATCGAGAAGGACCGCGTGCATTTTTTGAGCGGTTTGAGATCGGGAGTCACGATCGGCTCGCCCATCGCGATCCAAATCGAGAATAAGGACAATACCATTGACCGCCTGCCGCCGGTCTTTGAGCCGCGGCCGGGCCATGCGGATTTGTCCGGGGCCTTGAAATACGGCCACCGGGATATCCGCAGCGTCCTTGAGCGGGCAAGCGCCCGGGAGACTGCGGCGCGCGTGGCCGTGGGCTCCTTGGCCAAGTGCCTTCTTAAGGAGTTCGGGATTTCTGTCCACGCCTATGTCGTTATGATCGGGGGTATTTGGGCAAAGATGAGGGCCGTGAGCGCCCAGGAACTCGCGCGGGCTATTGGACATTCCCTGGTCCGCTGTCCGGACCGCGCCGTAGAGAAAAAAATCATCAGCGCCATTGATAAGGCCAAGGCCCAGGGCAATACGCTGGGCGGGGCCTTTGAGATACGCGTCACGGGGGCGCCCGTGGGGTTGGGGAGCTTCGTGCAGTGGGACCGAAAGCTCGACGGACGTCTTGCGCGTGCCCTCATGAGCGTTCAAACAGTCAAGGCTGTCGAGATGGGGTTGGGCATCCGCTCGTCGCAGTCCTTGGGTTCCGAGTCGCACGATGAAATCTTCTGGACCAAGTCGCGGGGATTTTACCGGAAGACGGAGAGCGCGGGCGGCATAGAAGGCGGTATGTCGAACGGGGAGGATATCGTCATGCGAGCATATCTCAAACCCATCGCGACCCTCAAACGACCCTTGCGCTCCGTGGACGTCCGCACGAAAAAGCCGGTCAAGGCGACCTATCAGCGCTCCGATGTGTGCACGGTGCCGGCCGCGAGCGTCATCGGCGAGGCCGTGGTCGCCTTCGAGATGGCGGACGCCCTGTGCGAGAAGATCGGGGGGGACAGTATCCACGAAATGATGCGCAACTATAAGGGATATTTAAAACAAGTACATGAGTTCTGAGAAACCAGTAACCAGAGACCAGTTACCAGATAGATACCAGAAACCAGATTCCAGAAAAACAATTCTGGTATCTGGTATCTGTAATCTTCTGGTTTCTGGCAACTGGTTTCTGGTTTCTTTTGAGTTTTAGCTATGAACATCATTCTGATAGGTTTCATGGGCTCCGGGAAGACGGTGGTAGGAAAAGCGCTCGCGGAAAGGCTCGGGCGGGCGTTCTTTGATATGGACTCTATCATCGAAGAGGAGCAGGGCATGACGGTCGCTGAGATTTTTAGGACGAAGGGAGAGAAATTTTTTCGCCTGTGGGAGGCGGAGCTCGCGCGGCGGATGGGTGAGGAGCGGGATGCGGTCATCGCCTGCGGCGGCGGGGTCGTTTTGAACAGGGAAAATTTGGAAAACCTTTCCCGGAACGGGATCGTGGTCTGCCTGGATGCCGATTTGGATACCCTGGTGAACCGCTTGAAAGACATGGACGACCGGCCCCTGCTTGAGGGGGGCGAGACGAGGAAGCGTGTAGAATCGCTGCTGGCGGAGCGTCAGCCGTTTTATGACCGGATTGAGTTTAAGGTAGACACGTCTGGTCGTTCAGTCGATGAGGTGGTGGATGAGATTGCGGACAAATTGCGTGCTCGCTGCTAATTTTTTACGAACCACGATTCACGATTCACGAATCACGAAGAAAAGCTCGCCATGACGACGCAATGCGTTCGGGTTCCTCTTGGAAAAAGGTCCTACCCGGTGTGGATAGGCGCGGGTCTTTTGAAAAGAGCGGGGACTCTTTTTAAGCAAGCCGGATTAAAAGGCGAGGCGGCGGTCATTACTGCCGGGAAGGCGGGGAGGCTTTATCTTCCGATGCTCGGGCGCTCGCTTAAGACGGCCGGGTTCCCTGTCACGGTCGTTCCCATTCCCGACGGCGAAAAGGGCAAGTCGCTCGGAGTGGCCGCACAAGTCTGGAGCACGCTCCTTAAAAAAGGATTGGACCGCTCCGCTACGCTTGTGGCCCTGGGCGGCGGCGCGGTAGGGGATCTCGCGGGTTTTGTAGCTTCGACTTATATGCGCGGCATTCGTCTTGTTCATTGCCCGACCACACTCCTCGCCTGTGTGGATAGCGCCATCGGCGGAAAGACCGGGGTCAATCTGCCCGAAGGAAAAAACCTTGTCGGAACTTTTTATCAGCCAGCACTCGTGATCGAAGATGTTTCCACGCTCAAATCCCTTTCTCCCCGTCAGGTTTCCGCAGGGCTTGCGGAGGTTATCAAGTATGGGGTGATACGGGACGCGGCCCTCTTCGCATATCTTGAGCGGCGCGTGGCGGACCTCCGGGGCATGAAAGAGGATGCGATGACGCACGCGATTGCCCAATGTGTGCGCATTAAGGCCGACGTAGTTTCTCGCGATGAGCGGGAGTCAAATCTGCGGGCCATCTTAAATTACGGGCACACCATCGGCCACGCCCTGGAGGCTTCCGGTCAATACCGCACGCTCACCCACGGGGAGGCTGTGAGTCTAGGGATGATGTGCGCGGCGCGCCTTGCGCTTTGGAAGGGCGCTATTAAACCCTTCTTTGTAGCGCGGCAGGAGGCCCTTTTAAGAAAGGCAGGCCTTCCCACGCGCATGCGGAGGGTGCCTGTGGCGCGCGTCCTCGAGCATCTCGTGTACGATAAAAAGCGCTCGGGGGGGCGTCAGCGCTTTGTGATCCCCACACGGCTGGGCAAGGTGGTCGTGGCCGATGGATATACTACGCCTCTCATAAGGCGCGCGCTCGCGGAGCTTAAATGGCCATGAATACATTGACTCACGCATGTCGCACCCTCGAGCTTAACGGTAGCGATTATCCCGAGCTATTAAGACAAAGCTCCGATCCCCCGCAGAGGTTATACGTTAAGGGGGATCCGGAGGCCTTGAGGCAGCCTATGATCGCGCTCGTGGGCTCGCGCCATGCCTCCGACTATGGCCGTCTCGTCTGTGAACGTCTTGCCGGAGAGCTAGCGGCCCGCGGAATCACGGTTGTTTCCGGGCTCGCGGTAGGGATCGATGCCGCGGCCCACCGGGGGGCGCTTGCGGTAGAAGGCCGCACTGTCGCAGTCCTGGGGCACGGCCTCAATTTCATTTACCCGCGTGAAAACGCAGGGCTTGCCCGGCGCATACTGGATACGGGAGGGGCGATCGTCACGGAATTTGAGCCGGGCGAAGGAGTCCAGCCCTTCAATTTCCC
Organism: Candidatus Omnitrophota bacterium; assembly: GCA_016190205.1. Lineage (GTDB taxonomy): Bacteria > Omnitrophota > JACPQZ01 > JACPQZ01 > JACPQZ01 > JACPQZ01. The sequence continues at coordinate 24,085 of JACPQZ010000002.1, read as the reverse complement.
CAAACGAAACCGTATCATCAGCGGGCTTTCCCTGGGGGTCGTGGTGGTCGAGGCCGCTAAAAAAAGCGGTTCCCTCATCACGGCCCGGCTGGCCATGGAGGACGGGCGCGAGGTATTCGCGGTGCCCGGCCCGGTTACCTCCGAGCGCTCGGAGGGCGTGCACCGTCTGATCCAGGATGGCGCTAAGCTCGTCCACAACGTGGATGACATCCTGGAAGAGATCCCCCAGTTGAGTGATTTAAGACTTCCCGAGAGAAAGGTTTCTCCAGAAGCGCCCGCCCTCGTAGATCAAGAGGCGCACCTTTATTCCATGCTGGGCGATGAGCCGAGACACGTCGATGAGCTCATCCAGGCGTCTACGCTCCCTGCCCAGGACGTGATCCAGGGACTCATGACGCTGACCCTTAAAAAACTGGCACAGGAACTTCCGGGCAGGCGGTTCGTAAGGTCGGTGCGCACGGCGGTAACTCGAGATGGCTATTAGAATTATACTGAATGGTACGCAGACGGAGCTCCCGCGGACCGTCACGGTCAAGGAGTTCCTGGAACAATCCCGGATGCGGCCGGAAAACATAGCCGTTGAAGTCAACCGCGAGATCGTCTGCCACAGCGAGTATAATCGAGTTCGGTTGAAAGAGAACGATCATGTGGAAATCGTCACGATGATGGGAGGGGGGTAGAGCGTGGTGGGTGAGCAGTGTCCGTGCATCGTGCTTCGTTCTTCGTACATCGTAAAGGGAGTGAATCATGGCAAGAAGTTTTAAAGAACTGGATGTTTGGAAGAAAGGAATCGATTTGGTCGTAGCAATATATAAGGTAACGGAGACATTCCCCGGACACGAGGCTTACGGTTTAACGGCACAGATGAGACGTTGCGCTATTTCGGTTCCCTCTAACATCGCGGAAGGATTTAAAAGAAATCGCAATAAGGAATTTAAGTATTTTCTTGACATTGCTATGGGTTCACTAGCCGAACTGGAAACCCAACTGATTATTGCTGAGAAGCTCGAGCTAATCGATAAGTCTAAATGCGCTTATAACTATGAACTCATCGACCATTTGATGAGAATGGCGACCAATCTATCAAAGAGTCTCACGCAGGACCGTATTTTACGAAGCACGATGCACGAAGCACGAAGCACGAGAAAAGTTCAACCGGTGTTTAATGTCTAAATCACTCGTCATCGTGGAGTCTCCGGCCAAGGCCAGAACGATCAACAAAATCCTGGGCGCAGATTATAAGGTGACGGCCTCGATGGGGCACGTCATGGATCTCCCGCGCTCCAAGATGGGGATCGACGTGGAACACGATTTCGAGCCGCAATATATCATCATTCCTAAGGCGCGCAAGGTGGTAACCCAGCTTAAAAAAGACGCGGAGGGAAGGAAGGGAGTGTATCTCGCCACCGACCCTGACCGGGAGGGCGAGGCCATCAGCGCCCATCTCGCCAAACTCTTGGAGGACGGGGCAAGAAAGATGCATCGGGTTATCTTTCACGAGATCACGGAGACCGCGGTCATGGAGGCCTTTTCCCACCCGCGGCACATTGATACCGACAAGGTGAACGCCCAGCAGGCCCGCCGCGTGCTCGACCGCATTGTGGGCTACAACTTGAGCCCCCTCCTTTGGAAAAAAGTGGGGCGGGGGCTTTCGGCGGGGCGCGTGCAGTCCGTGGCCCTGCGCTTTATCTGCGAACGTGAAAAGGAAATCCAGGCCTTCAAACCCGAAGAATACTGGACCCTCACGGCCACCCTGGAATCCAAGAGGCCCGAGGCGAAGGGAGCTTTTGAGGCGGAGCTGGAACAGGTCGCAGGCCATAAGCACAGAATCAGAAAAGAGGAAGAGGCGAAGAAAATCCTGGCTGATTTGGAAGGGGCCCCTTTCCGCGTCAAGGATGTGGAAGAACGCAAACGCCGCAGATTTCCGTCCGCACCCTACACGACCAGCAAGCTTCAGCAGGATTCCTACAATCAGCTTAACTTCGGCGCCACGAAGACCATGGCCGTGGCGCAGCAGCTCTATGAGGGCGTGGAGCTGGGGCCCGAGGGGAGCGTGGGACTTATCACGTACATGCGCACGGATTCGGTGCACGTCGCCCATGGAGCCCTCGAGGAAGTGCGGAGCTACATCGGCGAGACATTCGGCAAAGAGTATCTGCCTGAAAAGCCGCATCAGTATCGCTCCAAAAAGAGGGCACAGGAGGCGCATGAGGCCATACGCCCCACCCGCGTTCACCGGACCCCGGATTCCATCAAGGCATTTTTGACGCCCGATCAATTGAAGCTCTACACCCTCATCTGGCGGCGTTTTGTGAGCTCCCAGATGGAGGCCGCGGAGTTTCTACAGACGGGGGTGGATGTCGAGGCCAAGCAGTATCTCTTCCATGCGAGCGGGCAGAGGGTTCTTTTTAAAGGGTTTCTAGCGGTCTTTCCGGCCTGGGATGAGGAAGGTGCGAAGGATTTGCCGGCGCTTACTGCGGGCGAGGAGCTCCATTGCCTTAAGTTAACCCCCGCCCAGCATTTTACACAGCCGCCCCCCCGTTATTCGGACGCCACGCTGATCAAGATGCTCGAGGAAAAAGGCATCGGCCGGCCGAGCACGTATGCCCCGACGATCGCCACCATCCTTGCGCGGGACTACGTGCGCCGCAAGTCGGGACAGCTCCATCCCACCGAGCTCGGGATGATCGTCACTGACCTTTTGAAAGACCACTTTCCGCAGATCATGGACGCCGGGTTTACAGCGCTTATGGAGCTTGAGCTGGACGAGGTGGAGGAGGGGAAGCGCAACTGGCGCGAGATCGTGAAGACCTTCTACGGCCCCTTCATGGGCCGCGTGGACACGGCCAAGACCGCCATGAAGGATGTCAGGGCCGAGCTTTCCAAAACGGACGTGGTCTGCGAAAAGTGCGGAAAGCCCATGGCCATTAAGTACGGCCCGCACGGCAGGTTTCTGGGCTGTACGGGTTTTCCCGAGTGCAAGAGCACCAAGTCCATTACGACGGGGGTCAAATGCCCCCAGCCGGGTTGTGACGGGGAGCTCGTGGAGCGACGCGCGCGCGGCGGGCGTTATTTTTACGGTTGTTCTCAATATCCCAAGTGCCGATACGCGACGCACAAGCTGCCCAAGGCACCCGCACAAGCGGCACAGACAGGAGAATCAAGGTGAGTATGCGGAAAATCCCAAATCCCAAGCACCAAATCCCAAACGGAGGAGTGATAAGACGTTTTGAATTTTGGATTTTGAATTTATGATTTGTTTGGGATTTGTGATTTGGAATTTGGAATTTAACGTATGGAACGTTACATCCGCAAGTTTATCGCCTACTTGGAAGCGGAGCGTAACGCCTCTTCCCACACTGTACGAAATTACTTAAACGACCTTGAGGCGTTCCAGCGCTTTGCCAAGGACCTTCCTGTCGAGGGTATAGGCCGGCTTCAGATCCGCCAGTATCTGGCGGAGCTCAAATCAAAAAACTACGCTCAACGATCCATTGCCCGGCGTCTCGCCTCGCTGCGATCTTTTTTTAAGTTCCTGTTGAGGGACGGTTACCTGAAGGCGAATCCCTTGGCCGCGGTCTCTACGCCTAAGCTGGACCGGCGGCTTCCCCGATTTATGTCGGTCGCCGAAGTGGCCGCGGGACTGGAGATTCCACGGGGGGACACCCTCCTAGGCTTAAGGGACCGGGCGGTGATGGAGCTTCTCTACAGCACCGGGATGCGCGTGGGGGAGCTCTGCGCGCTGTCGATCCGTGATGTGGATTTCGTGGGATCGCTCGTCAAGGTCCGTGGAAAAGGCCGGAAGGAGAGGCTAGTTCCTGTGGGACAGACGGCCATCCACGCGGTGCGCGCGTACTTAAAGAGGCGTCCCCGGCGTGACGTCGAAGACCCCCTCGTCTTAGGCCGCGGGAACAGGCGATTGAGCGATGGGGGCGTGCGGCGGATTGTGCGCCGTTCATTCTCAAAGGCCGCCCAGGCAAAGCGCATCTCGCCGCACGTCTTAAGGCACAGTTTTGCCACGCATCTTCTGGATCGCGGGGCGGATTTAAGATCCGTGCAGGAACTCTTGGGGCACAAGAATCTTTCCACGACCCAGGTGTACACGCACGTCACGATGGAAAGGCTCAAGAAGGCATATGACCAGGCGCATCCAAGAGCGTAAAGCGTCGTGCGTGAAGCGTGAAGCGTGGGGCGGAAAAAGAGCAAGCAGGTCTTAGAGTGATATCCAAGTGGTTTATAGCCTAGTCTTAAGTTTACTGTTCTTAGGGTACCTTCCCGTGTTTATGAGGCGTTGGGTACAAAGCCGCAGGGAGGCGCCCGGGTTTTCGGCCCGGCTGGGGATTTACCCGCGGGAACTCGCCGCCCGGTTTAAAGGCAGGCGTCCGGTTTGGATCCAGGCCGTGAGCGTGGGAGAAGTGAATGCCCTGAAGAGCTTCGTAGCCGCCTTTCGCCTCCAGTTCCCGGACGAGCGCCTGGCTATTTCCACGACGACGGTCACCGGTCAGGTGCAGGCGCGCGGCCTTGTGTCCGGGCAGGACACAGCCTTTTACTTTCCCCTCGATCTGGGGCCGATCGTTCGCCGGGCGGTTGGTATGGTCAATCCAAAATTGTTTTTGATGGTGGAAACAGAAGTTTGGCCCAGCCTTATAGATGTGCTTAAGAAGAGGGAGGTCCCTGTCGCGGTCGTGAACGGCAGGATTTCAGACCGCTCCTTTGCGGCGTATCTCAAGCTGGCGCGCTGGGTGAGTCCAGTCTTTAAAAAGATCGACCTTTTTCTCATGCGCACGGGCCAGGACGCGGAGCGCGCCATACGTCTGGGGGCGCCCCCGCACCGCGTGCAGGTGGTGGGGAATCTTAAATTTGACAATATCCTGACTGCCGAGGAAGCCCCCCGCGGAGATGCGGGGGTACGGATTAAGGAGATGTGGAAAGACTCCCCCATCTGGGTGGCGGGCTCGATACACCCCCGGGAGGCGGACATCCTGGTTGAGGCGTACGCGGAGCTCGTGCAGAGTTTCAGTGATTTGAAATGGGTGGTTGCCCCCCGGCACATTGAAACCGCGGGGCATATTGAACGCGCGCTCCGCAGGAGAAAAATTCCATCGGCGCGCTGGTCCCAGATAGGCACGAACGGCGCTGATAGAAGCCCCCGCGCCGTAATCGTAGATACCTACGGCGATCTTATTTCATTTTATCAGGCGGCTGACGTTGTGTTCATCGGGGGAAGCCTCGTGCCCAAGGGAGGTCAAAATCCGATCGAGGCGGCACAGTTCGCCAAACCTATTATCTTTGGACCCTATGTCTCCAATTTCAGCGATGTCTATGAGCGGCTCAAGGCAAACGGGGCAGGGTTCGTTGCGTCACGCGGAGACTTGGGGCGCGTGGTGAGGACGCTTTTGGACGATCGCGCGCGCCTTGAAGAGGCCGGCCGCAGGGCCCGGACCGCTGTGGAGGGGTCTCGCGGCGCGTGCGCGAGGACATTGGAGGCGCTCAAAGATTTTATCCACGGGAGTTAGGCGCTATTTTTTGGCTGTGGTATCGGATGAGCGAAAGGGTCTCGCGGCCCTTTGTTTGAGGTCCGGCCTTTGGGCGCTCTCGGGCGTGTACGCCCTCTTTTTGGCGGGCCGCGGCTGGTTCGATTTCCTGCTGGGTTACCAGGCGCCCGCCTTGGACTGTCCGGTCGTGAGTGTGGGAAATATCACCTGGGGAGGGACGGGCAAGACCCCGCTCGTAGCGCTCGTCGTAAAGAAGCTTAAGGGGCTGGGATTTCGTCCCGCGGTCATTACCCGCGCCGGGGTCGATGAAGCGTCCCTCCTTAAGGAGGGACTGGACGGCGTGCCTGTCCTCCTAGACAGAAATAGATTTCGCGCAGGCCGCATGGCCTGCGAACGCTTCAGCGCAGATTGCCTGGTTCTGGATGACGGGTTCCAACAGCGGTCGCTCAAAAAAAGCCTCGAGCTTGTAGTCCTTAATGCGCGCATGCCTTTTGGGAATGGAAATCTCATCCCGCGGGGGATGTTGAGAGTTCCTCCCGCCCGTCTGCGCAACGCCCATTGGATCCTCCTCAATAAGGCGGACTCTATTACGCCGGAGGAGAAAGGTCTTTTGCTGGACGAGGTGCGGGCTTTAAGCCCGCATGCGCAAGTGGGCGAGGCCGTATACCGCGTCACACATATCACCTCGCTTCAGGGCGGGGGGGGCGCCGCCGCCGCGGACTTTAGCGGTAAGCGCGTTGGGCTCGCCGCCGCCATTGGGGACCCCCAGTCGTTCCGGTCCACCGTGAGGGGACTGGGCATCGAGGTGTGCTGGGAACAGTTTTGGCCGGATCACCATGCGTTTTCAGACCGCGAGCTGGCGCAAGGCAGCCGCGAGGCCGCACGGGCCGGCGCGGACGCGCTCCTCGTGACCGAAAAGGATGCCGTAAAGATTCGGCCCTGGCTCAAGTCTGGACCTCGCGTTGACCTGCCGATATTCGCGGTGGGTATCAGGATGGATATTATCTCAGGAGAGCAGGACTTAGATGGGCTCTTACGCGGTCTACCTCGGGGTTAGGCTCTTATCATTCTCAATGCGCTTGTTGCCGCATGCCGCAGCCGTTTGGGTTGGGCGGAGGGCCGGGGACTTGGGTTTTATGTGCCTTGCCAAGCGGCGCCTCGTGGCCTTTCGCAATCTTTTGTTTGCGTTCGGGGGTGAGATGGATGCCGCGGGGGCGATGGTCCTGGTCCGCCGTGTTTTTCAGTATGCGGCGCAGTCGGCTGTTGAGGTCATGCGCTTTCCCCTGTTGAGCGGCGACCGCATCCGCTCTCACTACCGCATGGATGGCGAGGAAAACATCCGCAGGGCGATAGAAAAGGGAAAAGGCGTCATTTTTTTGACGGCGCACTTCGGAAACTGGGAGATGAGTTCGTTCGGTGCGGCGTGGCTGGGCTATCCCGTCATGGTCCTGGCGCGCGAGCAGAAACACGCCCGGCTCAATCAATACGTGAACCGCCTGCGGGCCTTGAGCGGATGTGAGGTGATTACCAAGGGGTTCGAGGTGCGTAGGATAGTCGCGCATGTGCGCGAGAATGGGGGCGCCGGCATATTAAGCGATCAGGATAGCGGGGCGAACGGCGTGTGGGTGCGATTTTTCGGGCGTCTGACCTCGACGCCCCGAGGGGCCTTTGAGATCGCGCGCCGGACGGGCTGCGCGCTGTTACCCACGTTTGTCGTTCGGGACACGCAGGGCAGGCATGTGTCTCATATCCTGCCGGATATCGGCGGCGACACGAGCGGGGAAAGTGACGAGGAGTGGATTACAAGGCGCGCCCAGGTTTTTACCGGTCACCTCGAAAGTTTTATCCGAAAAAATCCGGAACAATGGCTGTGGCTCCATAAGCGCTGGAAGTCGACTCCGCAAGACCGCGTCTGGATTCTTTCGGACGGAAAGGCAGGCCACTTGAACCAGTCGCGCGCGATTGCCGGCCGCGTGGTCAGGGTCGCCCGCACGCGGGCCTTGAAGCGGATTCGAGCGCTCGCGGCGCATTTTTCAGACGACGGCCCCGGCCCAGGCCCGCCGCGTGTGGAGCCGGCCGGGGCGGGCTCCGGCCCCGCGTCCTGGCGCGTCTCCGAGATTCACTACCGATCGAAGCGGGCGCGGGTTTGGCTGGCCCTCAAAACCTTTTTCCTGCGTCCGTCGCCGGGCGCGGCCTGGCGGTGGCTTGAAAAGGCGCTCACCCCGGCGAGTTTCGGTTCTCTTCGGGGGGCGTGTGCGGACTTCTTTATCTCGTGCGGGTCATCCGTCGCAGCGGTCAACCGCCTGCTGGGCCGGGCGACGAATTCAAAGACCATCTGCGTGATGAGACCGGCGTTTCCCGCGCCGGCCCATTTCGACCTTGTGATCCAGCCGAGGCACGACCGCCCTTCCCGGCCTTCGGCCGGGACGCGCGTCGTACTGACCGATACCGCACCCAGTCCGGTTTTGGAAGACGGCGTCGAGCGGCTCAAGGTAGACTCACGAATGCGTTTTCCAAATTTGCAAAAGGAACGGTACCTCGGCCTTTGCCTGGGGGGTCCGGCCGATGGTTTCTATCATGAGCGGGGCGAGCTTGAGCGTCTGCTCGACGTGCTCATGACAGCGGCCGGGAAGAGGGGCTGGGGACTTTTGGTCACGACCTCAAGGAGGACCGAGCCGGCCATCGAACGGTTCGTGGCGGAGCGGCTGAACGGGTGCGGCGCGTGCGATCTTGTGGTGATTCCCAACCGCCAAAATCCTCCTGGGGCCATGGACGCCATACTGTCTCTAAGCGATGTTCTGGTCATCAGTGAGGATAGTTTCAGCATGGTAAGCGAGGCCCTCGCTCTTAAGAAACGCGTGCTGGTGTACGAAGTGGGCCGCATCGGGACTCCCAAACACGTCCGGAGCTTGAAGAGGCTCGAGGGCGAAGGCCGCCTGGTACGCGCCAAACTAATTGAGCTGGAGCAGGCGCTCAATAACATGCTGGATCAGGTCCCAGGTCCCAGGTCCCAGGTCCCAAGTCTCAAGTCCCAAGTCCCAGGTCTTGCGTCTCGCTTCCCGCTTCCCGCTTCCCGCTTCCCGGTCACAGATGACGCCCGTATCGAAGAGGCCATCGAGGCGCTCCTATGAACATCGTCCAGATCCTTCCTGCCCTTGACTCGGGTGGAGTAGAGACCGGAACGGTGGATCTCGCGCGCGCCCTTGTCCAGAAAGGCCACCGCGCGGTGGTCATATCAGGCGGCGGCCGCCTCGTGGCACAGCTTGAGAAATCCGGAGTCAAGCATTATGCGCTGCCTGTCCACCGCAAAAATCCCTGGTCCATATTTACCCAGGTCCGGAAGGTAGCCCGGATCCTCCGGGACGAACGCGCCGATTTGGTGCACGCCCGCAGCCGGGTCCCCGGTTGGATCGCCTATTTCGCAAGCCGCATGGCGGGGGTAAGGTTCGTGACCACCTGCCACGGCTGGTACAACGCGCGAGGCTTCAGTACTTGCATGGCGTGGGGGGCGCGCGTCATCGTGGCCAGTTCCAGCATCGGGCGCCACATGACCGAAGATTTTGGAGTCCCCGTGGAAAACATCCGTCTTATCCCCCGGGGGGTGGATCTTAAAGGATTTACCTGGAGGGGCCCCCGCATCCCGAACCCGCACGGGCCCGTGGTAGGCGTGATCGGACGCATCACGCCGCTTAAGGGTCACGAGGTCTTGATCCGGGCGCTGGGCTTGATTGCCCGGAAGATGCCCGGCCTTCAAGTTAAGATCGTGGGCACGGCGCCGCGGGGAAAGGAAAAGTATGAGCGGGGTTTAAGGGACCTCGCCGCCCGTCTCGGTCTGGGCCCGTTGGTCAAATTTCTGGGCGATCGCGACGATGTGCCCCGCATTTTGGAAGGACTGGACGCGCTGGTGGTTCCCACGAAGGTCCCCGAGGCCTTCGGCCGTGTGGTCATCGAGGCGCAGGCGGTGGGGGTGCCCGTCATCGCCTCCCGCGTAGGGGGGCTGGCCGAGATTATAGAAGATGGCAGGACCGGGCTTTTGGTTTCTCCCGAAGATCCCGAAGAGCTTGCCAAGCGCATCCAGGAGCTTGTGTCGGATCCGGAGCTCATCCGCATCATCGTGACGGCGGCGCGCAAAAAGGTGGAAACGGAATACACCCTGGACCTCATGGTGGACCGAACCTTGGAGGTGTATGAAGAGGTCTTGGGCGGCGAGACCATCGCCCTCTTCAAGATGAGCGCCTTGGGCGACGTTATCCTCGCGACGCCCAGCATCCGCATGCTGCGCACACAATATCCCAAGGCCCGTCTCGTGCTCGTGACGGAACCCGGGTATGGCTCTCTTTTCTCTGCGTGCCCCTATCTGGACGAGGTCATGACCTTTGACAAGAAACGCCGGGGCCGCTCCCTTAAGGCCCTCGGCTCATTCAGCGAAGAGCTCCGCAAGCGCCATATCGACATGAGCGTGGATCTGCAGAATAACACCTTGACCCATGTGCTGGCTTTTTTAAGCGGGGCTCCAAAACGCTACGGATACCGGCGCAAGGTCACAGGCCGCCTGCTCAATAAAGGCATCGGAGGTTTTAAGCGCGTCCTGCCTCCGGTGGATCACCAATTTGAGGTCTTGCGCGCGGCGGGTGTTGAAACCCTGGATCCGCGTCTTGAGTTGTGGACCCGCCCCGAGGACGGGTCGGCCATCGATCGCTTTCTGGAAGGCGAGTGGACTGGGAAGGATCCGGTCCTCATCGGGGTTCATATCGGGGCGAGCGGGCGCTGGGCCTCCAAGCGCTGGCCCGCCGAGTATTTTGCCGAGTTAGGGGATCTCGTGGCGAACCGCCTGGGCGCGCGCGTAGTCCTTACGGGGGACCGGAGCGAGATGGGCGAGGCGCAGAAGCTGGCCCTCAAGATGAAAACAAAACCCATTATCGCAGTGGGAAAGACCCATCTCACGGAGCTCGTCGAACTCATCCGCCGCTTTCACGTCTTTGTGTGCGGAGACAGCGCCCCCCTCCATGTTGCGGCGACGGTGGGGACCCCCCTGGTCGCTCTTTTTGGCCCCACGGATCCCAAGCGGCACATGCCCCCCGGCGACGGCCACCGGGTTTTGTACACCGGCATCGAGTGCAGCCCCTGTTATCAAACGGTCTGTCCTAAAAAGCACCATAAGTGCCTGCGGGACATAATGCCGGAGCAGGTTTTAAGAGTGGTTGAAGAGCTATTGACGCGGAAAGGTAAAATCCGAAATTCGAATCTCGAAATTCGAAACAAATCCGAAATCCGAAATACGAAATAAAATATGAGACGCAGTCCAGTCGAAATGGTTAGAGAGATATTCCGCCGCCCTTTAAGGCGGACGGTACCCGTCTTGATGTACCACCACATCCGCCCGTCCGCGGCGTCGGACAAATTGAGCGTGTCGCCGGAGTGTTTTGCCCGGCAGATGCGGTATCTTAAAAAACACGGGTTTCGCGTGCTGACGGTATCGGAACTCGCAGGCGAATGGGATGGGGGCAGGGGGTGGATGCCCAACACCGCGGCCCTCACCTTCGACGATGGTTTTCAGAATGTCCTGGATCACGCCGTTCCTGTTTTGAGGGAGCTGGGGTTTAAGGCCACTTTCTTCCTGATTACATCAAAGGTGGGGACGGAGCATTTCGTATCCTGGGACGAGGCGCGCGCCCTTGCCGCACAGCAATTCGAGATCGGCAGTCATTCGGTGAGCCACGCCGATCTCGTGGGTCTGGATGACGAGGCCTTAAAAAGGGAATTAACCGAATCGCGCGACACTATTGCGCGCGAGACAGGCCGGGCGCCGTCCCTCTTCTGTTATCCCATGGGCCGTTTCGATGAGAGAGTGCGGCGAGCGGTGCGCGACGCGGGCTACCGGGCCGCGTGCGCGACCAACCCTCCCGCAGACGCGGCCCCGGGCGACCCTTATGCCATCCGACGCATCAAGATCTCGCCTTCCTCGGACAATCCTTGGATATTCCGGGGCGAGGTTTCCGGCTATTACCAGTGGTTTAAAGAGGTGCGCAGGAAATGAAGATACTCATCTATAACGTCAACTGGCGCGGGGACGTGCTTTTTTCCGCCCCTGCCATCCGGGCGATCAAAAGGTTTTATCCCGGGTCCCGGATCACGTGCCTCGTCACGCCCCGCTGCCGGGATATCTTGAAGTCGAATCCAGACGTCGCTCATATTATCTCCTTTGATGAACGCCGGAACCGCTCGCTCTCGGAAATCTGGGCATTCATCCGCTCGCTTAAAAAGCAGTCCTTCGACATGGTTTTCCTGTTTCACCGCTCTTTTTCGCGGGCGCTCATGATGCGCCTGGCCGGCATCCCCCAAAGGATCGGATACGCAACTAAGCGGCGCGGTTTTCTCCTCACTCGGGCCGTCGAACCCCCGAAAGTCCCGGTACACAAGGTGGATTATTTTCTGGGGCTCGCGCGCGCCTGCGGGGCCGATGCCTCGGACCGATTCTATAGATTCTACCTGGAGTCGGGAGATGAAAGCAGGGCGGACGAACTCCTCCGGGCGGAGGGGATCCGCCCAGACCGGCCGCTCGTGGTCATCAATCCCGGAGGAAACTGGACACCTAAGCGCTGGCCGCCCGGCCGGTACGCGGAGCTGGCGCGCCTTTTTGTGGAACGCACAGGATATCAGGTGGTCATCACGGGGGCCCCCAAGGATCAGGCCCTGGGAGAAGAGGTCAAATTGGGGAGCGCGCCGGGCGTCATCTCCCTCTGCGGGAAGACTTCCCTGGGCGAGCTCGGGGGGGTCATGCGCCGGGCCCAGCTCGTCGTCGCGAACGATACGGGGCCCATGCACATCGCGGTGGGTGTGGGGGCGCCCACGCTCGCGCTCTTCGGGCCCACCCGCCCGGAGCTCACCGGCCCCATCGGACCTCATGCGCATGTCTTAAGCTCCCGCCGGGGAATGGACGCGATTCAAGTGGAGGAGGTCTTCCGGCGCGCCCAAGAGCTCCTTTCGGTTGCCCGCGACCAGCGACCAGCCCTTCGACATCGCTCAGGGCAGGCGACCAGCGACAGGCCATGAAAATCCTTTTGGTTACATTAACCAATATTGGGGACGTCATCCTCACGACGCCTGTCATTGCCAACCTTTTTAAGAAATACCCGTACGCGCGTTTGACCGTGCTCGCGGGGCCGCGGGCGGCAGGGCTTTTTGAAGGCGCGCCCGGGATAGACCGGGTCATCGCGTATGATAAGAAGTCCTCTCTGGCGGAAAAATGGCGTCTCATCCTGTCACTGCGCCGTGAAAAGTTTGACCAGGTGGTGGATTTGAGGCATACGCTTATTCCTATTCTTTTGGGTCATCCGGCGGCATCCCTCGTTTACCCGCTTAAGAATCGGAAGGAACTTCACTGCGTGGACCGGCATCTGGCGTACCTATCCAGGCTGGGCGTCGAGACGGAAGAGGTGTACTTCATTCCCAGAACTCACGAGGCCGTCCACCGGGTGGATGAGCTCTTGTCCTCCAAGCGTGTCCTGCCCGGCGAGGACATCATCGTTATGAGCCCGGGGGCTAGGAGCACGCTCAAGACATGGACCCAGGAGGGATTTGAATCCGTAGCCCGCGCCCTGACCGGGAAGGGCTATCGCATCGTGTGGATCGGCGGCTCGGATGACCAAGGTCTGGTGGGACGTCTCATGCAGAAAGCCCCGAAGGGGAACGGGCATTCCTGGGTTTCTCTGTGCGGCGAGACGTCGCTCCAGGAGCTCGCGGAGGTTTTACGGCGCATAAGGCTTTTCATAGGAACTGATTCGGGGCCCATGCATCTCGCACGGGCGGTGGGCACGATGACGGTGAGTATCTTCGGACCCACCGACCCGTCGACGTGCGCGCCGCGCGGGCCCGGGCACCGCGTGGTGAGGCTGGACCTCGCCTGCTCCCCCTGCGAAAAGGCCCAGTGCCCTTACCATCATGAGTGCATGCAAAATCTGGGCCCGGAGATGGTCATGCGAGCGGCGACAGAACTTCTAGAGAGAGACCAGAAACCAGTAACCAGAGACCAGAAGATACCAGAGACCAGATACCAGAGCACCTAAAGGCCGAAACAAAGAATGGCGCGTCCAGACGATATCAAACGTATTTTGGTGGTTCGAACCGACCGCATCGGAGACGTGGTGCTGTCCACCCCCGTGCTTAAAGTTCTGCGCGAGGAACTGCCGCAGGCCCACATCGCATTTCTCACGGGGCCCGCTACGAAAGAAGTCTTGTATCACAACCCCCATATCGACGAACTCATCGTATACGATAAGACCGGTGCCGAGCGGTCCTGGCGGGGGACCCTGCGCTTCGGCCTGGAATTAAGACGAAAGGGTTTTGACACGGCCCTCATACTCCACACCACAAACCGCGCCGTGTGGCTTGCCGTGCTTGCCGGAATCCCCAGGCGGATAGGGTACGCGCGCAGGCTCGGCCGGCTCTTGACTCATCGCCTCTCCTATGCGAAGCCCGAAGGGAAAAAGCACGAGGTGGATTACAATTTTGATCTGGTGAGGCTCTTAGGTGTTGACCGGAGTTCGAGAGAGCTCGTCTGGATTGTGGACCCCGCGGAGGATGAGGCTATGACACGCAGGCTCGCCGAGGCGGGCATCGCCGGGGAAGAGCTCATCGCGGTCCACCCGGACGCGAGCCACGTCTCCAAGCGCTGGCCGCTCTCCAAATATGTCGTCCTGTGCATGAGGCTTTTGGCGGAAGGAGGGGTGAGGCGCAGACTCGTCCTCATCGCAGGCCCCTCGGGCCGGCATCTTACGCAGGCGATCGCCCGTGAAGCGGGCGAGCGGGCGCTGGATTGGGGAGGCAGGCTCAATCTGCGTGAGCTCGGCGCGCTGCTCAAACGCTCATCCTTTCTCGTTTCGAATGACTCAGGCCCCGTCCACATCGCGGGCGCTGTGGGCACTCCGGTCGTCGCCATCTTTGGCAGGACCCAGCCCGGCTTGAGCAAAGTCCGCTGGGGCCCCGTGGGGGAAAGAGATATCATTTTGCAAAACGATCCTGGGTGTAAACCCTGCATCCCCGACCCCTGTCCCATCCATTTGGAGTGCCTCGAGCGGCTCACGGTGGACGAAGTCATGGAGGCATGCAATAGACTCATGGCAAAACATGTCTGAAAACTCAACTCCCCGTATACTGGTCGTCAATCCCTACGGCATAGGCGACGTCCTCTTCACGACCCCTCTTATCCAGGCCCTGCGGGACAAGTACCCGGGCGCTTTCATCGGCATGCTGGTGGGCTCCAGGACCGCCGAGGTCGTCCGCGACAATCCCTGCATCAGCGAGATCTTTGTGTATGACAAGGACCGTTACCGTTCCCTGCCCTGGTGGAAGGCGTTTCGCTATTTCCTTAATTTAATAATGACCTTGAGGCGCCAGCGCTTCAATACGCTGATTGATTTCTCACTGGGCGCCGAATATTCCGCGATCGCGCTTTTTCTTTTAGGGATCAAGAAAAGGATCGGGTTTAACATGAAGGGGAGGGGGCGCTTTTTAAATAAAAAGGTTCGTTTAAAGGGTTTTCACACAAAGCCCGTGGCCAGCTATTACCTGGAGCTGGGAAAATTTCTCGGGCTCGATCCAGACGCCGTTGAAGAGCAGGACGGTGAGCTCAAACTTTATCTATCGAAGGAGGGCTTAAGGCGCGCGGAGGAATTCTTAAGAAAAGAGGGGCTCGATCAGGATCAGAAGCTCGTGCTCATGATCCCCGGCGGGGGGGCGAGCTGGGGGGCGAACGCCTGGTATAAGCAGTGGCCCGCTGAATCGTTCGCGCGGCTGGCCGACCTATTGGTCGAGGGATACGGCGCGCAGATCATTATCACGGGGGATGAGAAGGACCGTCCTATTGTGGAGCGCGCCGCCCAGGCGATGAAGGCGAAACCAGTTGTGTCGACCGGGCTCGACCTTGGGGCCTTTTCGGCGCTCATGAGCTATTGCCGCCTGGTCGTGTGTAACGACGGGGGGCCCCTCCATGTCGCGGTAAGTCAGGGAATCAGCACAGTGAGTTTCTTCGGCCCCGTAGACGAGCGGGTGTACGGCCCGTACACCAAGGACAGGGATCATTTCGTATTTACAAATCCTGTCTCCTGCCGGCCCTGCTACAAACACCCTACATTTCCTCCCTGCCGTTATGAGAAGGCGTGCTTGGTTGAGCTTAATCCGGAGAGCGTGGCGCGGGAGGCGCGGCCTCTCCTTAAGCGGCGGCTGGGCGATTAAGGGGACATGTACCGGTGTCTAAATGCCGTTCCTTAGCGGTACGTGTCCCCATAGAAAGTTGAAAATTTTTCATAACCATGCTACACTTAACAGGTTAGATGAGCTTCTCACACCTAAAGTCATTCATCCCCAAGTTTAAAAAGATTCGGGTTCTGGTGATCGGGGATCTGATTTTGGACGAGTTTGTGTGGGGTCAGGTGACCCGCATCTCGCCAGAGGCACCGGTCCCCGTGGTCTGGGTGCGCTCGCGCTCATTTATGCCGGGCGGGGCCCTCAACGTAAGCCATAATATCCGTGCCTTGGGCGCCCGCCCCATTCCCTGCGGGGTGATCGGGAAAGACGAGCGGGCTGTGCAACTTAAGGAACTTCTCAAAGCTAAGGGCATCGAGACGGGTTCCATGGTAGAGGACCCCTCGCGGCCGACTACGCTCAAGACCCGGGTGATCGCGCACCAACAGCAGGTTGTCCGGATTGACGAAGAGAGCAATAGCCGGGTGAATGGGGGTATCCGCCGCGCCCTCCTGGACGAAGTCCGGAGGAAGATTGCGTCTGTCGACTGCCTCATTATCGAGGATTATGGCAAGGGGGTCGTGGATCCCGAGCTCATTCGCGAGGTGGTCACTCTCGCCCGCCGGCGCAAGCTCATCATCACGGTGGACCCCAAGGAAGACCATTTTGAATTTTACCGGGGAGCGCATGTCGTCACGCCCAATCAGCACGAGGCGGAAACGATGGCGGGTTTTAAGATTACGGACATGAAGACCCTGCTTAAGGCCGGCCGCGAGCTTTTAAAGAAGCTGGATCTTAAGGCGGTGCTCATCACGCGGGGCGAGCAGGGAATGAGCCTTTTTGAGCGGGGAGGGGCCGTGCGGCACATCCCCACACAGGCTCGCGAGGTGTATGACGTGTCCGGGGCGGGGGATACCGTTGTGGGCGTGTTTACCTTGGGACTTGCCTGCGGCGCGTCATTTAGCCAGGCGGCCGTGATTGCCAACACGGCGGCGGGAATTGTGGTGGGCAAGGTGGGCGTGGCTGTCGTGACTCCCGCCGAGCTTACGAAGGCTTTGGACCGGTCTTAAGATGCGCTCGAGCGTGGTTTTTTGCGCATCCCGCTTCCCGCATCCCGCTTCCCGGGCGGGGATATTTTTGTGAAGATAATTTGTGTGATCCCCGTGCGCTACGGCTCGACGCGCTTTCCGGGCAAGCCCCTGGCGGATCTGGCCGGAAAGCCCCTCATCCGGCATGTGGTGGAGCGGGCCCAAAAGGCGCGGCGCATTTCCGGGGTGGTAGTCGCGACGGATGATAGGCGCATCGCGGCTGTTTTTAAAGGAAACGAAAATGGAGTCTGTGTGGAGATGACGCGGGCGGACCACGCAAGCGGAACCGACCGGATTGCCGAGGTCCTCGGTCGGCGGCAAGCCGACGTTGTCATCAACCTGCAGGGGGACGAACCCCTGATGGACCCCGGCCTCATTGACCGCCTGGCGGAGCTTTTTGAGAAGGACCCCGCTCTCGAGATGGCCACCGCCAAGGTCCGGATCCGCGATGAGGCCACTCTTAACGATCCGAACTGCGTAAAGGTATTCACAGACAAACAGGGCTATGCCACGCGCTTTGCGCGGATATTGGATGCCAGCGACCAGCGACCAGCGACCAGCGACAAACCTTACAAGCATTTAGGAATCTATGGATACGGGCGTGAATTTTTGCTCCGCTTTTCGAAATGGCAGGTAACCGACTCGGAGCGGCGGGAGCGTCTTGAGCAACTGCGCGCCCTCGAGCACGGCGTCCGAATCAAGGTGATCGAGGCCGAGCACGACTCGATCGGGGTCGATACCCCGGAGGATCTCGAGAAGGTTAGAAACCTAATGGCCAAATCGTCACGCAGTACGCAGCAGAGTTCACAGCTATGAAGCGTGGTGCGTTGTGCGTGGTGCGTGGTGCGGAGCACGTGGGCAGTGGAGTGTGGCAGTTCGCTTCCCGCTTCCCGCTTCCCGCTTCCCGAGGAAATGATGCCTAGAAAGTATATATTTGTAACAGGCGGCGTCGTAAGTTCCCTGGGCAAGGGCATCGCCTCCGCCTCCATCGGGAAAATTCTCGAGTCCATGGGGCTCAAGGTCACACTCCAAAAATGCGATCCTTATATTAATGTAGACCCCGGCACCATGAATCCCTATCAGCACGGCGAGGTGTATGTGACTCAAGACGGGGCCGAGACCGACTTGGACCTCGGACACTACGAGCGCTTCACAAGCTGCCTGACCGCGCAGGCCAATAACATGACCACCGGCCAAGTGTATGACAGCGTGATCCGTAAAGAGCGGCGCGGGGACTATCTGGGGGCCACCGTGCAGGTCGTGCCGCATATTACGAACGAGATCAAGGAGCGGATCCGCGCGGTCGGGCGGGGAAAACGCCTGGATGTGGTCATTACCGAAATCGGCGGGACGGTGGGCGACATCGAGAGCCTTCCTTATTTAGAGGCCATCCGCCAGATGCGCTTTGAGGTGGGGCGCAAAAACGCGATCAATATCCATCTTACCTTAGTTCCTTATATTAAGGCGGCCGCGGAGCTCAAGACCAAGCCCACCCAGCACAGCGTGGGTCGGCTACGGGAAATCGGTATCCAGCCCGACATCCTCCTCTGCCGTACAGAAAAGCCTTTATCCAAAAGGGCCAAGGCCAAGATCTCCCTATTCTGCAACGTAGAGGAAGAGGCGGTCATCGAGGCGAGAGACGTGCGCTCCATTTATGAAGTGCCCCTTATGCTGAAGGAACAGGGCCTGGACCGGCTCATCACCCGCCTGCTCAATTTGCGGCGTCCCGCCGCGGATCTTAAGGACTGGAAGAAAAACGTGGTCCAGCGGGCCCTGCGTCCCAAACGGTCTGTGCGGGTGGCTGTTGTTGGAAAATATATGGAGCTTCAGGATGCCTATAAATCCATCTACGAGGCCTTAAATCACGCGGGGATCGCCAACGACGTGCGCGTGGAGGTCAAAAAGGTGGATGCCGTTGAGATTGAGGAGAAGAGCGCGGACAAGCTTTTGAGCGGCATGGACGGTATCCTCATCCCCGGCGGTTTTGGAGACCGCGGCATCGAGGGAAAAATTGCCTCTGCCCGTTTTGCCCGCGAGAAGCAAATCCCATATTTCGGCATCTGCCTGGGGATGCAGATCGCGACCGTCGAATTCGCCCGCAATGTCTGCAATTTGAAAGGCGCCAATTCCACCGAATTTAATAAGGAGACGGCCCATCCGGTGATCAGCCTTCTGGAAGAGCAAAAGAAGGTGAAAGACCTGGGCGGGACCATGCGGCTCGGTGCGTATGCCTGCAAAATCAAGAGGGGCACGCGCACGCACAAGGCGTACGAAAAAGACAGGATCTCCGAAAGACACCGCCACCGCTATGAATTTAACAACGAGTACCGGAAGCTCTTCGCCCAGCACGGGATGGTGGTGTCTGGTCATTCTCCCAACGGTCAGCTCGTCGAGATCATGGAGCTGGAAAATCACCCCTGGTTCGTGGCGGGGCAGTTCCATCCCGAGTTTCAGTCCAAGCCCGATGCCTGTCACCCGCTGTTCCGCGGTTTTGTGACGGCCTCACTCGAAAACGGCCAGCACCGGAAAAAAGAAGAGGCGGCCCATGCCGAATCCCCTGCGGGTACTTGAGGACGTTTTGATCGGCGAGGGGAGGCCGCTCGCCTTGATCGCCGGCCCCGACGTGGTCGAGGGTGAGGCGCACGCCTTAGAACACGCCGCCGCCATCCGGGACATCGCGCGCTCCCTGGGGCTTCCCTATGTTTACAAGTCGAGCTACGACAAGGCCAATAGAACTTCCGGTAAATCATTTCGTGGCCCGGGTATTAAAGAGGGCCTCGCGGTCTTAAAGCGCGTCAAGCAGAAAGTGGGAGTTCCGGTCTTAAGCGACTGCCACAGCGTTGAGGAAGTACGCCTGGCCCAGGAGGTGCTGGACTGCATCCAGATACCTGCCTTTCTATCGCGGCAGACCGATCTTTTGTACGCCGCCGCCGAGAGTGGACGCGTGGTCAATATCAAAAAGGGCCAGTTTCTCGCCCCGTGGGACATGAAGCACGTGGTCGAAAAGGTGCTCTCCCGCAAGAATAATCGCATCCTGCTCACGGAGCGGGGGACCTCCTTTGGTTACAACAACTTGGTCTCCGATATGCGCAGTCTTCTTATTATGCGTTCCTATGGCTTTCCCGTGATTTACGACGCCACCCATTCCATCCAGCTTCCGGGCGGCAAGGGCGATTCCTCGGGCGGAGAGCGCCGGTTCGTGGCGGGCCTGGCGCGCGCGGCCTGCGGGGCGGGCTGCGACGGGCTTTTTCTGGAAGTTCACCGCGACCCTGATCATGCGCCCTGCGACGGGGCCAACATGCTGCCCTTGGCCGAACTCGAGGAGCTATTGCGTGAGGCAAAACAGATCCATGAAGTAGTTATGAGTAAAGGCCGCGTCGCCGATGAGGTGAGCCAATGAGTTTAAAGCGCGCGCGCGAGGTGCTCCGGGTTGAAGCAGACGCGGTCCGCTCGCTCATCCGGCGTGTGGACGCGCGTTTTGAGCGCGCGGTAAACCTTATTTTTAAATGCAGGGGAAAGGTGATCGTGACGGGTATCGGAAAGCCCGGACTCATCGGAAAGAAAATTTCGGCGACCTTAGCCTCCACCGGCACCCCCAGCTTTTTCATGCACCCGGCCGAAGCGGGTCACGGAGACTTAGGCATGGTGACCGCCGATGACGTGGTCATTGCGATTTCCAATAGCGGCGAGACCGAAGAGGTGGTAAGGCTCCTTCCCAAAATCAAGCGCCTCGGGGCGCAGGTCATTGCCTTTACGGGGGGACTCAAGTCCACCCTCGCGCGTCACGCCGACGTGGTTTTGGACGTGGGAGTCAAGAAAGAGGCCTGCCCCTTAGGGCTTGCCCCCACGGCGAGCACGGTTGCGACACTTGCCATGGGAGACGCCCTCGCGGTGGTCTTGCAGGAAAAACGCGGGTTTAAGGTCAAGGACTTTGCCTTCTATCACCCGGGGGGCCAGCTTGGGAAAAGGCTTACGCTAACTGTAGATGACGTGATGCGGCGTGGGGCCGCGCACCCGATAGTGCGCGAGGAGCGCTCCGTCAAGGAAGCACTCCTTACAATTACGAAGGCCCGCGCCGGGGCGGCCAGCATCGTCAATCGCACGGGCCGCCTCGTCGGGATTTTTACCGACGGCGACTTAAGACGTCACCTCGAGATGGACGGAAATATCTCCGCCCAATCCCTGCTTCTTAAAAACGTGATGACCAAAAGGCCCATCACCGTCCGCTCCGGGCGCCTCGCCGTCGAGGCCTTGGGGCTCCTCAACAAGCGCCGCATCGACGAGATCCCCGTCGTCGACAAAACCGGCCGCCCCGTCGGCATGGTAGACATCCAGGACCTTTTGAAGGCCGGGCTGTTTTTGTGAGATATACTTGTTAGCTTTCGGCCTTCAGCTTTCAGCTGTCAGCCGATGGCTGATTTTCTAAATTAACATAGCCTTCGGTCAGACAACTGAAAAGATGAGCGTCGAAGAGCGCGAGGGCGAAGTCCCCGAGTGGTCGGAAGCCGACATCCCGCGCCGGTTCCGTGACGACTATTCCGAGCCGGCTCAAGGGAAGAAACGCTGTCCGTCCTGCCAGAACGAGATCCCCGAGGAGGCCGTGCGCTGCCTTTTTTGCGGGCGGCACGTGCCGGTCGCGGCGGGCTTTTTGTCGAGCATGGGCCGCTATCCCTTTCGCATCATCGCTGTCGCCGGGGCGCTCCTGGCCCTGGCGGGCGTTCTGACTTGGCTTTTGTAGCTCCAGCGAGACAATTTTTCGGTACCTTTTCGGTACCAGCTACGCCGGTGCCGTTGTCGCAGTGTCCCCCGGGCAAATACCATGTATAAACTTCCCATCTTAAAAATGATCGGCGTGTCCGCGCTCTTCCTGCATATGGTCAACCCCGCTGCGTGCGCCGGGGAGGAGTGGAACGCGCAGGATCGTGACATGCTGGCATACTTCAAAACTCAAATGGGGGCGGGGGATGGGAGGGCATGGCTTGCGCTGGGGCAGTACTACCTGAGCGAGGGCGGCCAGGAGAAAGCGCAGGCGGCGTTGGAGGAAGCCGTGCGAAGCGATCCACAGCTGGCCGACGCATGGCTGCGGCTAGCCTATTTGAACATGGAAGATTCCGAGGGGTACTTCCGCAAGGTCATTGAAATCGAGCCGGCTCGCCCCGAGCCGTATTATTGGATCGCCTACAACTTTTGCCGCCAGGGCAGACCGGACGAGTCCGTCGCCATGTTTAAGAGGTATCTGGAGGTGGCCAGTCCCGACGACCCGGACGAAGCGGGCCGCATACCCGCGGCGCAGGATTTTATCCGGCAGATGGAATCCGGCGTCACTGATTATAGTCAGATCGTGGAAAACCAGGTAAAGGGCAAAGGCGAATGAACCCGTATGTTTAAAGCGGAGAGCGCTGTTTGAGTTTCCCGGTTCTCATACTCCTTGTGGGCGCCATATTTCTCGGCGCGTATTTTGTCTACGGCGGTTTCTTAAGCCGGCGGATGGATTTAAGCCCCACGCGCCGCACCCCTGCGGCTGAGATTAATGACGGCGTGGATTTTACTCCCACCTCTCGCGGGTTTCTCCTGGCCCAGCACTTCTCGGCCATCTCGGCCGCCGGGCCCATCGTGGGCCCCATCGTGGCGGGCCTGGCCTTCGGGTGGCTGCCCGTTCTCCTGTGGGTGGTGATAGGCGCTGTTTTCTTCGGGGCCGTGCACGATTTTTCAAGCCTGGTGGGCTCGGTAAGACACGGGGCAACGTCTATCGTGGAGATCATGCACCGCTACTTGGGGCGCAAGGGGCACGTCGCTTTCCTCATTTTCGTTTGGCTCTCCCTCATGTACGTCATCACGGCCTTCGCCGACATCACCTCGCAGTCTTTCACGGACCCGGAGCTGGGGGGCGGGGTGGCGTCATCATCTCTCATGTATCTTTTGACGGGCCTTTTGATGGGCGTCGCGCTTTATAAATGGAAACTCCCGCTTGGGAAGGCGACGGCCATTTTCCTCCCAATCGTTTTCCTGTGCGTCATGGGGGGGCGCTGGCTTCCCGTGAGCGCGCCGGCCCTGGGACCCCTTGAGCCGAAGCAGGTCTGGAACTTGTTCCTCATGGGGTACTGCTTCATTGCGTCCGTCATTCCGGTGTGGCTACTGCTCCAGCCGCGGGGGTATTTGGGCGGGTTCTTTCTATATGTAACACTCGCGCTGGGTCTTGTGGGGGTGATCTTAAAGCCCGGCGGGGCAGAGTACCCGGCCTTCATCGGCTTCACAAGTGAAAAGGGGCTGCCGCTTTTCCCCGTGCTGTTCGTGACAGTTGCCTGCGGCGCCTGCTCGGGCTTCCACGGCATCGTGTGTTCGGGCACCACCTCCAAGCAGATCGGCAACGAAAAAGACTGCCGCGCCGTGGGCTATGGCGGGATGCTCCTGGAAGGTCTCGTCGCAGTCCTCGCGCTTTCGACGGTCATGATGCTCGCAAAGTCCGACGCACTCGCCCAGGGCTCCCCGGACCGCGTCTTTGCTGAAGGGCTCGCAACGCTTGTTCAGCGGCTCGGGATCTCCCGCGACTGGGCGCGCTCCTTCGTGCTCTTGGCCTTCACCACGTTTATTTACGACACTTTAGACGTCGCTACGCGGCTCGCCCGGCAGATCCTGCAGGAGCTCCTGGGCTTAAAGGGCGCGCGCGGCCGCTACGCCGCCACCGCGCTTTCTCTCGTTATCCCTTTTCTGTGCGTTTCGATGACCGTAACGGACGCCCTTGGAAACCGCCTGCCGGCCTGGAAGGCTTTCTGGACCCTCTTCGGCACCTCGAACCAGCTCCTCGCGGCCCTCACGCTGATGGCGATCTCCCTGTGGCTGTGGCGCTCGAAGAAACCCTGGTGGGTGACGGCGGCCCCCATGCTTTTCATGCTGGCGGTAACGGTCACCTCACTCTGGCTCATGATCCGACCCGCCCTTCAGGGCCTCACCACCGGCCACGCCCCCCGCGACCCCATCGGCCTCGTCGCCGTCATACTCCTCGGCCTCACCCTCTTCCTTTTAGCCGCCGCCAGCGGCGCGCTCAAGGGCCAGCGGTCGGGGAGTTAGGTTATCCGTAAGGATAGATTGACAAAAGAATTTCGTGCGTTATCATTATGAGTAGAACTACTAATGCCAGTGAGTAAAATTATAAAATTGACACAACTACCTCTATTTAAAAGAGATATAAATTTAACATTATGGGGTTTATTTTTTACCACCTGTGGTATATTATTTACCACAGATAGGAGGTGATCCCAT